>CAZMNI010000022.1:0-15722 GCA_964567615.1 uncultured Chryseobacterium sp.
CCCGTGCAGGCCACCTGCTTACGTGGGACCTGGCGCCGCCGGGCATCTACGACGACACCATCGACCCCCTGACCGGAGACACGCTCAACAACAGGACGTGGGCGTTCGGAGATCGGTTGATGCGGCACATCGGTATGGGCACGGAATTGAAGCTCTCGGAGTCGCTGCGCTTCCAAATCGGCTACGACTACCGTCGCCGCAAAGAACTCGCCTCCGGAGGACGCGCAGGGACTGCAGGACTTGCCCTCGGGGTCGCCTTCCGGGTCAAAGCGTTCGGGCTCCAGGTGACGCGGGCAACCTACCATTTTGCTGGATCATCGACCCACCTCGGTCTGACCTGGAATCCGTCCTAATTTCGCCGCATGGACCGCCATCGGATTACGATTGCGATCGACGGACACGCGTCGGCCGGCAAAAGCACCATGGCCCGGGCATTGGCCACGGAGCTCGGGTTAGTGTACATCGATACCGGCGCGATGTACCGCGCAGCGGCATTGTTCGCCCTGCGGGAACGGGCCATCGGTTCCGACGGTTTGGATGCTGAAAAGCTCGTGGCGGGCCTCGACCGGCTCTTCATCCAGTTCAAGTACAACCCGAGCACCGGTCGCCAGGAGACCTACCTGTCGGGCATGAATGTGGAAAAGGAAATCCGTTCCGCGGAAGTCACGCGCTGGGTCAGTCCGGTCGCAACGGTTCCGGAGCTGCGGACGAAGCTCGTTCACCTGCAGCGCAGGATGGCCTCCATGGGCGGGGTGGTCATGGATGGGCGGGACATCGGAACCGTGGTGTTGCCGAAAGCGGACCTGAAGTTTTTCGTCACCGCCTCGCCCGAAGTGCGGGCGCAGCGACGGCTGGACGAACTCCACGCTGCCGGGCGGGACGACTCGTTCGAAAGCGTCTTAGCAAATGTCGTGGAACGGGACCGCATCGATTCGTCCCGCGAAGTGGCTCCGCTTGTCCAGGCCCAAGATGCCATCGTTTTAGACAACAGCCATCTGACTATGGATGAGCAGTTTGAGTTCTTGCTCGCCCACGCCCGTCGCCTCACCCATCCCGTCTGACCCATGCGCATCGCCCGCTGGCTTGTGCCCGTCTCCCTCGTTGCCGGAGCAGTGGCCGTGATTTCCGCCGCCACGTTTGTCTCCGGTTGGTTTAAAACCGGCGTGGCGGAATCCGCAGTGCCCTTCCGCGAACCCGTGGGAACCGAACCCATCTACAGAACGCGGGAATCCATCGCCTGGGCAGATTCAGTTCTGCAAACCCTGCCGCTGGACCGCCAAATCGCCCAACTCCTCATGCCCCCGGTGTATGCAAAACCCGACCGGGCAAATTGGGAAGAAGCTGAAGGATGGGTGCGCGATTACGGCGTAGGGGGATTTATCTGCATGCAAGGTGGCCCCGAACTCCAGCGCGAACGCATCGCGCGACTGCGTGCAAACACCGACATCCCGCTTTGGTTTTCCTCCGATGCCGAATGGGGCCTCGGGATGCGGCTTGACTCGACCCGCTCTTGGCCGCGGGCGCTGACCTTGGGTGCCACCCGGGACACTGCGCTGATCCGCCGGTGGGGGAAAGCCGTGGCTGCCTCATTGCGTGCAACCGGCGTGCACATCAACTTCGCTCCGGTCGTTGACGTCAACTCGAACCCTGCAAATCCGGTCATCGGCAACCGGTCCTTCGGAGAATCCGTCGAATGGGCCGGAAAGCTCGGAGTGGCGTATGCCCAGGGCCTGCAAGACGGTGGTGTGTTAGCTACCGCCAAACACTTTCCGGGCCACGGCGACACCGATAGCGACTCCCACTACACGCTGCCGACGGTCGCGCACGATGCGTTGCGGCTCGATTCTGTTGAACTTGCGCCTTTCCGGGATTTGGCTGCGGCCGGTGTGGGTGCGATGATGGTGGCCCACCTGAACATACCGGCCTTTGAAGCCCAGCAAGGCATTCCCTCTACCCTCTCCGGTGCCATTGTCGATTCGCTGTTGCGCGGCATCATCGGCTTCCGGGGTCTTGCTTTCACAGACGCTTTGACGATGAAGGGGTTTGCTGATTTTGCGGCAACCGAGACTCCCCACGCAGATGCGTTGATTGCCGGGAACGATGTGCTGGTGTTCCCTGGCAAACCTGCAGAAGCGATTGCAGAGGTGCAAGCGGCCATTGCGGGCGGACGGCTCGATTCGGCAGCCATCGCGGAGAAGTGCCGCCGTGTGCTGGAGGCCAAATTTTGGTTGCGCACCGCAGAACCCGTTCCGGCGCGGGGCACCCCGTTTGCCTTCCCGGGGGAGGAGACGCTGCACCGGGAATTGCTCGCAGCGTCCTTGACCGTTTTGCGGAACACGGACACCACCCTGCCCCTCGGCCCTGCTACTGCGCGGGTGTTTTCTGTCCAAGCGGGCACCGGGGCTGCACCCGAAGCGTTTGATGCCCCCTTGAAGAAGATGTTAGGGGCAAAACCGGCGGTGCGGTCAGTGGCCTCTCCTGCTGCCTTGCCTGCGGAGACCGGCGCAGGGGATTTCGTGCTTTTCCACCTCCGCGGCACGAACAGCAAACCGGGTCAAGGATTCGGCGTGAGCGACGAGACCATCGGCGGGGTACTCAATGCCGCGCGAGCAGCTCGAAAGCGGGGCGCGCGTGTCGGGTTAATCGTGTACGGAAGCCCCTATTTGCTCGGTCGGTGTGGGGGAACCGACGCGTGGGATGTCCTGCTTGTCGCATACCAAGACGACGAACGCACACAGGCCGTGGTGGCTGAGGCCGTTGCGGGAGCCGGGCGCGCAGGGGGGCGGCTCCCCGTCAGTGCAGGCCCGTTCCGCGCCGGGGACGGCATTCCGTTCGAAGGCGGTGAACGGCTCGGCTGGCTGGCTGAACCGTGGAACGGAGAATCCCAGGTGGCCTCGATTGTCAATGCGGCCATCGCAGCAGGCGCCATGCCGGGGTGCCGGGTGGTGGTAGCTCACAAAGGCCGGATTGTGCTGGATGGCGCGTACGGGACGCTGGACGGAAAGGTGCCGGTCACGGAGGAGACCGTCTACGATTTGGCCAGCATCACAAAAATCGCTTCCACGACGCTCGCCCTGATGAAGCTCGAAGAGCAGGGCGCCTTGCATCGCAGCAATCGGCTGGAAGCCTTGCTCCCCGAACTTGCTGGCAGCGAATTGGGAACCCGAACGTTGCAGGACCTGCTGGCCCATCAATCCGGACTTCCGCCGTTCCTGCCGTTTGCAGCGGAAGCGGAGCAGGTCCCGGGTGCGTTTTCTCCGGTGCGCGATGCCGCACACCCCCGGCAGGTTGCAGAGGGAATCTATGCAGCAGCAACGTGGCAGGACACGGTGGTCAAACGCATTGTTCAGACGCCGCTTGCGCCGATAGGAACTCTGAAATACAGTGATTTAGGTTATTATCTCATGCAGCGCATCGTGGAGCAGCGCGAACAGACGTCGCTCGACGCTGCGGTCGAGGCCGCAGTGTATGCGCCGATGGGGCTGCCGACCATGGGGTACCGCCCCCTCGAGCGGCTGTCCGTGTCCCGCATCGCCCCTACAGAACACGAGCAGACGTTCCGCAAGCAGGTGCTGCGTGGACACGTACACGATCCGGGCGCGGCGTTGATCGGAGGTGTGGCTGGGCATGCCGGCTTGTTCAGCGATGCACTTGATTTGGCCCGGTTGATGGCCATGCTCTGCAACGGAGGACGGTATGCGAGCACGCAGGTGTTCGATCCGAAAACCGTGGCCGCATGGACTGCTCCGGTGCGGGAGTTTCCCGCAAACCGGAAGGCCTCCGGTTTCGACCGGCCGGCGGCTCCCGGAGTGGAGGGCCCCACCTGCCCGCAGGTTTCGCCGCGCACCTTCGGTCACCAAGGATTCACGGGGACCTGCGCGTGGGCAGACCCCGAGCACGAAGTCGTGTTCGTCTTCCTGAGCAACCGCGTGTTTCCCGATGCCTCGAACCGCAAACTCGCCGAACTGAATGTGCGAACGGAAGTGCAGCGGGTGGTGTACGAAACGCTTTTGGGGCGCGCCGCATGATGCGCATCGGCATGGTGTGCTATCCCACCTTCGGAGGTTCCGGGGTGGTGGCGACAGAACTGGGGAAGGCGCTGGCAGCGGCGGGCCACGAAATCCATTTTATCACCTACGACTTGCCCGCACGGTTAGGGAGTTTCCGGGCCAACGTGTTCTACCACGAGGTGAACGTGTCCGAATATCCGCTGTTCGACTATCCGCCCTATGAGTTGGTCTTGACCAGCAAAATTGTGGAAGTCGCGCGCAACCGCCAGCTGGATTTGGTCCACGTGCACTACGCCATTCCGCACGCGAGTGCAGCCATCATGGCGCGGACGATCCTCGCCATCGAAGGCACCCGCTTGCCCGTCGTGACCACACTGCACGGCACGGACATCACCCTGCTGGGCCGCGATCCCGCCTTCGAGCCGGTCATTTCGTACGCCATCAACGCCTCCGATGCGGTCACGGCCGTCTCCCAAAGCCTCCGGTCAGACACATTCAAATTGTTCGGCGTGAACCGGGAAATCCGCGTGGTACCGAACTTTTACCATCCGCAGCACATGGAAGGGCCTGCGGATGAAGAATTCCGTGCGACCATTGCCCCCCACGGAGAACCCATCCTCACCCACATCTCGAACTTCCGCCCCGTCAAACGGGTGTGCGACGCGGTCCGGATGTTTGCGGAAGTGCGCAAAGTGCGTCCGGCAAAACTGCTCCTCGTCGGCGACGGCCCGGAACGGCCTGCCGCGGAACACCTGGCACGCACGCTTGGGGTCGAGGGCGATGTCATCTGCCTTGGAAAGGTGAAGAACCCCGTCGAAGCGCTGAAAGTCAGTGACCTATTTGTGCTGCCCTCCGAGTCGGAGAGCTTCGGACTTGCGGCACTCGAGGCGATGGCTGCGGGCGTGCCCGTCCTTGCTACCGATGCAGGAGGTCTGCCTGAAGTGATTCGCCACGGCGTGTCCGGCCTGCTCTGTGAAGTGGGAGATGTGGCGGGCATGGCGGCGCATGCGCTCCGCTTGCTTGAACCGAAGCAGTTGGCGAAATTCCGCAAACAAGCGCGGGAACGGGCGGAAGAATTCCGCATCGACAAAGTGCTCCCCTCCTACCTCGCGGCCTATGACGAAGCCCTCAAAAACGGCTGAACCTACGGCCATCGGTGCGCGCATCACCTGGATGCAGCACGCCGATGCCATCACCGTCGTCATTGCCCAACACGTGCCAACCCGCACCTGGTGGGCCATAGCGAGTTGGTATCTCTGCTGGTGGATTGCAGGCGCGGGCATGGCCTACGGGTGGGCGATTGCCTCCACCCCTGACGAGCGGATGTTCCTGGCCATCTGTCTTGCGTTTTGGGCCTTTTTTGCCGTGCGCATCGGAAAGGTGCTCGTTTGGCGGAAGATCGGGCGGGAGACATTGCGCATCCGGGCCGGAGAACTCACCTACAAGCGCGCTTGGGGCACTTGGGGAAAGGCCTATCTTTATGAATTAGAAGCTATTACAAAGCTCGAAGTGGTAGAGCGCGATCCCCGAAAGTTGTTCCATGTCTTGGACATCGAACCGTGGATCATCGGCGGTGAAGCGTTGCACATGCGCCACCGGGGACGGAGTGTTTCGTTCGGGCTACAGCTGGGGACACGCGATGCGCGGGCACTCGCTTCCGTGCTCGACCGTGCCATTTCAACCTACCGGTAGCGAACGCAGTTCACGCGGACAAACCAGCACCGCGCACAGGCAAAATCCGCCCAAAGTGGCACCGCAGGAATGCGTGCTTCGCGGCATGAAACACCTCGTTCGCTTGTGGGCAGCTTGCGCTGCCTGCGGGTGTGCCCCGGAGACGCCGGTGCCCGACACCCACCGCATTGCTTTGTGCTATTCCGACGGTTCGCCCGCCGATTCAGGTTGGGTTCGCGTGCTCGGCGCTTCCCGCTCGACCGGAGCCTGGGGAAGCGGGACGACCTACGAAGCCCTTTCCGACACGCTCAGGATAGGAAACGCAGGCTCGTGTGCATGGCCGAGGTCCGGTACGCCTGCCGCCACAGAAGCCGCTGTTTTCCATCCGGATTTGGGCTGGTTGCCACCGGTCCGGATGGCACTGGTTGCGCCCGACAACGCCGAATGGCGGGTGGCTGCTGCAACCCCGACATGGTACCGCTTTCAGTTGAGTCGGCTGCCGGGTCTCTGGGGTCCCCCGGCGAGGTATTTTGTCTTTCCGGAATGGTCCGCTTCCCCGGATCCGGGGCAGGCGTGGTCGACCGGATTTCCCGCCCACGGTGATGCGTGGTTTGAACCCCAGGACCCGGACCGCGCGGTGTTGGTTTGGCCCGATGTACTTCCTCCTGAACCGGATGGCACACAGCGGTTTTGGTCCATCCATGCCCAGTTGCCTGACGGCATGATCCGCTACTGCGGAGCACTGGCCACCGCACCGGGACCTGCACTGGATACGTTGGTTGTGTCTGTAACCCCGTGAGGCCATGTACCGGACATTTTTCTTCTGCGCGGTGACCTGCCTCGCACCAGCGGCAGCAGCACAACGCACACCTGAAAGCCAGGTCCAAAGCCGGTTCGATTTGCGCAACCGCGGCGCTGCAGTCGTGCCCGAATCGACCCTCAAAGCGGCTCTGCAGGCGGCGGACAGGACGTACGATGCCGTAGCACTCTTTGCCCAAACTGGCGATTCCCTCCTGCCACTTCACCTCGCCAGCAGCCGCGACCGGCTGTATCCCGGCGAGCAACGGTTCGTACTTGCCGACACGCTCTGTGCGGCAGGATGTCACATTTCGCTCGACGGGGTGGCTTTCGAGGTCTCCTCCGGCGTTCCGTTCACGCATTGCATCGGTCCTTACCAAACCGCGGTGCACATCGAACTCACCGCCGCTTCATCTTCCACGGACCTCCTGCTCCGCGTGTTGCCCCCGTGTGACATGCCGCTTCCTGACCTGCCGCAGTGGCCTTCTCCGGACCCTGAAAATCCCTGGTGGGTCGGCACCTTTTATGGCTCTGACCCCGTGGAGGGCTGGGCCTTGCCACGGCTCGGGGCGGATCAGCTCTTCGACCGACCGGTGCTCATCGTCGAGGGATTTGACCCGGGCCTTTCAACCCACATCCCCATGATCGGAGCGGGTGACATGCACTGGGAGGTTCTTTGGAATTGCACGCAAAGCACATATCCGGACACGGAATACTTGCCCGATTTGCTGGACTCCCTGCACGTGGCTGGCTACGACGTGGTCTATTTGGACTTCAGCGATGGGACACGCGAAGTGGCCGCACAAAGTGCCTTGGTTCAAGAAGTCATCGGCTTCTGCACCGCCTGGAAACAGGGAAATCAGCCGCTGGTCGCCGTGGGCGCAAGCATGGGCGGGCTCATCGTGCGCCACGCCTTGTCGGCCATGGAAGCAAGTGGCACACCGGCATGTACGCGGCTGTTCATTGCCCTCGACAGTCCGTTCCGCGGGGCGTATCTCCCTATATCCCTGCAGCAGGCCCTCTTCGCGCTCGCACCGAACTCCGCGCCTGCCCATGCCATGCTCGAAGCCCTGTATTCTCCTGCCGCACAAGAGTTGCTCGTTGCCCACGCAGGGCCGGGATTGGACGCATTTGAGGCACTCCAAGGAACACTCGCAACCGCAGGCCTTCCCGAACTCCCGTTGACCTTAGCGGTATCGAATGGCCGACCAGACGGACCTTCACTGCTGAACACCGGCCCCTTGCTCGAAGCATCAGGGGAAGCTTGGGGGTGGGAATGGGGGCACGTGGCCCTGTATGCACTGCCAGGCAATGCCGATCACCCCGAATCCACCGCGGATTCCTACATCACATGCGACCTCACCCTGCCGCACCCGACGCCCCTCGAATCCGGGGAGTTGTGGTATGCATATACCGCAACTGCTCCCTCCTTTGCACCGGTTTGGGAAGCCCTGCCTGGAAGCACATCTGGACATCTGACTTCCTTTGCAGAAGCCCTGGAAGAAGCGGGACTGGACCTGCAATCGGTGCAAAGCCCAGGAATGTTCATCCCGGCGCGCTCCGCATTGGACCTGGATGTTTGGGCAGCCGGCGGTGTATCGCCCTTTGACGGTATTTCCATCCAACCGACCAGCCGACCCAGCGCCTCGCACTGCGACGTAAAGGACCACCTGCCCACCTTGCTTGCATGGCTCCTTCGAGGCGACCACCACCTCGACACGGCAGATTCAACGTCGGCCTTGCTCACCTACCCTGCAGAACTGCCATACTCCCACTGGGTACCCGGCACGCATTTCTTTGCGCCCGGCGGCGTCGCTTTGTACCACGATGCGGAGGTGGTGCCGTGTGCCGATTCGGTTGCTTTCCATGCAGGCAGCCGGCTGCAGGTCGGCGCTCCCGGTGCCCCGGCCACCTTTCACATCCACGCGGACCAAACCGTGCTCCTCGAAGCCGGCAGCGAACTCGATATCGCCCCGGGATCTTCCATCGAACTGCATCCCGGAGGACGATTGATCCTGCAGACCGACTTAACCGCGCTGCATGGAGATGCGTCCATCGCAGTCCACGGAGATGCGACCCTGCACCTTGCAGCCCCTGGACGCATTTATCTGGCGGACGAATCTGCCACCGTCCAGTTGCATGGCGGACGCATCGAAACCTCTGGCGATGTAGCAATTGCGGGGGCAGGGCGGCTGTTCACCGCAGCTTTCTCCACGGTTTCTATCGGAGGTGGAGGTGCGCTCACGGTGCAAGGAGTACACCCCCAACACACCGCTCTCGAAGTCGAATCGTCCGCAGGACTCGGGGTGTACGGCCCCGGGGAGCTCAGGGTAAGGAATGCACAAGTCAAATTGGGATTTGCAGCAACCTGTGTGCTGCACGCGCGCTCCCGGTGGGATTCCACCCGGGTTGAGGGGGGCTGGGGCAACGCGAACTTGTTCGCCTACAACCGATTCCGTGCCTCGCAATCTTCCCTGCGCCGGTTGAACTTCACCCACTCGCATGCCTCCGGTGCTGCACTGCAAGCCGATGCTTGCCACTTCGAAGATTGCACACTCAACGCCGTGGCATCGGGCGTTCGGGTCACCGCGAGCGTGTTCATGCATGCCCCCTTTGCCGTGGCAGCCTCCGCGTTCCCCCAGCGAATAGAAGGGTGCACGTTCACTGCAAACACCGCATCCGATGCAGCGCTGCTCGCTTTGTCGGGTTGCTCGGAAGGAGCTACAATCGCTTCGTGCGAATTCAGCGAGAGCGAAACCGGGTTGTCCGTCACAGCCGGACACGTGCGCATCACCTGTTCTGAGTTTTATGCTTTAGGCACCGGCATCGCTGCAGCAACCGGAGCTGCACTCAGCATGGAAGACGATGCCCGCAACGTGTTTCGCACGAACCGCGTCCACATCGCATTCGACGATGCCCCCGTTCCCGCCCTGCACTTCGGGCAAAGCACCTTCGGAAGCTGGGAAATCGGGGCTTTTGTGGGAACCTTGTCCATGGCGTGTCCGGACAGCGCGTTTGTACTTCATGCTCCTGCGAATGCCTGGTGGGGAAACGCATCCGATGGTGCGTGGGCCTCTCCGTTGCCCGGCATGGGATTCTCCACATCCGATTGCACCGCCGAAGTGTTTGTCTCAGATCCCAGCCCTGTCCAGCACACGGTGTGCACTTCTCCGGGCGAAGACCGTCCGATAGTAGAAGCAGAATTCACAAAACCCCGCGTGCGCATTGACCCTCCTCAAGCGGACGGGCGCGTTTACCCGAACCCCGCCTCAAGCTGGGTTCAGATCCATCCACCGCCCACTTGGGGCACCTCTCCGTGGACGTGGACCGCATGGGATGGCACCGGCCGCATGACAATTTCGGAGCAACCGGTACACGCAGGCCCGACATGGGTCGATGTCTCCACCTGGACCCCGGGCTTGTACATCCTTGAGTTGCGAGGCCACGCATCGGGGACCCAGCGTTCGTTTGAATCGCTTATCGTCCTGTCAGATCCCCAGTGAACGATGCAATCCCTTCAACGGCTAACCGGTACCCCTCCAGTCCCAGACCAAAAATTCCTCCACGGCACACCGGGCTCAAGAGGGAAACCCGACGGAAATCCTCCCGTGCGTGGATGTTGCTCAAATGCACTTCCACGACAGGTGCCGCGATGGCGGCAACGGCATCGCGAATGGCAACGCTCGTGTGGGTATATCCGCCCGGGTTGAGCACAATGCCGCTTGCACTGAACCCTACCTCGTGCAGTCGGTTGACCAGTTCTCCCTCCACATTGGTCTGCATTCGGTGGACGTTGATCCCGCGTGCCTTCCACCCGGGCAGCCAGTTTTCCCAAAGGGCATCCAACGTGCGCGTCCCATAGGTGTCGGGTTCCCGGATGCCGACGAGGTTCAGGTTCGGGCCTTCAATCAACCAAATTTCCATGGGAATGCATCCAAGTTGCCGCCGAAGGTTCAATCACTGCCACCATCAAGATGAAAACCAATACACAGGCTGCAACGTTCAGCCAAAATCCCGCGCGCACCATGTGGGCCATTTTCAGTTGTCCACTGCCGAACACAATGGCATTCGGAGGAGTCCCCATGGGCAGCATGAACGCACAACTGCTGGCGATGGCCACAGGAACGGCCAAAGTCAGCGGATGCAGGCCCAAACCGGGCGCCAATTCTGCAACAACCGGGACAAGGACCACCGTCAACGCCAGGTTGCTCATGACCTCCGTTAAAAAAAGAGCAACGACAATGAGCACCAGTCCAAGCCCCCACCATGGGAAGTCCAATTCTGCAACGAGAAATTGCGCAACGCCCTCCAACACCCCCGTTCGCGCCAGGGCCTCTGCCGCGGCCAGCCCCCCTCCGAACAGCAACAGAATTTCCCAAGGCAGGGAACGGGCATCTTCCCAGTCCAGCAAGCGCGCCGGTTCACCCGGACCCGTAGGTACCACAAACAGGACCACCGCTGCGAGGATTGCTACCCATGCATCTTGGATGGGAAAGCCCGTAGCATCCCGCAAGGTGCCTCCGAAAATCCAGAGCAATGCTGTCCCCACGAACACTGCGACAACGCGGCGTTCCGGCGCAGTCCATCGTCCCAAACTGTCCCCCATCGCAGCGATGTGGGCGCGTGCTTCAGGATCTTCAGCAGACGTGATCCGAAACGAAACGCGGGTTAAAAAGGCGTACGTAAAGAGCAGAAGCCCCAGTGCAAAGGGGAACGCCACTGCCATCCAACCTAAAAACGTAATGTGCACACCGAATGATTCGGCCAAGATTCCAGCCATTGCGACATTCGGTGGCGTGCCCACCAACGTGGCGATTCCTCCGATGCTGGCCGCATATGCAGTTGCCAGCAGAAGTGCAGGAGCCAACGCCTCGCGCTGCGAAGGCACATGGCCCGCAATGGAAAGGGCGATGGGCAGCATCATCAGCGTCGTTGCGGTGTTCGAAATCCACATGCTCAGAAATGCTGTCGCCAGCATGAAGCCCAAGACAATCCGCCTGCCCGAAGTCCCCGTGCGCACGAGGATGAAATGGGCAACCCTCCGGTGGACATGCCACTTCTCAAGCGCGATGGCCAGTAAAAAACCGCCCAAAAACAGGTACACATAGGGGGAGCCGTACGCTTGGGTAACCTCATCGATGGACAAGACGCCGGTTGCAGGAAGGATCAAAATGGGCAGCAGCGAAGTCACCGCGATGGGCAGCACCTCGGCAACCCACCAGACAAGCATCCAAACCACGGCCGCCACTGCCCATGCAGCGGCTTCAGAAGCACCCGCCACAGCAGGCAAACCGAGGCCAAACGCGGCAAAAAGCACAGGACCGAGGAGCACAGAGAAGCGCTTCATGGAGTCGCCAAGGATAGGATTGCGTGCACCGGGAGGTGGTCCGAAATGTACACTCCCCACTTGATGTACTCGTCTGCACATGTCCATTTGACCTGTGCTCCGCGGACGAAAATGTGGTCTATGCGCGGTGCAGCCGCCAAGTGGGCCGGAAGAAAGGTGGAGAAGGTGCCATAGGCTGGTCTGCACCGGAACGTGGCAGCCGAGTAAACATCCGCTAAATCGGCGTTTCGCAGGAGCGTCTGCACCTCCTCGCTTTCCGCCGGAGCATTCAAATCTCCGAGCACGATGCCCACCGCATCCGGGTCAAACCCGGTCCACCCAGCAATCATTGCAGCGGAACCTGCGCGTGCCTCGCTGCTTTCGTGGCACCAGTGGGTGTTGATGACCCGCAGGATCCGTCCAGAAGAACGGTCGTGGAACGCACACAGCGTGGCGATGCGGGGAAGCGTGGCAGACCATCCGATTGCCCCGGGCTGTCCAAAATCTGGGGCAAGCCACCGGACCTCTCCCCCGAGAAAATCCAGCCGGTCGGGATTCCAAAAAACCGGACAGGCTTCGCCGCCGCCATCGGCATCCCGGCCGGTACCGAAGGCAGCAAGGTGGGGCAGATCTGCGCGGAGGTCTTGCATTTGGTGCGGAAGCACCTCCTGAAATCCTACAAGGTCGAAGCCCGCAACAGCCGCCGCCACCTCGCGGTGCCGATCGCGCCACTTGAGCGTGTCCGCAGGATTGTCGTACCGCACGTTGAACGTGGCCACACCGAGTTCATACCACACCGTGTCCGTGGCACTCCCCCCGGTCAGTCCCGAGCACATCGCAGCACAGAGCACAGACCACATGCGCGCAAGATACCTTCTACCCCCGACCTTTGTGCCCTTGAAACACACACGCATCTTCCGGAAGGGTGAGGAATTGGAACTCACCATCGCGCGTTATGCTTTCGGCGGCCAAGGAATCGCCCGGGTACCGACGGAAGCGGGCATGTTCACTGTGTTTGTGGAAAATACCTTTCCGGGGCAGCGGGTCAAAGCACGGGTGGTGGCGTGCAAACCCCGCCATGCGGAATGTGCGTTAGTCGATGTGCTCGAGCGGTCGCCGGAAGAGGTAGAGACCGGATTCCAGGAAATCCCAGGGGCACCGTATGCCCGCGTGCCCATCGAAGTGCAGCGGAAGTACAAGGAGGAAACGGTGCTCGAACTCTTCACGCGCATCGGGGGAGTCGATGATGTGGGGTCCGTATTTGCCGGTTGGATTGTCTCACCGGGCGGGTGGCATTACCGCAACAAGATGGAGTACAGCTTCGGCGCGATCGTCCACAATCCGGAAACCGGCGAAAAAGAGGACCGTTTCGGTCTCGGGTTCAAGCGCCGCGGAACGTGGTGGGCCGTTGAAAACCTCGAACGGGACAGCGGCCTGTTCGATGCCGACGTGGAGCGCGCAATGCCCGAAGTGCGCGCGTGGTGCGAGTCTTCGGGCTTGCCGCCTTGGCATGCCCCGCGGCGAACGGGATTTTTCCGGTTTCTTGTGGTGCGTAAAAGCAGGAAAACGAACGGATTGCTCGTGAATTTGGTGACCACGTCCCACGCGTTAGAACGCTTCGATCGCGCGGGTTTCACGGGGTTGCTGCAGGCGCTCTTCGGCCAGCGGCTCGAGGGCTTCTTGCACACCGTAAACGACGATACCGGAGAACGCGTGGAAGCGCGCGATGGCCAGCGGGAACTTGTGCTCGGCCGCGCCTACCTGGAAGAGGAACTTTCTGGGCTGACCTTTCATGTGCAGATGCCGAGTTTTTTCCAAACGAATCCCGCCAGTGCAGAGAAGCTCTACGCAGCCGTCGTGGACGCTGTGCGGGAAGGGCCGCAGGACGGGGTGGTGCTCGATTTGTTCTGCGGAACTGGAACCATTGCACAGCTCATCGCCCAGCAAACGAATGCGGAAGTGATCGGCGTGGAACTCGTCGCAACCGCCATCGCAGATGCTGAGGCCTCCGCCGCACGCAATGGCCTTGAGCGGGTCCGGTTCCATGCGGCGGATGTCGGCAAGTATTTGGAGGCCCATCCGGAGTACGCGGGGCGCATCGCGTGCGCTGTCGTGGATCCGCCCCGCGCCGGCATTGCACCGAAGACCCTCCAAAAGGTCATCGCGCTCGGTGCGAAGCGTCTCGTGTACGTTTCCTGCAACCCCGCCACGCAAGCGCGCGACATCGCCACGCTGCGCGATGCCGGCTACCGACTGAAAAAACTTCAACTCGTGGACCAGTTTCCGCACACCTCCCATGTGGAAACCATCGCCATCTTTGAACCGGAATGAGCAAGACCCTGATACTCACTGCAGACCAAATCGAGCGCAAGCTGCAGCGCATGGCGCGTGAAGTCCTCGAACTGCACCCGCATTCCTCGGAAATCGCCGTGGTGGGCATCGCGGGACAGGGCGAGGCCGTCGCAGAAAGGTTAGCCCGCATCCTCGCAGACATCGCACCGGAAGTGAGCACTTTGCGCATGACCCTGCGGTTGCACAAACACGATCCCGGCGCCGTGCCCGCGGTCTTCAGTGATGCACCGGAGCGCCTGCGGGGCATGCCGGTGGTGGTGGTGGACGACGTGTTGAATTCCGGAAGAACACTCATTCACGCGGTGAGCACCGTCTTGAATGCCGGTGCGCAGCGCATCACAGCGGCCGTGCTCGTCGATCGCATCCACCGCTCGTTCCCCGTGCGGGCGGACATCTGTGGCCTTTCGCTGAGTACCACGCTGAAGGAGCACATCGAAGTGCAGGCCTCCGCAGAGGGCTCGGCCGCCACGGACGCAGCTTATTTGGTGGACTGAAGCCGCTGGGCCAAAGCGAGCACCTGCGCGTCACTCGGCTCGCGCCACACCTCGAGGGCCCGGGCGTAAATGGGCCTGCGGCGGAGCCACAGGGCACGTGCCGCGGCTGCCCAGTCCGGTCCAGCGAGCAAAGGACGCGTGCCGCGCTCCGCCTCGAGCCGCTGGGCCAACTCCGGCCAGCCCACGTCCAGCCAAATCACCCTGCCCGACGCCTCGAACAGCGTCCAAATTCCGGGAATCTCCGGGGTGCCGCCGCCGGTTGCCACCACCTGCGGCTCAGTCAACGCAGCCACCCGGGCCACCTCTTCCGCTTCGAGTGCGCGAAATCCCGCCTCACCCCGTTCCGCAAATAGCTCTGCCACCGTCTTGCCAGTGCGCGCTTCGATGGCCCGATCCAAGTCCACGCACGGACGTCCAAGGGCAGTGGCGGCGCGTGTTGCCCAATGCGATTTGCCCGCGCCCATAAAACCGATGAACCACACATGTTGGCCGGTATGCATGGGTGCAAGGTAGTGAGATTCAGTCAATTTGGCGCGCGGAACGCGCAAAGCCTGACAACTTGACACATGCCGACGAGTGGCGCACCCTTTGCGCCGGCAGCGGAAAACAATCCCCATGGACATCGCCACGTTTACCCTGAAAAGCCAGGAAATCCTCAACCGCGCACAGCAAGAGGCCCTTGCCGGCAACCACCCGGAAATCGGGACGCTGCACCTGTTGCATGCGATGCTGCACGTCGACGACCCCGTCGTACCCGGCCTCCTCGGCCGATTGAATGTCAACACGAAGGCCCTCACTTCGGCCGTAGACCGCATGGCCGGTGGACTCCCCAGCGCAACCGGCGCATCCCCCACGTGGTCGCGCAGCGCCGTGAACGTGCTGCAACGCGCCCAAGCCATCGCCCGCAAGGCCGGGGACGAATACGTGGCTTCTGACCGGCTTCTCGAGTCCTTGCTCGCCGAAACCGATGCCACAGCCCAAGTCCTCAAGGACGCCGGCGCCACGCTCGACGGCGTCAAGCAAGCCATTGCAGCCCTGCGCAAAGGGGCAGCCACCACGTCCTCAAGTGCA
>CAZMNI010000022.1:15732-16117 GCA_964567615.1 uncultured Chryseobacterium sp.
CACCTACGAGGCCCTCGGCAAGTACGCCCGCAACCTCAACGCACTCGCCGCAGAGGGCAAACTCGACCCCGTCATCGGCCGCGACGAGGAGATCCGCCGTGTGCTCCAAATCCTGAGCCGCCGCACAAAGAACAACCCGCTGCTCATCGGTGAGCCAGGCGTCGGCAAAACTGCAATCGCGGAAGGCATCGCCCACAGGATCGTGGCCGGAGACGTTCCCGACACCCTGCACGACAAGGTGATCCACTCCCTCGACATGGGCGCGTTGGTGGCTGGGGCGAAGTACAAGGGCGAATTCGAAGAACGGCTCAAGGCCGTGGTCAAGGAGGTCCAAAACCCCGACTGTTTTAATGATACGGCGACCACCGAGATCTACACCCTTGTG
>CAZMNI010000023.1:0-9133 GCA_964567615.1 uncultured Chryseobacterium sp.
CGTATCCGGACCTGTTGCCGTTCCCGACGATGTTGACCGAGAATAGCCCGGTGGGTGTGCTCGAGCCGGGGGCTGCGGAGTTTGTTTGGTCGGACGCGGGCTTCACGCGTCCGCCGAAGGAAGACCTGGTCATCTACGAGCTGCTCGTCCGCGACTTCACGGAAGAACGGACCTACCAGGCGATCATTGACACCTTGGATTATTTGGATCGGCTCGGAATCAACGCCTTGCAGCTCATGCCCGTCATGGAATTCAACGGGAACGACAGCTGGGGCTACAACACGACGTTTTACCTCGCTCCGGACAAGGCCTACGGGCCGAAGGAACGGCTCAAGGCGCTCGTCGACGCCTGCCACGCCCGCGGCATTGCGGTGATCCTCGACATCGTGCTGAACCACAGCGACCAGCCGAACCCGATGCTGATGCTGTATTGGAACAGCGCAGCGAACGCACCTGCAGCGAACAATCCGTGGTTCAACGTGACCGCGCCGCATGCGCTGAATTGGTTCTACGACTGGAACCACGAATCGAACGCTACCCGCGGATTCACAAAGCGCGTCTTCGACCATTGGGTCGAGAACTACCACATCGACGGGTTCCGGCTGGACTTCAGCCAAGGCATGAGCCAAACCCCGAACGGAGGCCCCTCCTACGACCAGAGCCGCATCAACATCCTGAACGACTACGGCTCCCACGTGTGGTCGGCCGACCCGGAGATTTACATGATCCTCGAGCATTGGTGCGACTTCAACGAAGAGCAAGCCCTCGCCGAAGACGGTTTCTTGCTCTGGACGAACGCTACACACGACTACCAGGAAGCGGCCATGGGCTACACTTCGAACCTCAGCTGGGCGAACTACCAAAGCCACGGCATGTCCACGCCCTCGGTCGTGGGGTATGCCGAATCGCACGATGAAGAGCGGCTGATGTTCAAGAATTTGGCCTACGGCAACAGCGCCGGCAGCTACGACATCCAGGACCTCGAGACAGCGCTCCGCCGCATCGAAGCCATCCAGTGCGTCAACGTGCCCCTGCCGGGCCCGCGGATGATTTGGCAATTCGGAGAACTCGGCTACGATTACTCGATCAATACTTGTTCCGACGGAGTGACCATCAATGAGGATTGCCGGGTGGAGGCCAAACCCGTCCGCTGGGACTACCGGAACGATGCCGACCGCTACCGGATCCACCAGGTGATCCAGGGGCTCGCACACCTGAAAACGACGTACCCCGGCACGTTCCGCACCCAGGACTTCACCTTCGACGCCGGCGGCTTCGGCAAACGGCTGCGGCTCGACGGTCCCGAACTCGACGCGGTCATCGGCGCGAACTTCCAAGTCACGTCCATCAACATGGTCCCCGGGTTCCACCACACCGGCACGTGGTACGACTACTTCAGCGGCGAGTCCTTCGAAGTCACAGACCTCGGGGCGGCGTTGCCGTTTGCTCCTGGGGAGTACCGGGTGTTCCTCGATGCGCCCATCGCCGCACCGGTGGTGTTCGACGTGGCAGAGGCCGGGGCCGCGGATGCCGATGGACTGCTGCTTGCTCCGAACCCTGCCACCGACCGGGTGCAGGTCCTGTTCGACCTGAGCGTCCCCGGGGACGTGGTGCTCGAACTGCGGGATGTCGCAGGGCGCCTCGTGGCGGCCGAACGCCGCAGCGTCCACCGGGCTGGCGCCACCCGGCTTGAACTCGAGCTCCCCTCCTGCCCTGCGGGACTTTACTCCCTCTCTGTCAGCACGCTGCAATCCCGCACCACCGAATCGTTCGTGATTGTCCGCTGAGAAGGTGTACGACGTACACCATCGCTTTCCTACTTTCGCACCGAACCGAATCGCAACCTCCATGCGCAATTTCCTCCTTGCAGGCCTCGCCTGCTTCGGCTGGGCCCTCGCCGTGCACGCCCAAACCCTCGAAGGGGTCGTCACGGATGCCTCTGGCTCCCCCCTTCCTTCGGCCACCATCCAAGTGGACGGCGGGAAGCAGGGGTCCTTCACCGACGTTTCCGGGCGGTACAGCATCCCGCTCTCGGCCGGCCAGCACACGGTCGAGTTTTCGTTCATCGGCTACCTGAAGCAGAAGAAAACCGTGACCATCGCCGCCGGAAAAAACACGTTGAACATCGCATTGAAGGAAGATGCCGTGCTCATCGGAGACGTGGTGGTTGTCGGATACGGCGTGCAGCGGAAGAAAGAAGTAACCGGCTCGATTGCCCAGGTCACGGCCAAACAAATCACCGGCATCCAGACGCCGTCCTTTGAAGCCGCCTTGCAAGGCCAAGCCGCCGGAGTCCAGGTCAGCCAAAGCTCCGGCGTGGCCGGCGCCGGCTCCCTCATCCGCGTGCGCGGCGTGGCGTCGGTCTCCGCTGGTGGCGATCCCCTCTACGTGGTGGACGGCATTCCGATTACCCAAGAGTACTTTTTGCGGGGGAACTCAGGGGCCATGAACAACAACCCCTTGGCTACGATCAACCCGAACGACATCGAGTCCATCGAAATCCTCAAGGACGCAGCCGCCACGGGGATTTACGGTTCACGCGGTGCGAACGGGGTCATCCTCATCACGACAAAGCGCGGCACGAAGAAGGGCACCTCGTTTGAATTCTCGTCCCGCGTCGGGGTGGGCACCGCGGCATCCCGGCCGAACATGATGGACACGGACACTTACCTGTCCCTGCGCCAAGAAGCGTGGGAGAACGATGGCGGCACGGGCTATGTTTGGCTCCCCAACTTGACCTCTGCCGCGGACGATCCGGAAACGCGCAAAGAGGCGTACTTGCGTGCGCTCGGCACGAATACAGATTGGGTGGACCAAACCATCGGCTCGGGCATCAAGCATGCCCACAGCTTCGGCGCCCGCCACGGCGGCAAGCGCTATACGTTCTACGGCGGCGTCTCGTACGATGACAACCAGAGCTTCCTCCTGGGCAACAGCTACGAGCGGATGAGCGCCCGCGCAAATCTGGACCTGGCTCCGGCCGATGGGATCCAAATCTTGCTGAGCTCCTCCTTCAGCCAAGGACGCAACAACCGCATCGACGCTGCCTGGTCTGGCGGACTCGGGGATGCCATGTCAAATGCTTTGCCGTACTATCCGGTGCGCTACGAAAACGATGTCATTGAAGGCGGCGACACCCTGCATCGGGCGGGCGAGTACTTCCTTTGGTTCGACGAATGGGGCGGCTCAAAAAACCCGGTAGCGGTGCGGGAATTGAAGAAATGGCGAACGACAGAGGACCGTTCCATCAGCAACGCACAGCTCATCTTTACCCCGGCCGACAACCTGCACGTCAAGTTCAGCGGGGGCTTTGACTACATGCACATCCGCGAAGACGTCTTCAACCCGGGCGCGCTCTCCATCACGACGGAACTCGGCAGCGCAAACCGGTATGCGAATTACGTGCTCAACTGGAATGGCAACGCCACCGTCGACTACCTGCTGGAGCTCGATGACACCCAGTCGCTCACCTTCCTTGCCGGCACAGAATTCCAACGCACGGACAACTACGGCTATTCGCAATTCTACAACAACGTCACCGGCCCGGTCTTCGAGCTCGACAGCTTGCAGGAAGTGGCCGGAACCGTCAACGAGCGGCAAAACCTCCCTTCCCAGCACAGCTTCCTCTCCTATTTCGGCCGCGTAAACTACACGTTGAAAGACCGCTACTTCTTCCAAGGCACTGCCCGTGTGGACGGAAGTTCGCGGTTTGGACGGGACAACCGCTATGGCTTCTTCCCTTCGGTCTCTGCAGGATGGGTCATCTCCGAAGAGCCTTGGTTTGAGGCCGAACGGGTGAGCTTCTTGAAATTGCGGACCAGCTGGGGCAAGACGGGCAATGCTGCACTTCCGGACTATGCCCGCTTCGGGACCTACTCCCCCGCCGACAACGGCATCACCTACGCCGGCGATTCCATCCTGTACCCGATGCAGCCGGAGAATCCCACGTTGCGTTGGGAATCGTCATCTACCTGGGACGCCTCGCTGGAAGCAGGTTTCCTCGAGGACCGCATTTCCGTCGAAGTGGCGGCGTACCGGAAAATGAGCCGCGACGTGCTGATGAATGTCTCCACACCGGCTTCCACGGGTTTCACGAATTTTTGGGACAACGTCGCCACCATCCTCAACCAAGGGGTGGAGCTCAGCGTAAAATCCCGCAACCTCGTGGGCAAGTTGCAATGGAACACCGAGCTCAATGTGAGCCGCAACTACAACGAACTCGTGGACATCGGCAACTACACCCCGGATGCAGTCAGCGGTGGCACGAACGATTCGCGGGTCATCGTCGGCAAGCCGGTGGGCTCCTTCTTCCTTGTCGAACACAGCCACGTCGACCCGACAAGCGGCTTGCCGGTCTACCTCGACCTCGAAGGCAACGAGACCTACGACTACAACAATGCCATCCGGAAGTACGTCGGTGATGGGCTGCCGGAGTTTATCGGCGGGATGACGAACTCGTTCCGGTTCGGGAATTGGGATTTGAGTGCGCTTGCCACCTTCAGCCTCGGCGCGAAGATTTTCGATTCTTCCGCCAAGCGCCAGCTCGGCGTGGTGACCGGTTGGAACATGCGCACAGAGAAGTTAGACCGCTGGCGCCAACCCGGTGACGAGGCCCAGTACCCCCGGCTTACGCTCGACGAAACAACGTACAGCCTGCCCTCTGGCTTCCCGTGGTGGAACACGAGTTTGTTCATTTACGACGCCGACTACCTGCGCTTGCGCAACCTGACCCTGGGCTACAACGTGCCGGATTTCAAGGCGGGTGCCGTGAACTTCTCGCAATTCCGCATCGCCTTGAATGCAACGAACTTGTTCACGCTGACAAACTTCCCGGGGCTTGATCCGGAAGTGGTGCGCGATTTCGAAAACGCCCAAGACCGGAACATGAGCCCGAACGTGACCTACCTGACCCCGCCGCAGGAACGGGCCTTCACCTTGTCCCTCACCACGAATTTCTAACCCATGCGCCTCTCCCATTTCCTTCCGATCTGTGGCATCGCTGTGGGCCTGTCCTCCTGCGACTCCTTCCTCGAGTTCGAACCGGGCGATGTGATCCTCGCCGAGGATGCCATTTCCACGCCCGACGACCTGCAACGTCTGCTCACCAGCACCTACGATGTGCTGGGCAACATCTTCGGAGGGCGGTTCCAAATCGTCAACGAACTCCGCGGACCCAACTTCGGTGCACCGGACAACAGCCTGGATTTCACAGCGGTGTACAACCGCGAAACGACGTTCTTCACCGGCATCAACGGCGGCGTGTACACAGATTTCTACTACGCCATTTACCGCTGCAACGTGGTGCTTGAGAGCTTCGAACTCGTCGCCGAGCTCCCCGCCGAGGAGCGCGCGCGGATGGAAGCGGAAGCCCGCTTCGTGCGGGCCATCAGCCACTTCGGTGCCGTCCGGTTGTATGCCCAACCCTACGGAACGACCAGCGACAACAGCCACCTCGGCGTCCCGCTGCGGCTTTCCGCCTCGCAGAACCCATTGCCACGTGCTACGGTGGCAGAGGTGTATGCCGCCATCGTGGAAGACCTCGAATTCGCCTCTGCAAACCTCCCCGACGCCAACGGCGTCTATGCCACGCGGGATGCAGCCGAGGGCTACCTCGCCCATGTCAAGTTCCTGATGGGCGACTACAGCGCTGCTGCGGCCCATGCATCGAATGTCATCGGTTCGGGCCGGTATACCCTCGACGCGGACCTCGACCGCTACGACACCGATGTGGTGAACCCAGAAACGGTATTCGGCATTGTCAGCATGCCCTTCGACTTCCGAAGCAACTGGCTGCGCGACAACTTGCGGTCCGACGGCAATCCGAATCCACAACTGGCCTTCAGCGATGACTTCGCCTTCTTCATGAGCCTTTCGGGAGGAGGCGATGGCCGCAGTGCATGGCTCAGCCCCGGTGCCCGTCCGCTCTGCAACCGGTTCAACGGCAAAGAGTATTTCAACGTTCCCGTGGTGCATTTGACGGGCCTGATGCTGCTGCGTGCAGAGGCGCTTGCCGAGTCCGGTGGAGATTTGGGCACGGCCATTGCCGACATCAACGCCATCCGCGACCGGGCCTTCGGGGCGGGAAACAATCCGCTCGATGCCGCCTCTGACGCGGCTGCAGTCATCGCGGCTGCACGCGACGAATACCGGAAGGAAACGGCAGGCGAAGGCGCTTGGACAGACCAACTCCTCCGCCGCGGTGCCGCCGGCGAGCCCATCACCATCCGCGATGCCGCATGGAACTGCCCCGGCATGTCGCTGCAATTCCCGAACAACGAAACCACTTCGGCCGGCTTCATCCTCAACGAAGAAGGCGGTTGCCTGTAACTTCACCTCCGATGCAACGCACACCCATCGCACTCCGAACCCTCGTCGCCTGCGCGGTCCTCGCTGCCGGGATGATGACCGGTTGCAAGCCCGAGCCCGAAGGCGAGCTCGGGGAGTCCTTCGACAAAGTCAAAGGCCTTACCGGCACCTGGCAACTCACTTCCTTTACCCAGCAGGACCTGAACAGTCCAGTGAAAGAAGTGCGCGACCTGAGCAGCTTTTACATCGACGGAAACGTGACCCCGCTGCAACTGACGTTCAACGCGGACCGCACCTACACCATCGCACTCGAACGCGGAAGGAACTACTTCGGCGAAGGCGGGACGTGGGGCTTCGACGATGAAGCGTTTCCGAGTTACATCCACTTGTTCAGCGGAGAAGACACCCTGGTGTATGACCTCGGCGCCATGGTCCGAGAGTTCGATCAGGACATGAGCATCGAATACCGCCGCGATTGCAACGGTACGGCGACCGTGATTTACACCTTCTCGTTCACCCGAATCAACTGATGGCCATGCGGAACTTTGCGCGTTGTGCGGCGGTTGCAGCCGCGTTTGCCGCTGCCGTTCCGGCCGCGGCCCAAAAGGCCTACGTCCTCCCCTCGCCCACCGATGCGAATGCGGAGATGACACTTTACATCAACTTGAACAACTGCGAAGACGGCATCCAAAACAACGGCCTGAAAGCCATCGTGGAGGCCTTCCCAGACACCACGCTCTACCTGTGGACGTGGCAACCGGCCGGGCCGGCTGCTGGGAACGGCAACTGGGACGACTCCGCAGAGCATCAGAAGCTCACGAAAGTCGGACCGGGGCTGTATTCGATGACCTTCGTCCCCACCCAGTACTACGGGGTCGACGGTCCCGCGCTGTTCGCCCGGGGGATTTCGTGTTTGGCGAAACTCGACAACGGCAACGGCGTGGACGGCTTTCCCTTCGAGGCGAAATCCGAGGACATCCACATCGACATCATCCCGAAACTCTGCGAAGCGCGCATTTGTGTGTTCCCAGAACTGCGCAACGTGGACGATTTTGTAAGCATCACCTACGACAACTCGAAGGAACCGCGCGAAGGCCTGCAGAACATGGGCACAGACGAGTGCTTCTTCTACATGATCGGCAAGGTGGACGCCTTCACGAGCTACGAGATTGCTGCTGTCGCTGATGTGCCCTCCCATCCAGAACTGCAGGTCACTGCCATGCCCGGCACGACCAAGTTCCGGACCACCTTCATCCCGGAGGAGTTGTTTGCAGACTTCCTTCAGCCCGGCGAGAAATTGTCTGAGATTTGGTACTACGTGGTGCGCCCGGGATTTTCCTATCCCCCCGGCCCACCGCCCTTTGAAATCTTGAGTTTGCTCGATTGCGAGTAACCCGCTGAACGGATGGCCTCGGCCGTCCGTTTCGCATTTCATTTGCTTCATGCGCACTTTGCCCACCCTCCTGATCGCCGGCATCGCGGGATTTACCGCGTGTGGCCCGGCCTTTCGACCTGCCGACTACCCGCTGGCTACCGGGTACCCCATCTTGCCCGTGGTGCTGTCGCCCGACACGACCACTTTGCTGATCGCGGACTTCGCACCGGACGGGTCTGTGCCCGATTCGGTGGTGTTTGATGGTCGCCCGGTGCCCATTGCGTCGGGATCCGGACCGGAAGGCCCCACAATCACCCTCGTCGGCGGGCCGCAACTCGCCATGGGGCAGCTGCGGATGCACTTCGGAACCCGTGCCCTGGACATCCCCGTCCTGCGGTCCGACATCGAGCGGGTCCGGCTCAAGCGCGAATTCCCGGGAGCCTCTACCGTCACCCTTACCGGCGCACTGAACGGTTGGAATGCAACGGCGACCCCGTTCACGCGCACCGAAGATGGCTGGGAACTCGAACTTGAACTGCCGGCCGGTGCGCACCCCTACCGCCTCGTGGTGGACGGGGCCTGGCAACTGGACCCCCTGGCCGCGGACAGCATGCCAAACGGCATGGGTGCGTTCAACTCCGTCCTCGAGGTGGGAGCCGGGGGGCCGGCGCTCATCGCGCTCGAAGTGTTGGACACCGATAGCGGATCTGTCGTGGTCTGCGAAGGGACGGCAGGTGCACAGCTATTTGCATGGTGGGAGAATGCGCGCGTGCCGGCTGGCACTGTCGGGGAGGATGGAAAGGGCTATGTGCGTTTGCCTGTGTTTGCAGATCAACCGGGCCGTGCGCATTTGCGGATTTGGGCAGCAAATACTGCGGGATCCAGCCCGGTGGTCTTGCTGCCACTGCAGGATGGCCACGTGGTCACCGATCCGGGAGAACTCACGCGCACCGACCGCCACGCCACCGTGATGTACTTCCTGATGGTGGACCGCTTCATCAACGGCTCCAAAGAGAACGACGGCCCCACACCGGATGCTTCCATTTCCCCGAAGGCCAACCGCTTCGGGGGCGACTTCGCAGGAATTCAACAGGCCCTTGAAACAGGCTACTTCGACTCACTTGGAATCAATACGTTGTGGATTTCTCCCATCACGCGCAACCCCGACGACGCCTGGGGATTGTGGAAGCATCCCGACACGGACATCACCAGCCGGTTCAGCGGATACCACGGGTATTGGCCCATCCGGCTGAAGGAAATCGATCCGCGCTTCGGGTCGAAGGAGGAATTCGACGGGCTCGTTACGGCCCTGCACGGGAGGAACATGAACGTGCTGGTGGACTATGTGGCCCACCATGTGCACGAGCAGCATCCGATGGTCAAGGAACATCCGGATTGGTACACGGATTTGTACCTCCCCGACGGGTCGCTGAACACGGAACGGTGGGACGA
>CAZMNI010000023.1:9233-16096 GCA_964567615.1 uncultured Chryseobacterium sp.
CGCAGCTACGTCCACAGCGGGATGCTCGATGCCCAGTTCGACTTCAACCACTACGACGCCGCCATCGCTGCCCTCGGCCTGCCCGGCGGCCGCATGGAAGACCTCGTCCGCACCGCGCGCGAAAGTTTGCGCGCCTACGGGGCCGACCACGCGATGGGCAACATCTCGGGCAACCAGGACCGCCCGCGCTTCGCCTCGCTTGCCGACGGCAGCGTCCGTCCCGACGAAGACACGAAGTACGCGGGCTGGACGCGCAGCATCCAACACGCGAACGTGCGGGGCTTCGAACGGACGCGGTTGCTGATGGCCTACTTGATGGCTTCGCCGGGCATCCCGTGCATCTACTACGGCGACGAAATCGCCGACGTCGGCGGGAACGATCCGGACAACCGGCGGCCCTTCCGCAGCACCGAACTCTTCGACGAGGAACTGCAGACACGGAGTTGGACGGCCGCGTGGGTGAAGCTCCGCCGCAGCAGAATGTCCATGATGTACGGGACGACCGGTTACGCCGTGCTTGCCCCCGGCTTGCTGCGCATCGACCGGACCTACCTCGGGGAACGCACGATCATCCTGATCAACGCAAGCGAAGGACCGGTGCGCGTCACATGGCCTGAAGGGACGCCGAAGGTGCTCGCCGGCAACGGCACTGCCTCCGAAGGTGCTGTGGATTTGCCCGTCGGCGGGGCGGTCGCTGTCGAGGGCTGAAGCTCCTCAGCCGTCAGGATTCGGTCAAGGTGAAGACGCGGACGATGGTCCAAGCGCCATCGCCGAGGTTTACGGATTCCGTGCATTTGAGGGCCCCGGGCTGCCGCTCGAAGGTCCGGCGCAGCAAGGCGGGTCGGTTGTCCCATTCGCCTCCGCGGTTCAGGCTGCCCTTCGCAGCGGCGGTGGACGCATGAAACCACGGTTCTACGCGGGGTTTGCCGTCCTCGAGCACGGTGATTTCGATGCGATTGCCGGTGCCGAGTTTCCACATTTCCATGTGTTCGCGGACGGTCCCGTCGGCGCGCTGCTCCAGCCATTGCAGCACGAAGCCGTCTTCTTTGCCGTTGCGCTTGCCGGAGAGCGTGGCCGTATTGCCTGCGGGATCGCCGGGGCGGGCGACCGTTCCGGAGTATTTGCCCTCGAGCATGTACATCCAGTCCGGGACGGAGGTTTGGGCTGCCGCCGGAACGGCTGCAGCCCCCCAAATCACCCACATCCCGACGACGACAGCACGCCGCAGCACCGCGGCAAAAGGAAAGCATGCGTTCATGCCGCAAAGGAAAGTCGGGCTACCTTCGGGTCCACACCTGCACCTCGAAATCATGCGTTTTCGATTCGCTTTTTCCGCCTTGGCGGTGGCTGCCTCGCTGCCTTTCAGCGCTCACGCGCAATCCACGTGGAACCTCGGAACGACGGTTCTCACAGAGACGAACCTGGTCACCGGAGTCCAGCTGCCTTGGGAAATCCTGTGGGGACCGGACGACCACCTGTGGGTCACCACGCGTCCCGGCGATGTGCTGCGCGTAGATCCTGCAACGGGGATTTACACGACAGTGCTGGAACTGAATGTCATGAACAACGGAAACGGGGAGCCGGGGCTGCTCGGGATGGCGATGCACCCGGACTGGGAAAACACCCCCCAGGTGTTTCTCGCTTACTGCACGGGATCCGGTGCAAACGGCAGCGAGCGGTTGAGCGTGTTCGATTGGGACGGCGTGTCGCTGGTCAACGAGCAAATCCTCTTGACCATCGCTGCAGGTGGAATCCACAACGGCTCCCGCCTGCTCGTGCTGCCGGACCAGACCTTGCTCATGACGACGGGCGATGTGGGCAACTCGGGCAATGCCCCGAACCTCAACAGCCTGCAAGGCAAAATCCTGCGCCTCAACCTCGACGGCAGCATCCCGGCCGACAACCCCGATCCCACGAGCGCGGTGTACACCTTCGGCAACCGCAATGCTCAAGGACTTGCCATCGGCCCGAACGGCCTGATCTACAGCTCCGAGCACGGCCAAAACAGCGACGACGAACTCAACCTCGTCCTGCCCGGCCGCAACTACGGCTGGCCGACGGTACAAGGCCTCTGCAACACCGCCGCCGAACAAAATTACTGCGACGCAAACAACGTCGTCGAACCGCTCAAGGTGTGGACCCCGTGCGTGGCCGTGAACGGGTTAGAATACTACAACCACCCGGCCATCCCAGAGTGGCAACACAGCTTGCTGCTCTCCGTCCTCGGCGGGCTGAGTGGGCAGTACGAGCGTCTCAGCGTGTTGCACCTCAGTGAAGATGGGACGGCCATCACAGGGGAAGACCAGTGGTTTGCCTCGTTCAACCAACGCGTCCGCGACATCGCCGTCAACCCCTACGACGGCTCGGTATATGTCGCGTTCAACGGCGTCTCCTACCCGGGGAGCGGCCCGAACCTGATCAAACGGTTCCACAACGCCTCCTTCGGTGTGGACGTAGCGGATGTAGGCGCAGGTGCGTCGCCGAAGGTGTACCCTGTTCCTGCAGCAGGGACCCTGACCCTTGAGCTCCCGAGCGTTTGGGCCGGCAGTGAGGTGAAGATCCACAGCTACGCCGGTGCGCTCGTGGCCGACTTCGTGGCGCGCCATGCGTCTGAGCAACTCGATGTGTCGGACTGGGCAGAAGGCATGTATTTCGCGACGGCGGCAACGTCGGGTGGGCAGGTTTGGACCGCGAGCTTCTCGGTCATCCGGTGATCCGTTCGGGCGTTCAGCTCCTCCTGGTGCTGGGCCTCGGGGGAATCGGAGCAGGCGATGCCCGCGCACAGCCGGCGGATACTGCAGCGGTTGCACCGGTGCAATTGCCCTCGGTGGAGATCATTCCCCTCGACCGTCCGTGGTCGGCCGCAGGGTCGCAAGCGCGGCTGCGCGAGGCGGGGGACCTGCGCTCCGGTGCGCTGCCCGACGTGCAGGAAGCTCTGAACCGGTTGCCCGGGGTGAAGATGGAAAGCCGTGGCATCGGCGGTTCCCGGCGCATTTCCATCCGCGGGAGCAATGCGCGTTCTCCGTTTGCCATCCGCAACACGTTTTTGCTTGCCGACGGATTCGTGCTGACGTCCGCGGACGGAGTGTCTCCGTTTGAATGGCTTGATCCGCAGCTTCTTAGCCAAATCGAAGTCGTAGCCGGCCCCACCGGTGCGTTCGTGGGCGGCGGGTACGGCGGTGTCCTTGCGGTGTCCTTGCGGCCCGTGTATGGCCTGCGGATGGGCACCGGCGTGTCGTCGGTCGGGCGCGGTGCGGCCGGGGCAGGACCTGCGGGAACGGTGCACGCAGCCGTGGCCCTTCCCTCCTCTTTTCCGGCCGTCGTGCGGCTGTCTGCTGCGCATTCGCCCGGTTACCGCGACCAAGAGGCGAACCGGAAGGTGCACCTGGATTTTCACGGGTTGCTGCCCTCGAACCGGGGCCGGCAGCGGGTTTGGGTCGCCGGTTGGCTGGGGATGTGGGAGCTTCCGGGAGCCCTGGATGCTGCGACCGCGGCCGCAAGCCCGACGGCTGCGCCGGGAGCGCCCTTCGGGGCCCGCGTCGAACGGGACCGGCTGCTGGCGGGATGGAGCCGCGAGGTGGACGGCGTGTCGGGCGTTTGGCTCCTCGCCCACGGCTCCACGAAGCGCAATCCCTTCGGCACCTCGCGGTTCTACCAAGGGGACAAACACGAGTCCGAAGGCGGCTTCACCGGCCGGGTGCGTCGCACCGACGTGTTGCGCGCAGGGCCCGGCGGATTGCTGCGAAGCGACCTTTCCGCCATCGTCCGTGCTGACCGGCTGCACGTGTCCGAATGGGACACCCTCGCGCCGCCTGCTGACCGGGAACTGCGGTATGCTTTGCGGACAGATGCCCTCAATCTGTGGGCCGGAGCGGGACTCGAGTGGCTCGGCTGGCGGGGGCTTCGGGGGTCGATCGGTGTCGGTGCGGAACGGCTCGACCGGTTGACCACCGGGGATTTTGCGGCTGCAGAAGTACCGTACCGCGAGCCCTATGCCGGATTTCGTCCCCTGCTCCGCGGCGCGGCCACGGTGCCCCTCGGCCCGCACCTGCGCGTCCACGGCTCCTTTGCCCAAGGCATCGGCCACCCGGCCTCCCTCGAACTCGTGCACCCGGAGACCTTCTTGCCCAACTCCTTGCGCTCAGAACGGGCCGACGGCGTGGAAGCGGGCTGTTCTGCAACGTGGAAGAAGTTCTTCGCCTCTGCCGTCGTATACCGCACCCGCATCGTGGATGCCATTCGCCAAGTTCCTGGAAGCACCGATGCCGCAGTGCTCGAAAATGCGGAAGCCGCTGCGCTCTCCGGGTGCGAAATGGAAGTGACGTGGACCCCACGCATGTTTGAGCTGCGCGGCTATGCGGCCCTGCAAGACCACCGCATCTACGCCACAGAAACCCTGTCGCTGCCGGGTTCACCCAGCGACATCATCGGTTTGGATGTCCGTGGCCGCAAAGGACCCTGGTCCGCTGAGGCCCATGTGCGCAGGACCGGACGGACTCCGTTGAACGATGCGAATACGGATGTGGCGTCGCCTTGGACCCGGTGCGATGTAGAAGTGGCGCGATCGTGGGGGCCGTGGTCGGTATCGGCCGGGGTGCGCAACGCCTTCGACGTGCGCTACACCGATTGGTGGTCCGTCAATGCCCCTGCCGGACGATACTACAACCCCGCCGCACCGCGTACCTGGTTCATCGCGTGTACGTTCACTCAATCACAGTGATGTCTGTACGGCGGTTGAGGGCCCGTCCTTCGGGGGTTTCGTTCGTCGCTATCGGCTCGGCTGCGCCCTTGCCTTCCGCGACCAAACGCGCACCGTCGATGCCCCGCGCGACAAGGTAATCCCGCACCGCAGCCGCCCGGCGAGCGCTGAGGTCGAGGTTGAACGCTGCATTCCCCGTGGCATCCGTGTGTCCAGTGATTCGGATGCGTTCGTTGCCTGGCGCGAGCAGGGCCACGAGTTGGTCCAGTTCAGCCTGCTGCGTCGAGAGCAGTTCTGCTGAATTTGTTGCAAACCGGACGTCCCGCAGCGTGAGCATCGTTCCAACTTTCCACCGCTGGAGTGGAATCTCCACGGACTTCTCGATGAACTCCGCAGCCGCAACCACCGCGGTGAAAAAGGTGAAACCGGGCAGATCTACGAGAAACTGCAAGCTGCCCACTTCTGGCAGGGGAAGCGCAAATGAACCGTCAGCTGGATCCGAGGCGACCCGGGCGTGGAATGATCCGTCCTCGCGGCGCAATTCCACCTCTGCCGACAGCGGCTTGCGCGTCGCAGCATCGAAAACCCGACCGGTCAAGGCGCGCTGCGGAGCTGCCGCCACTTCCTCCGGTAAATCGAGCATCCAGAGGTCGAGGTTTCCCGGCAGCGCCCGGTCCGTAGCGAAATACGCCACCCGGCCATCCGGGGCCACGAGCAGGCTGTTCTCGTCTGCAGCGGTGTTGATGGGGTAGCCGAGGTTCACCGGATTCCCCCAGGTACCATTCGGTTGCAATCTGCTGACAAACAAATCCATTCCTCCGAATCCCGGGTGGCCGTCTGAAGCGAAATAGAGGGACGTACCGTCTGGATGCAGCATGGGGTTCTCCTCGTTCCCAGACGTATTCACTGGGCCAGGCAACGGAACGCCGGCTTCGAATCGGCCCGACGGACCGCGTCGGGCGATGAAAACATCCTGCCACCTGCGCCCTTCCCCGTCGCGCGCACTGCGGACATACAGCAGCGTCGAGCCGTCCGCGCTGAGCGACGGTTGGCTTTCCCAGGCGCGTGAATTCGGTAATCCCACATTCTCTGCGGGCCCGAAGCGGCCTTGTTCTGGAATCCAGCGGGCTTCAAAGAGGTCGCACGAACCCAGCCCCTCCCGCGGACCGTACCCGTACCCCGGCTGCTCGCACGCAGTGAAAACCAGCAACCGCCCATCCCCCCGAAGCGTCGGAGCCCCTTCGTTGCCGGACGAGGTGTTCACCCCGGCCGCTGGGCCGGTGACCACCCACTTACCGGACTGCTTTTCTGCCCAAAAGAAGTCCTCCTGCCGGCCGCGATTGCTCTGCACTTCCCGCGTGAACAGCATGCGGTTGCCGTCCAAAACAAGTGCTGGATAGTACTCCGGTGCGGGGGTATTCACATCGCCTGGCAACGGAATGGCCTCCGTAGGCCCGGGCGCACGCACGGCCGAATCCGCAAAGGCCACCGAACGCTTGAGCAGTTCCCAAGCCGGACGGTCTCCTTCCGCCGGAGGATTCCAGGCGCCGAGTTCAGCCAAGGCCGACGCCGCTGCGCTGTACTCCCCAGACCGAAAGGCGAGCCGCACGAGGTAGGACCTGTGCCAATTGCCTACGAGGTCAGGCCGGGCGGCACACGCAGAAGTCGCATCGCTGTATGCTTCTCCCCAACGGGCCGCGTCCTCGCGCAGCTGTGCACGCAGCATCCACCCGTCGAAAAACTTCGGATCGCGGGCGATGGCCTCTGTGCATGCGGTTTCCGCCCCGATGAAGTCCTGCGCTGCATAGCTGGCCACCGCCTCTTCGAAAAGTTTTGCGGCACGCCGATCGGACGAGGCACCGAGGGACGGTCGACCGGGTTGTGCCCAGAACATTTCCGGCAGCAGCAGGGCAAAAGCAAGGAGAAACGTGCGCATGACCGAAGTTTGGGGCCCGAAAATCGGGCCAAATTCCCCCACATGCGCATCGGCATCCTTTCCGACACCCACGGCCACCTCGACGACCGCATCCTGCACCACCTCGAAGGCTGCGCGGAGATTTGGCATGCGGGCGACATCGGGAGCCTCGAGGTCCTCGATGCACTCGCCGAAGTCGCACCGGTGCGGGCTGTATTCGGCAACATCGACGACCACCGCATGCGCCGC
>CAZMNI010000024.1:0-15920 GCA_964567615.1 uncultured Chryseobacterium sp.
CACGGGGATGAGCAGCTCCTTGCGGATGGCGATGGCGAATGCAGCGATGATGCCGCCGAGCGCGAGGCTGCCCGTATCGCCCATGAAGACCTGGGCGGGGAAGGCGTTGTACCAAAGGAAGGCAATGCACGCCCCGCCGAAGGCCGAGATGAAAACGACCAGTTCCTGCGAGCCGGGGATGTACGGGATGTTCAGGTATTCTGCGGCGACGGTGTTCGAGCCGACGTAGGCGAGGACGGCGAGGGCGAGGCCGATGATGGCGCTGGTGCCCGTGGCCAGTCCGTCGATGCCGTCGGTGAGGTTTGCACCGTTCGACACCGCGGTCACGATGAGGATGACGATGGGCAGGAAGAGCATCCAACCCCACGACGGGCCGCCGGGCAGCCAGCCGGTGAGCCACGCGTAGTCGAAGGCGTTGTCCTTGATGAACGGGATGGTCGTCTCCGTCGATTTGCGGGTGACCCAAACCGGATCCACAGCCAAATGCTCGATGACCTCCACGGTCCCGGTGCCGTCGGCCCGCTCTTGGATCGAGCGCACGGTGACGTCCGGCTGGGCCACGGGTTCCTTCACGACCACGTCAGGATGCCACCACATGACGGCGCCGACGAGGAGTCCGACCCCGATTTGGCCCGCAACCTTGAACTTGCCCGCCAGCCCGGCCTTGTTCTTGCGGAACACCTTGATGTAATCGTCGATGAAGCCGATGGCACCGAGCAGCACCGTGACGGCGAGCATCAGCTGCGTGTAGATGTTTGTCAGGTCCGCAAACAGCAGCGTCGGCACGAGGATGGCCAGCAGGATGATCAGCCCGCCCATCGTCGGGGTGCCTTGCTTCGCGAGTTGGCCTTCCAGGCCCAAATCCCGCACCACCTCGCCCACCTGTTGCACCTGCAACCAGCGGATGATCCGCTTCCCGAACAAGATCCCGATCACCAGCGACCCGAGCAGCGCCATGGCCGCCCGGAACGAGATGAACCGAAACAATCCTGCTCCCGGCAAGTCATACGCGGCGTCAAGGGCGCTGAAGAGGTGGTACAGCATCTGCTCAGGCGTTCGGGGTGATGGAGTCCGCAAACGCGTTGCGCACTTCGACCCGGTCGTCGAACGGGTAGCGCACGCCTTTGATTTCTTGGTAGGTCTCGTGGCCCTTGCCGGCCACCACGACGATGTCGCCCGGCTCCGCCACCGACGCGGCCATGCGGATGGCTTCGCGCCGGTCCGCATTGCTGATGCACTTGCGCGCCTGCACCGGGTCGAGGCCTGCCCGCATCTCAGCGAGGATGGCTTCGGGCTCCTCCGACCGCGGATTGTCCGAGGTCAAAAACACGCGGTCGCTGAGGTCTGCCGCCGTCCGCGCCATCACCGGGCGCTTCGTCCGATCCCGGTCGCCGCCGCATCCCACCACCGTAAGCACGCGGGTCGTTCCCGTCCGAAACTCGGCCACGGTCTTGAGCACATTCTCGAGCGCATCGGGCGTGTGTGCGTAGTCGACGACGGCGGTGATGCCGTTCGGGGCAGGCACCTGCTCAAACCGGCCCGGCGGCGGGGTCAGCAGCGACAGGTGCGTGAGGATGTCGAGCGCGTCAAAGCCCAACTCCCGGGCCACCGCATACACCGCGAGCAAGTTGTACGCGTTGAATCCGCCGATGAGCCGCGAATACAGGTCGTGCCCGTCGATGTGGAGGTGCAGTCCGGAAAGGGTGTTTTCCAGGACGCGCCCGCGGTAATCGGCCATCGAGGTCAGCGCATAGTCCTGAACCCGGGCCTTCGTGCCGCGCACGAGGTCGTCCGCATGGGCATCGTCGCGGTTCGTCAAGGCGAAGGCGGCAGGACCGAGCAAGTCGAACAGGCCGCGCTTTGCGGCGAGGTAGCTGTTGAAGTCGCCGTGGTAGTCGAGGTGGTCGTGGGTGATGTTCGTGAAGACGCCGCCCGCGAGCCGTGTTCCCAGCAGCCGGCCTTGGTGGATGCTGTGGCTGCTGGCTTCCATGAAGACGTAGCGGCATCCGGCGTCGGCCATGCGGCGCAGCAGGGCCTGCAGCTGGACGGGGTCCGGTGTGGTGTGGGTGGCTGGCACGACCTCGTCCACGATGCGGTTCTCTACCGTGCCGACGAGCCCGGCTTTGCGGTCCATGCTCCGGAAGAGCCGGTGCAGCAGCGTGGCGGTCGTGGTTTTTCCGTTCGTGCCGGTGATGGCCACGACCCGGAGCTGCTCGGAGGGGTGGTCGTAGAAGGCCGCGGCGAGCGGGCCGAGCGCCTTCGCGGTGTCACGGACCGTGACGTAGGTGATGCCCTCCCGGCGTACGTCGGGGAGGCGCTCGGCGAGGACGGCAACGGCCCCGCGGTCGAGGGCGGCGCCGATGTAGTCGTGCCCATCGGAAGCCGTGCCGCGTACCGCGACAAACAGTCCGAAAGGCCGCACCGCGCGGCTGTCGAATGCGATGGATTCGATGGCGACGTGGGTAGATCCCACGACGTCTTGGATGCGTGCTCCGTAGAGGATGTCCTTCAGCAGTTTCACGTCAGGAGAGTTCGAGCAGGATGGACCGGCAGCCCTTCAGGGCGGTGCCGGGGGGGACACTTTGGTTGCGGACCGTGCCCACGCCGGCGGCGCGGACCTGGATGCCGGCGTTTTCGAGCAGGAACAGGGCATCGCGCAGGCCCATGCCGCGCACGTCGGGCACGACCCCCGCCTGGAGTCGGGCGGGCGACAGCACGGTCTTCACCGAGTCATTCGTGGCGTGCACGTACGGCCCGGACCCGGTGGATTCGAAGGGAATCTTGAAGGCCTCGAGGACGTGGATGAGGCCGTCTGCGGATCCGCCTTGCGAGGTCGGGAGGCGGGGTTTTTCTGCGAGGGGCCCTTCCGTGCTGCGGTGGAACCGGGGGTCGGTCCCGAGGGCTTTGTCGGCGAGCTCTTGGAAGACCGGAGCAGCGATGACGCTGCCGTAGTAGGCGCCGTTGCCCGGTTCGGCGATGACGACGATGCAGCTGTACTCGGGGTCTTCGGCGGGGAAGTAGCCGGCGAAAGAGGCGCGGTACTTGCCGTCGTAGCCGTTCGGACCGGCGATGCGTGCCGTTCCGGTTTTGCCGGCGACGCGGTAGGGGCGGTCCTTGAAGAGCGAACGTGCCGTGCCGCGCCCGTTGGGGTCGGCGACGGCGAGGAGCATGCCCTGTGCGGCCTTGAGGGTGGACTCGGAGCAGATCTTCTCGCGCACCACGTCCGGGGCGAAGGTCTTGACGACTTTGCCGTCTTGCATCAGGGCCTGGACGATGGCGGGGCGGACCAGCGTTCCGTCGTTTGCGACGGCGTTGTAGAGGGTGAGGATTTGGAGCGGCGTCAGCGCGACTTCGTAGCCGATCGCCATTTGGGTCAAAGAAACCCCGCTCCACGCATCGCCCTTCGCCTTGCGGTGCACCTGCGGATCCACTTCGCCGGGCAGCCGGATGCCCGTGCGCTCGCCCACGCCCAGCTCGGCGAGGGCATCGAGGAAGGCTTGCGGCTTCGCGCCAAACGCTTTCTTCACCGTCAACGCCGTTCCCACGTTCGAGCTGACTTCGAACACCCGCTGCACCGAGATGGTCCCGTAGCCGCCGTGCTCCCAGTTCGAGTCGGTCATCGGGTGGCCGTGGAAGGTGACGCGTCCGCCGCCCGTGGCCACGCTGTCTGTGGGTTCGACGTCGCCGTGCTCCATGGCCGCCATCAGGGAGGCGAGCTTCATGGTCGAACCGGGTTCCACCGCCGTGCCCAGGGCGTGGTTGTACACTTCGGCGTATTCGGGGATGCTGTCGTTTGCGGTTTCCGGGGTGCGGCTGAGGTTTGCGATGGCCTTGATGCGGCCGGTCTTGACCTCCATGAGCACGACCGTCCCCCACGCCGCCCGGTGGAGCTTCATCTGCTTCTCGAGCGCGCGGGCGGCCACGTCTTGCAGGTGAAGGTCGATCGTGGTGACGAGGTCCATGCCGGGCCGCGGTTCGACGATGTAGTCGTCAGAAACCGGCATCCACGCCCCGCCCGGGACCCGGCGCTGGAGCTGTCGCCCTTCGATGCCGGCAAGCTCTTCGTTCCACGCTTCCTCGATGCCCACGCGGTGCGCGTCGCGGTCGATGCCCACCGTCCGCCCGGCAAGCTCGCCGAAGGGCTTGCGGCGCACGTCGCTGCGGTGGAAGGAAAAGCCGGACTTGTAGCGGCCGAGCTTGACGAAGGGCAGGCGGGCGATGTCTTTTTGGTCCGTGAAGCTCACGTTCTTCGCGATGAGCACATTGCGGCGCCCCTTCGCTTTTCCGTCGAGCAGCAACTTGCGGAATTGCTGGGGCGTGCGGCCGCCGAGCACCTCGCTAAGTCCGATGCACAAGCTGTCCAAACTCGCGTCGAACGCGCTCCATTTCAGCGATTCACACCGGCTGTCCCACCGGATTTCGTACACCGGGATGGACGTGGCGAGGATGTGGCCGTTCGCGGTAAAGATTTGGCCGCGGGTAGGGGTGATGTTGCGGACGCTGGCGATGTAGTTCTCTCCGGCGGCTACCCAGCGGTCGTGTTCGGCGTGTTGGATCCACAGGATGCGGCCGAATACGCTGAACCCGAGGAGGATAAACATCCCGAACACGAGCCACACGCGGGCGGAGAGTTGGCGACCGGTGCTCATCGTTGTTCGAGCAGGATGGGAGGGGTGGTCGGCATGGCCAAACCGCTTGCAGCGACCCGTTCTTCGAGGGTGCTCTGCTGCAGCAGGGTCTCGTACTCTGCACGCAGGGTTTTGTACTCGGCCGAGAGTTCATCGAGCTGCCGGCGTGTGGCTTGCTTTTCGCGTTCTGTCCGTTCGAAGTGGTAGCCCAGCGCGATGTAAGCGATGAACAACGCGCTGACGAAGAGGATGTAAGGGATGTGGGCCACCACGCTGTCGCCGGCGAGGAAGTCACCGCTGAGGACGCGGCGCACGGCGCCGGCAGGGGAGGTGCGAGCGGACTTTCGCGCTTGGGGCGGCCCTGCGGGCTGCACTTCCGGCTGCGGATCGGGGGGCAGCTCGGGACCGGCATGGTGTGCACGGACCCGGGCGGTGCGCTCTTCCTCGGACAGGACGCGGTTCGCTTTGTGGACGGACACCGGCTCGGTGGCCGGGGCGGCCGTGCGGTCGGGGCGGCGGGTGAACCGGAGCATCATGGCGCAGGATGTTCGGTGCGGGTGGCGATGCGGAGTTTGGCGCTGCGGGCCCGTGGGTTCGCAGCGATTTCGTCCTCGGAAGCGGTCAAGGCCCGGCGGTTCATCGGCGCAAACGGCGCGAGCACGTGGCCGCGGAGGTCCCGCTCCTGGGCATCCTCGAAATTGCCGGCCCGCAGGAAGTGCTTCACAAGCCGGTCCTCGAGGCTGTGGTAGGCCAAAACAACCAAGCGCCCCCCCGGCTTCAGCACCCGGGCGCTGTCCTCGAGCAGGTCGCGCAGCGCGCCCAGTTCGTCGTTCACTTCGATGCGCAGGGCCTGGAAAACTTGGGCCTGGAACTTGAATTCCCGGTTGCGCGGCGCCACGGGTGCCAGGGCCTGCACGAGTTCGCCGGTCGTCGTGAGGGCGCCCCGCCCACGCGCTGCGATGAGCGCACGGGCCACGGACCCGGGCCGGTCGACTTCGCCGTACACGGCGAGGATGCGGGCCAGGGTGGATTCGTCGGCTTCGCGCACCACGTCTGCGGCAGACCGGACGCCATCCGACGGGTTCATCCGCATGTCGAGGGGGGCGTCGGACCGGGTGGAGAAGCCGCGCTCGCCGGCATCGAGTTGGTGGGACGAGACGCCGAGGTCGGCGAGGATCCCGTCGCAGCGCTCGACGCCGTGTAGCCGGAGAAACCGGCGCAGGTGCCGGAAGTTGGCTGCGACGAACGTAAACCGGCTGTCGTCGGGGCGGTTTGCTGCGGCTTCGGGGTCTTGGTCGAAGCCGAGGAGGCGGTCGTGCGGGCCCATCGCGTCGAGGATGGCCCGGCTGTGCCCGCCGCCGCCGAAGGTCACGTCGACGAAGACGCGCGGCCCCGGCGCCACGGTGGAGGACACCCCGAGGCCCTCGACGCAGGCGTCGCGCAGCACGGGAATGTGGTACGGCACCGCGCTCATCGCCCGCCTGTTCCCGGTTCGAGGTCTTTGCGCACCGTTTCTGCGAGAGCGCCGAAGTCGATGCCGCTGCCCAGGACTTGCGCGTCGTAGGCGGGTTTGGCCCAAATCTCCACCTTCTCGCCCAGCCCGGACACGATGACTTCGTTGTCCGCGGCCAAATCGATCCCCGCGTACGTCAGCAACAGCCCGGGCACCGTGATGCGCCCGGCCCCGTCGAGTTCAACGTGGGTGGCGCCTTTCATGAACATCCGCTGGAACTGCTGGTGGTCGCGGTTGTAGCGGCTGAGGCGCGCCAGTTCGCCGCTGACCTTTTCCCATTCCGGCGCCGGGTACAGGACCAGGCAGCGCTCGAAGATGTCCCGGTTCAGGACCAGTCCTTGCTTGATGACCGCGTCGAGTTCCTTGCGCAGCCGGGCCGGAAAGGACAGGCGTCCCTTCGCGTCGACTTTGCACGGGAATTCTCCGAGGAGGTTGAGCATGGACCAAAAGTACCTCAAGCGCCCCACTTTTTCCCACTGGCTCCCACTTTCTCCCACTTTTGTGGAAAAAATGCAGTTTTCTGTGGGCCTCCGACCAACGCTTGCCGGCGGTTATTCACAGCCGGCTATGGACAGCATCTGCGGGGGGATACCGCGCACATCGGGGCCGGTTTGAACTACTTTCGGCCGATGCAAACGCCAGCACCTGCCATCGTTCAGCGCGGTCCCTACTCCTATGTGGAGGAAGGGAGCGGCGAGCCCCTTGTCCTGCTGCACGGGCTGTTCGGGGCCTTGAGCAACTTCGCCGAAGTCCGGACCCACTTCCGCGACCGGTTCCGCGTCGTCATCCCCATCCTGCCCATTTACGACCTGCCCTTGCTCTCGACCGGGGCAAAGGCCCTCGCAGAACACATCGCCGGATTCATCGATGCGATGGGCTTCGAAAAGGTCCACCTGCTCGGCAACAGCCTCGGCGGGCACGTGGGGCTGATTTACACCCGCGACCACCGCGACCGTGTGGCTTCGTTGACCTTGACGGCCAGCAGCGGTCTCTACGAAAATGCCTTCGGAAGCAGCTTCCCTCGCCGGGAGGACAAGTCCTACATCCGCGAGAAGGTGGCGTTGACGTTTTACGATCCCCGGCATGCCACAGACGCCCTGGTGGACGAGTGCTTCGAAGCGGTGAACAGCCGCGACAAGGTGCTGCGCATCCTCGCCATCGCGAAGTCGGCCATCCGGCACAACATGGCCAAAGATTTGGCCGACATGGACGTGCCCGTGTGCTTGATTTGGGGCAAAAACGACACCATTACGCCGCCGGAAGTGGCCGAGGAATTCCACAAGGGCTTCCCGGACAGCGACCTGTTCTGGATTGATCAGTGCGGCCACGCGCCGATGATGGAGCATCCCGACGCCTTCAACCGCATCCTCGACGCGTGGTACGACGCCCGGGGCATCGCCGTACGTCCGGAGGCCGACTCGCACCGGCTGTAACGTCCTGCATCCATGGAAGTGCGTAGCGCAGCGTTTTTGAAGTCGAGTGCGCACCCGAAGGAGTGTCCGCCCGCGGACTTGCCGGAATACGCCTTCATCGGCCGGTCGAATGTGGGCAAGTCGTCGTTGATCAATTGTTTGGTCGGGCGCTCCGCGCTCGCCAAAACCTCCTCCACCCCAGGCAAAACCCAACTCATCAACCACTTCGCGGTCAACGCCGGCTCAGAAGACGCTTGGTACCTGGTGGACCTGCCCGGCTTCGGCTACGCAAAGACCGCGCGCACCCTCCGCGTCAAATGGCAGCGCACCAGCGAGCAGTACCTCTCCACCCGCACGAACCTGATGTGCGTCATGATGCTCGTCGACGCCCGCCACCCGCCCCAACGCGCCGACCTGGACTTCATGGCCTGGATGGGCGAAACCGGCCTCCCCTTCGCGCTCATCTTCACGAAGGTGGACAAGCTGAACAAGACCGAGCGCGCCGCCTTCCGGCCGGTCTACGAGGCCGAGATGCTGAAGCAATGGAACGAGATGCCACCCACCTTCGTCACCAGCGCTGAAACCGGCGAAGGCCGTGACGCGCTCCTCGCCTTCATCGCCGAAGTCAACGAAAAGAACTGAACCTTTCGCCTGCTTCGCAGGCTTGGGTAAACAGGGATGAGGCGACGCTTCGCGTCGAAGGGATGAGGCGACGCTTCGCGTCGAAGGGATGAGGCGCGGCTTCGCCGCGAAGGGATGAGGCGCCGGCGTTGCCGGCTTGAGGTGATTTAGGGCCGAAAAAAGTTGCCGAAAATGGTGTGGTCCGGGGGAGGTCGCCGAAATTTACCCCCATCCACATCTCCATGATCCAAGCAGCTGCTGCCGCCGAATACATCGTCCACTGGTTGCGGAACTACGCGGAGTCGGCGGGGATGCGGGGGTTCGTGGTGGGGGTGAGTGGAGGCATCGATTCCGCGGTGACGTCGGCGTTGTGCGCGGCGACGGGGTTAGAGGTGGCCGTGTGCGATTTGCCGATTCGGCAAGCTGCGGCGGAGCGCGTTCGCGGTCGGGCGCACATGGCGGCGTTGGCGGCGAAGTGGCCGGGCGTGCAGGAGGTGACCGTGGATTTGGGCGGTGTGTTCGACGCGCTGGTGGAGGCGTTGCCGGCGACGGACGGTCTGGCGCAGGCGAACGCACGGGCGCGGCTGCGGATGACGGCGTTGTATGCGGTGGCGGCGGGCCGTCAGGCGCTGGTGGCGGGGACGGGGAACAAGGTGGAGGATTTTGGGGTGGGATTTTATACCAAATATGGAGACGGAGGCGTCGACCTCAGCCCCATCGCAGACCTCCTCAAGTCCGAAGTGTACGCCCTCGGCGCTTACCTCGGCGTGTCCGCGGACATCCTCTCAGCCCCGCCCACCGATGGCCTCTGGGGCGACGGCAGAACCGACGAGGACGCGCTCGGCGCGACCTACGACGAGCTTGAATGGGCAATGGAATCCGAAGCCGGCCGCGAACGGACCGGCGGACCTCGAGGAGCGCGGGGAGAGGAGGTGCGCGCCTTGTACCGCCGCCTTCACGCTGCAAATCGCCACAAAATGGTGCCCATTCCGGTTTGTATCCTACCGGACTCCTTGCGTTGATATAACTTTCCTGCATGGGAAAATGCAAATACTGCGGAGAGGATGCCGGATGGTTCCGGTACCGGCATACGGCGTGTGAAGATGCGTTCGTGCAGGCCCAAGCGGACTTTGTGCGCATCATCGAAGGAGGGGGCTACACCGCGGAAACGGGGGCGGAGCTCAAGGCCATCGCCGCGGCAGGCAGGTTGCCGGAAGCGTGGGTGAAGACCACTGCAGTGGGCGGATTGCGGTCGGCGCTGGACCAAGCCCTCGACGATGGCCTCCTGTCTGAGGAGGAGCAGGAGCGGATGGAGGCCGTCCGAGAGGGGTTGGGCCTGGATGCGGACGCGGCGGAAGTTTGGCCCTACAGGGAAAAACTCTTTCTCGCACAGTCCCTGCGCTTGCTTCTCGAAGGGCGCGATCCGAGCGAACACTTTCATTTCGAAGGACATCTGCCCATCCTCCTGATGAAGTCGGAGAAGCTGCTGTACCTGTTTAAAAACGTCCAATTCCACGAGGAGCGCACCCGGACGCATTACGAAGGACGCAGTTCCGGCGTCAGCATCCGCATCGCGAAAGGCGTGTACTACCGAACCGGCGGCTTCCGCGGCAATCCGGTGCAGGAGACGAACATGGAGCACATCGACACGGGCTACTTTGCCGTGACGGACAAGCACTTCTATTTCCATGGCCCGTCCAAATCGTTCCGCACACGCTACGACCGCATCGTGGGCCTCGATCCCTATTCCGACGGGGTGGGCGTGCGCAAAGACGGCACAACAGCCCGCCCCCAAGTCTTCAGCGGCATGGACGGTTGGTATGTCTTCAACGTCATCCGGCACTTCTCGCCCTGATTCGAAGCTTCGCTTCGAGGGATGAGGCGCCGCTTCGCGTCGAAGGGTTGAGGCGCCGCTTCGCGTCGAAGGGATGAGGCGCCGCTTCGCGTCGAAGGGTTGAGGCGCCGCTTCGCCGCGAGAGGGATGAGGCGCCGTGAAGCCTCGAATATGCAAGCCGGCCACACCGGCGCCCTCAACCTCAACCCTCGTCCCTCAACCCTCGTCCCTCAACCCTCATCCCTCAAGCCGGCAACGCCCTCAACCTCAATCTCTATCTCAACCCTCGTCCCTCGTCCCTCGGCCCCTCGTCCCTCAAGCCGGCAACGCCGGCGCCCTCAATCTCAATCTCAACCCTCGCCCCTCAACCCTGGCGCGCAGCGCCCCTCATCCCTCAAGCCGGCAACGCCGGCGCCCTCAACCTCAATCCGGTCAAAACACCACCCCCAGCACGAGGGTCAGCGCCCCGGCGTGGCCTTTCGTGGCGACCAGGGCCGGGTCGGCGGTGGAGCCGGAGAGGGAGGAGCCGCTGGCGTCGAGGGGGACGTCGGCTGAGCCGGTGCGGACGATGGATTCGTCGCGGTAGGCGCTTGTAAAACCCACGTTGTATTCGAGGCCGGCTACAAGGGCGGTGCGGCCGGAGAGGCGGCGTTCGGCGCCGAGGCCGACGATGAAGGAGGGGCGGAACAGCGGCGTCGTGGTGCTGAAGTCGGCAGTGACGGGCTCGGTGGTGAATTCGCCGGGGAGGAGTTGCCAGCCCGGCGGGTCTGCGACGTCTGGATTTTTACTCCACCGGTCGGCGGTCCGTGTATCGGCCGTACTCCTGAGGTTGATGCCCAGCCCCGCACCGAAGCGGCCGTAGACCGTGGTATATCCGATTTCGCGGGTACGCAATTTCAGCGTGAGTGGGAGTTCAACGTATTGGTTGCGGACGGTGCGTTCGACCGCGCGGATGAGGGTGCCTGAGGTGTCGAGGGCCAAATGTTCCTCAGTACCGGCCACCGTGAAGATGTTCACCCCGCTGCCGATGGCATACGTTTCGTCGAAGAGGAAGTCGAGGTGCAAGGCATAGGACAGTCCGAACCCTGCGCCGGACGGCCGGTGGGTGAGGTCGCGCGAGGCGAGGTGACCGAGGTTCGGACCGATGGAGAGGCCCATCCGGAACGACGGGGGTGCGAAGGAGGGGGCTAGGGAGGGGGCGGGGGTGGGTTCCGGAGTTTGGGCCGACGCCGCAGGCGTCAGGCAAACCCCTGCGGCTATGCAACACGCCGCGAGGGTCGAGAAAGGGAAGGGAAGTTTCATCTTTGCGAATCGGTTCAAAGCTAACGTCAGCGTGCGGAAACTTATGCGTTTAAACCCGTGGGGTTCGGTCCCCTTGCTCGCCGCCGTGGCGTCTGCGCTGCTGCTGGGCGGCTGCGGTGGCTGCAGCAGCGACGACCCGTGGACGGTGGAACCTGCGGAAGTGGCGCAGGAAGTCGATATCGCCTTTGTGCCGCTCCACGAGGCGGTGCGGGCAGTTCCGACGGATACCGCGGCAGCTCCGGGGTGGTTCATGGGACTCGCGGGGGATTTTGCGGCCGAATACGTCGAGGTCATCCTGCGGCTCGGGCCCGTGGGTGCCGGCAGCACGTACGTGGCGTTGCGGGACTTCGCTGCGCACCCCGACATCGCCGAGTCGTTCCGCGCCATCGACACCACCTCGGCGCCTGCCGCTCGTGCGGCGGAGCCCGCCCTGCGCGCCGCGTTCAGCCGGTTCGCTCACCACTTCCCGAAGGACACCCTCCCCACGGTGGTGTGGATGAACACCGGCTTCAACGTGGCGGTCTATCCCACCGCGACCCACTTGGGCGTGGGACTCGACTGGTTCATCGGCCCGGACCACCCCATTGTCGGCAAACTCGCCCCGGAAGTCTTCCCGGCCTACCAACGCGCCCGCATGTCCACCGAGTACCTCGTCACGGATGCGCTCCGCGGCTGGATGCTTGTGCATTTTGCCCAGCCGTGGTACGACCCGAAGACCTGTGCAGACGAGGCGCTGTACCGTGGCAAAATCCTGTTCATGCTGCACCGGATCCATCCGGAAGCGGCTTCGCGGCTGTGGTTCGATTGGAGCGAGGAGCAGTGGGCGTGGGCGGAGGAGCACGAGCAGCAAGTTTGGTCGGAATTCTCGAACGCCGAGGAATTGCTCAACGACCGGCGGTCGGACTACCTCAAGTGGTTCAACGAAGGGCCGTTCACCCGCGCCGGCCGGGTCCCGCAGGAGAGTCCAGATGCACTCGGCAGCTATGTCGCGTGGCGGGCGGTCGAAGATTACATGGCGGCCCATCCGGAAACGACCTTGCCTCAATTGCTGGCCTTGACCGATCCCGTTCCGGTGTTCAAAAGCTACCGCCCGTGAAATCCACCATCACCATCGACGTCGAGACCGACGAAAACCAGGTGCCGCAGCGCATCGTTTGGACCGCCGAGGACGGCGGGGTGGCGGAGCGCGAGGCCCGTGCGATGCTGCTGGCGATGTGGGACGACACCGACGGCATTGCCATGCGCATGGACCTGTGGACGAAGAAGATGACCGTCGAGGAGATGCAGCATTTCACTTGCCAAACCCTGATGACGCTCGCCGACACCTTCGAACGTGCCACGAGCGACGCCGGCCACGCGCGTGCGCTGCGCGAGTTCACGGGGGAGCTGGCGCGGAGGTTGGGGGTGAGGGAGGGGTGAGGCGGCGCTTCGCGCCTCGGGATGAGGGGCCGCTGCGCGGCCGAGTGTGCGGCTTCGCCGAGGAATCAGGGGCCGCTGCGCGGCCGAGTGTGCGGCTTCGCCGCGGAACAGGGTGAGGGATACGGATTGAAATCGTATCATGGCTGGTAATCTCGTGGAAAGTTGATGTCCACGAGAGAGCCGACGCATGAGATGCATTTGGGCAACAACCAGTTCGTGTGTCCGATGATTTAGCCGCCGTCAGTCCTTGGGTGGGGAGAGGGTGAGGGTGGATTCGGTGCGGAGGGTGGTGCCGTCGGCGGTGAGGAGCCGGAGCCGGAAAGGGTAGGTGCCGGCCGGTGGGTAGGCGGGGTCGCCGCCCGTGGCGAGGGGGACTGCGAAGGGCGAGAAGCCCGGGAGGAGGGGGCCGGCGTCGATGGACCGGTCCTCGAAGTCGATCCACAGGGTGCCGCCGGTAGGGGCGAAGAGCACACCCGTGGCCTCGACGGGCTTCGGTTCTGCCCACGCCCAACCGGGTTTGCCCCACCGCTTGTTCCACGTTTTCTCGGGCGCTTCGAGCACTGCGAAGGTGCGCGTTGCCGGGTCTTCGCCCTTCCAATGATCGAGCAGCGGAGCGAGGTCGAGGACGTAGAAGCTGCGGCCGTGGGTGCCGATGACGAGCTCGTTTTCGCGCTCTTGGATTGCGAGGTCGTGCACAGGGACAGGCGGTAGGTCGGGGTGGGCCGAAGACCAACAGGTGCCGCCGTCGAGGGAGAGGAAGCAGCCGATGTCGGTTCCGACGGCCAGCAATTCCGGGCGGTCGGCACTTTCAGCGATGGCGTTGATGGCGCCGGCGGGGAGGCCCTGCAGGCGGGTCCACGTGCGGCCGTCCGTGTCGGTGACGTAGAGGTGGGGGGTGGCGTCGTCGAGGCGGTGGCCGTTGAGGGCGACGTAGAGCCGGTCTTTGCGGTGGGAGCTGAAGAGTACCTCGGAGACCCACCAGCGGGCATCGGGTCCGGCGGGGCGGACGGGGAAGGGAAGTTCCGTCCAGGTGTGGCCGCCGTCGCGGCTGAGGTGCAGACGCCCGTCGTCGGTGCCGACTGCGATTTGGCCAAAGCGCAAAGGACTCTCGTGCAGCGAAGTAATGGTGCCGTATGGGACGTCGCCCGTGCGTCCGCCGCCGGTCAAATCGCCGCTCAACGTCTCCCACGTCTTGCCGGCATCCAGCGAACGGTGGACCTTGTTCGACGCCATGTACACCACATCGGGGGCGTGGCGCGACATCCAGATCGGCGTTTGCCAGTTCCAGCGGAGCGGCGGTTCGCCGAGGGCATGGAGCGGGTGCAGGTCGAGCCGGTCGCCGGTCGCGCGGTCGATCCGTTCGGCGTAGCCAAACTGAGAACTCACGATCACCACGTCGTTTGTCCTCCGGTCCACTTCGACCTGCATGCCATCGCCGCCGCCCAGCCGCTCCCACGGATAGCGGCCCTCCATCAACCAACCCGGGGAAGGCTCGTAATCCGAGGGGCCGATCCAGGTGCCGTTGTCTTGGAGGCCGCCGTAGATGCGGTAGGGCGTGGCGTCATCGACTTCGACCGTGTAGAATTGCCCGACGGCCGGGCTGTTCGCGCTGGTCCAGTGCGCGCCGCCGTCCCAGGATATGTTCACACCGCCGTCGTTCCCGCTGATGAGGTGGCCCGGGCGCGTGGCGGAAATCACGAGCGCGTGGTGGTCCACGTGGACGTTGTCACCGTAGGCCTTTTTCCATGTTGCACCGCCGTCTTTCGACTCCAGCAGCGGCACGCCGGCGATGAAGAGGTGTTGGGGGTCTTTTGGGTCAATTTCCACTAAACCAAAGTAATAGCCGTACGTATAGCACACGTCCCGGAGCGGCTCCGCGTGCGCGCGCACCCACCGCCGGCCCGCGAGCCGGTACACCTCGGCGCCCACGACGGGTGTTTCGAACATCGCCCGGTTGCCGTCCACCAACCAGTCGTGCAGGTCGCGCGGCTTCAGGTCGCCACGCGCCACCCGCTCGAAGACGGACGCCGCGCTGTCTTCCTCCGGAAAGCCATTGTCTTTCAGGAAGGTTGCCAGCTTCGCCGTGTCGAGTTGCGCAAAACCTGCCTGGTCGAGTGCGAGAAATTCTTCCTTGCGTAATCCGCCTTCCTCGTCTTCATCCTCCTCGCCGCGCCCTTGGTTGTCCACCAGCGCCACCACGGTGCCGGTCGCCCCGTGAACCGCCAGCCCGATCCGGCCGCGCACCGCCGCCTCCGGCAGCCCATCGGCCACGGCCTTCCAGGTCTCCCCACCGTCCAGCGACTCCCAAACCCCACTGCCCATCCCGGCCTCTTCGAAGTTCCACGCCCGCCGCGTCCGGTCCCACGTGGCCGCCCAGAGGTGCTTCGGATCGGATGGATCCACCTCGAGGTCCACCGCGCCGGCATCGCCGTGCGTCCCCGCGACCCGCAGCACCCGCTTCCAGCTCGCCCCGCCATCGCGGGTCAGATATACCCCTCCCACCTCATTCTTCGTGTACAGCGGTCCCATCGCCGCCACCCACGCAGTTCCTGGATCTGTCGGATGCAGCACGATGCGCGCGATGTGCCGCACCTGCTCCAGCCCGGCCTTCCGCCACTCCTTGCCGCCGTCGTCGCTGACGAACACCCCCGACCCCGCGTACGAACTGCGCGACGCATTCGCCTCGCCCGTTCCCACCCACAGCCGGCGGGTTTCCGGATGCACGGCCACCGCTCCGATCCGCGTCGTGCCGATGCCGTCCGAGACCGGCTCAAAGCTCGTTCCGTGGTTTACCGTATGCCAAACGCCCCCCGTCGCATACCCCACATAAAACTCGGACCCGTCCCCCGGCACCACCGCCAAATCCACGACCCGACCGCTCATCACCGTCGGCCCCACATTCCGCAACTCCAACCCGTGGGTCCAGGAGACAGATGGAGATTGAGGTTGAGTTTGAGATTGAGATTGAGATTGAGAGGGGAGCAGGAGGGAGAGGAGAAGCAGCAGGGAGCCAAGGAAGTGGAGCGTGCGCATGGGTTCAGGTTGTGCCGGACCAAGGTAGGAAGGCGGAAGCGGCTGCGCCGCTGAAAACAGTGTGAGTGAACAGACGACGCTGCGCGTCGAGAAGACGCGGCTTCGCCGCGGGAAACAGGGATGAGGCGACGCTTCGCGTCGAGAGGGCGCCTGCTTCG
>CAZMNI010000025.1:0-15454 GCA_964567615.1 uncultured Chryseobacterium sp.
GGGGGGGGGTGGGGGGGGGGTGTGGCGGGGGGGGGGGGAGGGGTGGGGGTGGGGGTGGGTGTGGGTGTGGGGGACGAGGGACGGGGGGACGGAGAGGTGGGAGAGGGGGCCGATGAAGTGAGTTTGAGTTTGAGATTGAGATTGAGATTGAGATTGAGATTGGGGGTGGGGGTGGGGATGGGGATGGGTGGTGAGGGGCGCGGCGAGGGGGCCGGAGAGCAGGCCGCCGGAGGGACCGGGGAGGTCGGGGACCCAAACTTCAGTGAAGCGCCGGGCGTGGCGCTGAACGAAGGCGCGTGCTGCGGGACGCAGCGGTGCGGGGACCGGGAGGTGGAGTTGGTGGGAGATGAGGACGGAAGGGAGTCCAGGGACGCGGACGCCGTAGCAGTTGTCCGAGACGATGTGGGTGATGCCGAGGGTGCGGGCGGTGGTGGCGGCCCAGGCGGCTTCCTCCGCGATGGAGGCGAGGAACTGGGGCATTTGGGTAGCGATGCGGAGGAGGGTGCCGCGGCGGGCGTAGGTGATGGAGGTGCCGGGTTTTTCGAGCAGGGTGATGCCGGGACGCCCGCCGAGGGCGGAGTGGAGCCAGGCGGCGGCGGTGCCGCGGCTGGCGACGAAGACCTCCGCCCCGGCCGCCACCGCTGCCTCGATGAGGGGCGTGGTGCGGGTGGCATGGCCGATTCCCCAGTCGAGGATGGCGAAGAGGATGCGGGGCCGGTTCATGGGGTGGAAGTTCTGTAAATTTGGGCGGCCATGAGCAAAGGGAAACGCGAGAAATGGGAAGAACTGCTCGGCTTTGAGCGGGTGTTCCAGCCGCCGCTGCAGGAGGCCATCGATGGGAAGGATTTTGCACTGCGCGGGCGGTGGTCGGAGGAGGTGTTCGGGAATGATCGACCGATTGTGCTCGAGCTGGGCTGCGGGAAGGGCGAGTACACCGTGGCGCAGGCGCGGCGCGATCCCGGGACGAATTTCGTGGGGGTGGACATCAAGGGGCATCGGTTTTGGCGCGGGGCGCGCACCGCGCACGATGAAGTTTTGCCGAATGTGGGCTTTTTGCGCACGCGAATCGAGTTTTTGCCCCGCTTCTTCGGGCCGGGCGAGGTGAGCGGGATTTGGCTGACATTCAGTGATCCACAGCCGAAGGACGAGAAGGGCACGCGGCGGATTACCAGTGCTTATTTCATCGAGCGCTACCGGATGTTTTTGAAGCCGGGCAGTTTCGTCCACGTAAAGAGTGACAGTCCGCTGCTGTACGAGCGGACGCTGGAGAGTTGGACTGAGGCGGGCCTGCCGGTGCACGAACAGAGTGCGGATGTCTATGGCGAGTTGGTTCAACGCGTAGATCCGGCGCTGCGTGAACTGCTCGAGGTCAAGACCTACTACGAGCAGATGTGGCTGGCAGAGGGCCGCAAGATCCATTACTTGCGGACGTCCGTGTGATGGCGAAGGAGGGGGGCCAATTTGAGCAGGAGGTGTGGGAAGTGGTGCGCGCCGTGCCGGCAGGGCGGGTGACGACCTACGGGGCCGTGGCCCGCGCACTGGGGATGCCGGGTGCGTCGCGCCGGGTGGGGTGGGCGCTGAATGCGTGCACACGGGCCGCTGTTCCGGTGCCTGCCCACCGGGTGGTGAACCGAAGCGGATTGCTGACCGGCTTCGCCCATTTCGGGCCGGGGCTTGCGATGGCCGAGCAGTTGCAAAGGGAAGGGATTGAGGTGGAGGCGGGCCGCGTGGTGCGGTTCGCGGAACTTTTTTGGGACCCGGCGGTTGAACTGGCACACGAGGCAGAACGCACATGAACACAGCATTGAACCGGGAGAATGCGCTGGCTGCGCTGCAGGGTGTCAAGGACCCGACGACCGGCCGCGACATCGTTTCCTTGAATTTCGTCGAGGAGCTGCAGGTCGGCGAGAACGCCATCCGCACCGTGGTCCGGACGACCCAAGCAGCCCTCCATGCCCGCGGCCGCATGGAAGAGGCGGTGCGGTTTGCCTTCGAACGGGCCTTCGGAGCCGGCGTGCACGTCGAGGTGGAGGTGAAGGCACTGAAGCAGGAGGAACGCACGCCGGAGACGCGGAAGGTGCTGCCGGGTGTGCGCCATGTCATCGCTGTGGCCTCGGGCAAGGGGGGCGTGGGCAAGAGCACCGTCGCGGCGAACCTCGCGGTGGGTTTAGCGCAACTCGGTTACAAGGTGGGGCTGTGCGATGCGGACATCCACGGGCCCAGCGTGCCGATCCTGTTCGACGTGGCAGGCGCCGTGCCGCAGCCGGTCCAAATCGGGGAACGCACCCTGATGGAGCCGATTGAGCAATACGGAGTCAAGGTGTTGAGCATCGGGTTTTTTGCCGATCCGGACCAGGCGATTGTTTGGCGTGGCCCGATGGCGAGCAAAGCCCTGATGCAGCTCTTCACGGATGCCCACTGGGGCGAGCTGGATTTCATGGTGGTGGACCTGCCACCGGGCACGGGTGACATCCACCTGTCGCTTGTGCAGCAAGTTCCGTTGACCGGGGCTGTGGTCGTGAGTACGCCGCAGGACGTGGCGCTGGCGGATGCGCGCAAAGGGGTGGGGCTGTTCCGGCTCGACGGGGTGAAGGTGCCTGTGCTGGGCATTGTGGAGAACATGGCGTACTTCGTTCCGCCGGATTTGCCGGACCGCCGGTACCACATTTTCGGGCAGGATGGTGCGCGCCGGCTGGCCGCAGACCTCGGGGTGCCGTTCCTGGGAGAGCTGCCGCTGCTGCTGTCGATTCGGGAGTCCGGGGACGCCGGCCGGCCAGCGGCGCTCCAAACCGCAACCCCCGCCGCCGCGGCATTCCGGGAGGTTTTAGCTAACTTGCTGGAGCGTTTAGGGATGGGGGCTGGAGGGGCCTGATCCGGGCGCGAACCGCACGAGCAGATGATCCAAGGAGGGGTTTCAGCCCAGGAACGCACAGCCATCGAAGCGCGCATCGAGCGGGCGCTTGAGGGGTTGCGGCCGTACATGGCGGCAGATGGCGGCGACATCCGGTTGGTGGAGGTGACCGAGGACCTGCGTGTGCTGGTGGAGTTGCATGGGGCGTGTGCGGATTGTTCGATGATCCACATGACCATGCGCGGAGGGGTGGAGCAGGCGGTGCGGGCCGCGGCACCCGAAGTACGGGCCATCGAAGCAGTGAACTGGGCGGGCTGATTCCGGCGTTTTCGTGCGAACAATCAAGTCGGCTGGAAGGTTGGGGTGTAAATTTGGCGCGCGCTGCGCGCACCCTTTTTCATGATCTCAACGGACATCCTCATCATCGGCGCCGGTCCTTGCGGCCTCTTTACGGTATTTGAAGCCGGTCTGCTCAAACTGCGTTGCCACCTGATCGACGCGCTGCCGCAGCCCGGTGGGCAATGCTCGGAGATTTACCCGAAGAAGCCGATTTACGACATCCCTGCGTACCCGAGCATCCTTGCGGGCGAACTCGTCGACCGGCTGATGGAACAGGCGGCGCCCTTCAAGCCGGGGTTCACGCTCGGCGAACGGGCGGAGGTCATCGAACAGGATGCGGAAGGCCAATTCATCGTCACCACCCACCGCGGAACGGTGCACCGCGCACCCATCATCGCCATCGCCGGAGGACTCGGATGCTTCGAGCCGCGCAAGCCCCCGGTGGCGGGGCTGGAGCACTACGAAGACCGCGGTGTGGAGTACATCATCCGCGACCCGGAGTTTTACCGTGGCAAGCGCGTGGTCATCAGCGGCGGAGGCGATTCGGCGCTGGACTGGTCGATTTTCCTCGCGGAAGGCGTGGCGTCCGAGGTGACGCTCGTGCACCGGCGCGAGGAGTTCCGGGGGCACCTCGACAGCGTCCAAAAGGTCCTCGACCTGGCAGCCATGGGCCGCATCCGGCTCGTGACGAACGCAGAAGTCACCGAAGTACACGGCGACGGGGCGCTGGAGGCGGTCGGCTGCGACATCGCCGGGGAAGGGGTGCGCCGCATGGAGTGCGACCACTGGGTCCCGCTTTTCGGGCTGAGCCCGAAGCTCGGCCCCATCGCCGACTGGAACCTGAACATCTCGAAGAACTCCATCGAGGTGGACACGTTCGATTACAGCACAAACATCCCGGGCATCTACGCCATCGGCGACATCAACACCTACCCGGGCAAGTTGAAGTTGATTCTGTGTGGATTCCATGAAGCTACGCTCATGGTCCAAAGCGCCTTCAAGCGCATCTACCCCGAGAAGAATTTGGTCCTCAAGTACACCACCGTCAACGGGGTTACCGGATTCTAAGGCTCCCGCGGTTAATTTGGCCCCCATGGACCCCCTCATCCGCGTGACGGTCATCGACCGCGAAGGCGTTGCCCACGAGCTCGAAGGCCCCACCGACATGGGGATGAACATGATGGAGCTGTGCAAGAGCTACGAGTTGCCCGTCGAGGGGACATGCGGCGGTATGGCCATGTGCGCCAGTTGCCAGCTCTACGTAGAATCTGAAACGCCGCTCCCGGACATGGGTGCGTCCGAGGAGGAGATGCTCGACCAGGCCTTCCACGTCAAGCCGAACAGCCGGCTCGGTTGCCAGCTCCACCTGACGCCGGATTTGCACGGGCTGGTGGTGCGGCTCGCCCCGGAAGTGTGATTTACACCTCAAACCGCACGGGCGCATCCCACTCGCCGTGCAGGAACCGGGCGAGCAGGTCGCGGGTAGAGGGCGGCAATTCGGCAAGAACCGGTGGCGCACCGAGCGGAACGTGGCGGTGTACCGTCCAGCGTCCACCGGTGTACTCCAGCGACGTTAAGTTCTCGACCCAGTCGCCGGAATTGAGGTAGGTTACCTCGCCAGCGGCGTTTCTGTGGGTGCGGATGGTGGGTTGGTGGATGTGGCCGCAGATAACGTGGGTAAAGCCTTTTTCGATGGCGAGTTCGGCAGCGAGACGTTCGAAGTCGGCAATGAAGCGCACGGCGGATTTTACCCCGTCCTTCACCCTTCGAGAAAGGGAGATGCGCTCCCGCCCGAAGGCTGAGAGGACCCCGTTGACGGACCGATTGATGAGAATCAACGCATCGTATCCGGCTCCACCGAGCCGGGCGAGCCACTTCGAGTACTGCATCGTCACGTCGAACACATCGCCGTGGAAGAACCAGGCCCGTCCTTCGGGCAGTTCGAGCACGAGTTTGTCCCGGAGGTAAAAGCTGCCGAGCGAAAGCCCAGAGAACCGGCGCAGCAGCTCGTCGTGGTTTCCGGTCAGGTAAAACACCGGGATGCCACGGTCCACCCACGCCAGCAACTCGGAGAGAACGTGCATGTGCGCGGGAGGGAAGTAGCGCTTGCGAAATTGCCAAATGTCGATGATGTCGCCATTGAGTACCACGGTTTTCGGGGCAATCGACCGGAGGTAATCGAGCAATTCTTCTGCATGGCACCCGTAGGTCCCAAGGTGGACATCGCTCAAGACCACCAGATCTACGGGACGGCGCAACGGTTCTTGTGCATTCACGTCCTCGAAGCACGCCCACCGAGATGAACGGCGGATGAACGGAAAGTCAAGTTCTTGCTCCGAGAAACCGGTGCAGGTGAAACCCGCCTGCTTCGAGGGCGGCCTGAACGGCCGGCAACGCGAACGCCATCGGCAGGCAGTCGATGTGCCGCATGCCGTGGGCATCGGAACACAGCGCCGCCGCCCTTCCGGCCTTGACCACACCGAGTGCGAGGCCTTGCACCTGTGGCCCGTACGCGCCCGCGAGCGAAGCCGCATTGACGGTGAGCAGGGCACCGCGGTCTGCCCAGCGCAGTGCTGCCGCCAAATCGAGGTAAGGATACCGTTCGATGTGGGCAATCACAGGGACATACCCGCCCCGCGCGAGGTCAAACAGTACACGCTCTGCCTGCGGCGGCAACGCCGCAAACCCAAACTCCACCAGCACGCACCGCGCCGCTTGCCCGGAGTCATCTGCCCCGGCAAAATCCAGCAAGTCACCGGCTTCCAAGTGAAGGTCAAAGCGCTCATCGATCAGGTACTCCGCGGCAAGCCGCAGTTCGAACCCGGGAAAACGCACGCCTACTGCCTCTTGTATCCGCGCGAACGGTCCTGCTAAACTCTGGCGCGTGTTCGGGTACAAGTCCGAGTGGATGTGCGGCGTGACGACCGCCCCGCGGTACCCTTGCCGCACCAGCCCTTCCACCAGTTCTATCCCGTCCTCGAGCGTCGCAGCCCCGTCGTCCACCCCCGGCACCAGATGGCTGTGCACATCCCACCCGAGCGAGACCCCGGCCGGCGCAATCTCCTTCGCCGCCCGCCGCCACCACCTCATCCGCGTCCCCGGTACTGTGCCTCGTAGTACGTCCGATACGCCCCGCTCGTCACCTCCTCCAGCCACTCCGCGTTTCCGAGGTACCATTCCACCGTCCGCGCCAGCCCCTCTTCGAAGGTGATGGACGGCTTCCACCCGAGGTCCGCTTCGATCTTCGATGCGTCGATGGCATAGCGCATGTCGTGTCCTGCCCGGTCGGTGACGTAGGTGATGAGCCCGAGCGAAGCCCCTTCAGCCCGCCCGAGCCGTTCATCGACGAGCCGGATGAGCAGGTGCACGAGGTCGATGTTCCGCCATTCGTTGAGTCCGCCGACGGTGTAGGTCGAGCCCACGGTCCCCCGGTGCAAGACCGCATCGAGCGCCGTAACGTGGTCGCCCACCCACAGCCAATCCCGCACGTTCACCCCGGCTCCGTACACAGGCAGCGGACGTCCGTCGCGGATGTTGCGGATCATCAGGGGAATCAGCTTCTCAGGGAATTGGAAGGGGCCGTAGTTGTTCGAGCAATTCGTAACCACCACGGGCATGCCGTAGGTGTGGTGCCAGGCGCGTACGAGGTGGTCGCTCGAGGCCTTCGAAGCGCTGTATGGGCTGCGTGGATCGTACGCCGTGGTCTCGGAAAAGAGGCCTTCGCTGCCGAGCGATCCGAACACCTCGTCTGTGGACACGTGGTGGAACAGGCCTTCGCCGGGCTTCCAGGCCGTGCGGGCCGCTTCGAGCAGGGCCGCCGTTCCGAGGATGTTCGTCTCTAAAAATGCGAGCGGTCCCGAGATGCTCCGGTCCACGTGGCTCTCCGCGGCCAAATGCACCACTGCCTCCGGCCGGTGCGTCGCAAATACCTGCGCAAGCAGATCCCGGTCGCCGATGTCCCCGCGCACGAACACATGCCGTTCTTCCCCTTCGAGGTCCTTCAGGTTCGCCAAATTCCCCGCATACGTGAGTGCATCGAGGTTCACCACGGTCATACCGGGGTAGGTCTGCACCAAATGCCGCACCAGATGCGACCCGATGAACCCCGCACCCCCCGTGACCAAAACAGTTGAATATGTGCGCATGGCTGCAAGTTCGCTCAGAGGCTCCAATACCCTAACTCGCCCAACTTCCCGCGGTAGGTGCCCTTCACATCCACCACCACGCCGTCACCGCCCTTGAGCAGTGCCCGAAAATCCGCCTCACCGAGGTCGCGGTAGGCCTGGTGTCCCACGGCCACCACCACGGCGTCGTAGCCACCGACCAGCGGCTTCGCACACAGGGCGATTCCGTACTCGTGCTGCACTTCTGCCGCATCGGCCATCGGGTCCACCACATCGACCGCGACGTTGTACGATTCGAGTTCCCGGATGACATCGACGACCTTCGTGTTGCGGATGTCGGCCACGTCTTCTTTGAAGGTCAATCCCATCACGAGAACGCGCGCATCCAAGGGGTTGCGGCCCCGTTCGAGCAGGCGCTTGACCGTCTGTTTGCCCACGTAAAAGCCCATCGAGTCATTGACATACCGGCCCGAATTGATGACCCGGGCATGGTAGCCGAGTTTGTTCGACTTCCACGTGAGGTAATAGGGGTCGATGCCGATGCAGTGCCCACCGACCAGGCCGGGCGAAAAACGCAAGAAGTTCCACTTCGTCCCAGCTGCCTCGAGCACTTCAAACGTGTTGATGCCGACCCGGTTGAAGATGATGCTCAGTTCGTTTACCAGCGCGATGTTTACGTCGCGTTGGGTATTTTCGATGATTTTCGATGCCTCTGCGACCATGATGCTCGAGGCCCGGTGCGTGCCCGCAGTCACCACGAGTTCGTACACTCTTCCGACCACGTCCGTGCTTTCTGGATCGCAGGCGCTGACCACCTTGACGATGGTTTCGACGGTGTTCACCTTGTCGCCCGGGTTGATGCGCTCAGGACTGTATCCCACTTTGAAGTCCGTCCCCATGCGCAGTCCGCTCCGCTCTTCGAGGACGGGGACACAGTCTTCTTCCGTACAGCCGGGGTAGACCGTGGATTCGTACACCACGAAGTCGCCGGGTTTGAGGGCATCGCCTACGGTGCGGGACGCGGACAGCAGTGGGCCGAGGTCGGGCGAGTTGGAAGGGTGGATGGGTGTAGGGACCGCGACGATGTGGAAGTGGGCGACGCGCAAGTCGGCAGGGTTGGCCGTGAAGGTGATGTCGCAGCCCTCGAAGGCGGAGGCAGGCAGTTCGCCGGAGGGGTCGATGCCGCGCCGCATGAGCTCGACGCGTTCTGCGTTGATGTCGAAACCGATGACACGGACTTTGCGGGCAAAGGCAAGGGCGATGGGAAGGCCGACGTAGCCGAGGCCCACCACGCTCAACGTGGCTTCACCGGAGAGGAGGCGGTCGTACAGGGTCATGAAGGATCGTGTTCGCGTTCGACCACCAGCCCGTCGGGGCGGCGGTGGAGCCGGTAGCGGGAGCCGGCCTCAGGACAGTTCGCCACGCCGTCGGTGTCGAAAGTCAGGCGGTGGCCGAACTCGCTCATCCAGCCGATTTGGCGAGCCGGGTTGCCGACGACGAGTGCGTAGGCCGGAACGTCTTTCGTCACCACCGCGCCGGCCCCTACGAAGGCGTAGGCCCCGATGTCGTGTCCGCAGACGATGGTTGCATTCGCCCCGATGGAGGCGCCGCGGCCCACGCGAGTTGAGGCGTACATGCCCTTGCGGATCACCGCGCTGCGTGGATTCGTGATGTTCGTGAAGACGCAGGAGGGGCCGAGGAAAACGTCGTCTTCGCAGGTGACCCCTTCGTAGATGCTGACGTTGTTTTGGACTTTGACGTTGCGGCCGAGGACCACACCGGGGGAGACGACCACGTTCTGCCCGAGGTTGCACGCTTCGCCGATGACCGCTCCTGGCATGATGTGGGTGAAATGCCAAATCCGCGTCCCGGCTCCGATGCTGCAACCCGGGTCAATGACCGCCGTTTCGTGGGCAAAGTAGTCCGGAGTCATTTGCGCGAAAATGCCTGAAAATCTTTGTGTTCCGACTTGTAAAGCTCTTCCGGTGTGAGCGTTCGGAAGTAGGCATACGTGCGTTCGAGGCCTTCCGCTCGGCCCACTTTCGGCGTCCATCCGAGGACTTCTTGGGCGCGGCGGATGTCGGGTCGTCGCTGCTTGGGGTCGTTTTCCGGGAGCTCGCGGAACACGATTTTTTGGTCCGTTCCGGTCAGCCGGATGATTTCTCGGGCAAAGTCCAGGATGGTGATTTCGTCCGGGTTGCCGATGTTCACGGGCCGCGTTTCGTCAGAAAAGTGCAGCCGGAAAATGCCCTCGACCAAATCGTCGACGTAGCAGAAACTCCGGGTCTGCGAACCGTCGCCGAACACCGTGAGGTCTTCGCCGCGCAGGGCCTGCCCGATGAAGGCGGGCAGCACGCGTCCGTCGTTCAGCCGCATGCGCGGACCGTAGGTGTTGAAGATGCGGACGATGCGCGTCTCGAGTCCGTGGTACCGGTGGTAGGCCATCGTCATGGACTCTTGGAACCGCTTTGCTTCATCGTACACCCCGCGCGGGCCGATGGTGTTCACGTGGCCGAAGTACTCTTCGTGCTGCGGATGCACCTCGGGGTCGCCGTAGATCTCGCTGGTGGAGGCGATGGTGATGCGGGCGCGTTTGTCTTTCGCCAGTCCGAGCAAGTTGTGGACGCCGAGGGAGCCGACTTTGAGCGTTTGGATCGGAATCTTCAGATAATCAATCGGAGACGCCGGCGAAGCAAAGTGCAGGATGTGCTGAATGGGCCCCGGGAGGTGCACGAAATTCGTGACATCGTGGCGGTAGAACGTGAAGCGCTCGTGCCCCATCAGGTGCGCGATGTTCTTCAGATCGCCGGTAATCAGGTTGTCCATGGCCTCCACGTGGAAGCCCTCAGCGAGGAACCGGTCGCAGAGGTGCGAGCCCAGAAAGCCCGCCGCTCCGGTAATCAGCACCCGCTCTTTCATGCGACGACAGGCCGGCGCCCGATGCTGGTGTAGGTAAACCCGAGCTCCTGCATCCGGTCGAGGTCGTAGAGGTTGCGGCCGTCGAACACCACGGGCTGATTGAGCCGGCGGGCGACCTCGTGGAAGTCGGGGTTGCGGAAGACCTGCCATTCGGTGCAGATGACCAAAGCATCCGCGCCAGTCAGGGCATCGAGGGGGCGGTCGGTGTAGGCGATGCGGTCGCCGATGCGCGCACGGACGTTGTCCATTGCTTCTGGATCGAACGCCACCACTTCTGCGCCGGCTTCGAGCAACTTCTCGATCATGTACAGGGCGGGTGCCTCGCGGATGTCATCCGTTTCCGGCTTGAAGGACAGGCCCCACAGGGCGATTCGCACGCCGGACAGGTTGCCCTTGAAGTGGGCGAGGATGGGTTCGAAGAGGATGGTTTTTTGGCGTTCGTTCACCTCCATCACGCTGCCGAGGATGTTGAACTGAAAACCCTGTTCTTGACCACTGCGGTACAGGGCCTGGACGTCCTTCGGGAAACAACTTCCGCCGTAGCCGATGCCCGGGAAAAGGAACCGCGAACCGATGCGCGTGTCCGACCCGATGCCGCGCCGCACGAGGTCCACGTCGGCCCCCACCTTCTCGCAGAAGTTCGCGATCTCGTTCATGAACGTAATCTTCGTGGCGAGGAAGGCGTTCGCCGCGTACTTCGTCAATTCCGCGCTGCGCTCGTCCATGAAGAGGATGGGGTTGCCCTGGCGCACAAAGGGGCGGTAGAGTTCATCCATCACCTTGCGCGCGCGCTCCGAACTGCAGCCGATGACGACCCGGTCGGGCTTCATGAAGTCATCCACGGCAAAGCCCTCCCGCAGGAATTCGGGGTTCGAAACCACATCGAAGGCCACCGTTGCGTGTGCCGCCACCGCGTCGCGAACGCGTTCGGCGGTGCCCACCGGCACCGTGCTTTTGTCGACGATGACCTTGTAGTCCCGGATGATGCGGCCCAGCTCGTCTGCCACGCCGAGCACGTAGCTCAAGTCGGCAGACCCGTCTTCGCCCGGCGGTGTGGGAAGGGCCAGGAAGATGACTTGGGCTTTCTCCACCGCTTCAGCGAGGTCCGTGGTAAACGTCAGGCGGCCTTCGGCGATGTTGCGCTCGAACAGGACGTCGAGGTGGGGTTCGTAGATGGGAATGCGTCCGGCCTGCATCGCTGCGACCTTGGCCGCATCGATGTCGACGCAGACCACCGAGTTCCCGGTTTCTGCGAAGCACGTTCCGGTGACCAAACCGACGTAGCCGGTTCCTACTACTGCAATGTTCATGCGGGCAAGGGATTCGGGAGGGAAGCAGGCACTAGGAATGCGGCGACCGCCTCGGCGATGTACCGCTGGGATTCAGCCGTCAATTCCGTGTGCATGGGAAGGGAAATGACCTCGCGGGAAAGGGCCTCGGAGACCGGGAACTGCGCGGGGTCGTAGCCGAAATGGGCAAAGGCCGGTTGGCGGTGGCCCGGGATGGGGTAGTAAACGCCGGTGGGGATGCCGCGGTCGGCGAGGTGACGCACGAGGGCATCGCGGTCCACCCCGGAAAGCCGCAGGGTGTACTGGTGGAAAACGTGCGTGGCGCGCGGGTCGCGGTAGGGCGTCCGGATGCCGGGCATGCCGGCAAACAGGGCATCGTACCGATCGGCGGCAGCAATGCGCGCGGCACAGTATGCATCGAGGTGGCGGAGCTTGACCCGCAGGATGGCGGCTTGCAGCGTGTCGAGTCGGGAATTGATGCCGACCTCGTCGTGGCGGTAGCGGACCTGCATGCCGTGGTTTGCGAGCCGGCGGATCCGGGCAGCGAGGTCCGCATCGTTCGTGAAGACTGCGCCGCCGTCGCCCATTCCGCCGAGGTTTTTCGAGGGGAAGAAGCTGGTGGTGCCCAGGGTGCCCAGGGTTCCGGTTTGGGGCGCATCGGGCCGCGGCCCGCCCGCGCCTAACCACCTCGCAGAAATCGCCTGCGCGTTGTCTTCGACGATCGGTATGCCCGTGGAACGGCTGATTTCGAGCAAGGCACCCATGTCTGCCGGCTGGCCGAAGAGGTGCACCGGAACGATGGCCCGCGTCCGCGGCGTCACCGCCCGCCGGACCTGTTCCACGTCGATGTTGAAGGTGCACGGGTGCACGTCCACGAGGACCGGGGTCGCGCCGAGCAGCGCCACCACTTCGATGGTAGCGATGAATGTGAAGCCAGTGGTAATCACCTCATCACCCGGTCCGATGCCCAGCGCCATGAGGGCGAGTTGCAGGGCGTCGGTGCCGTTGCCGCACGGAATGACGTGCGCGGCGCCGGTGTATGCAGCAAGTTCCTCTGCGAAGGCGTCCACGTCCGGACCTTTGATGTACGCGCCCGAGTGCGCCACATCGAGGAGGGCGCGGTCGAGTTCGTCCTGGATCCGGGCATGCTGGCCGCCGAGATCGACCATGTGAATGGGCTGCATGGGCGATAGAAAGGGAGGCGAAGATACTGCAGTACCTTCGGACCCGTGCGCCGTATGCTGCTGCCTTTTGCCTGCGTTGTGTGGGGATTTGCCTTCGGCCAAACCCGCCCTGTGCGCGACTCGTCGCTGACGGCGGTGCACGTGCACCTGCTGGGCGGTGGAGCGGCTCCTGCGGGGGATTTGGCCGAGCGCTACGGCGCGGGCGGGCAGTTCGGCATCGGGGCCGGGGTGAAGTGGCGGTCGCAGTGGTTTACCGGAGTAGAGGCGGTGTGGGGATTCGGGGCGCCGGTCCGCGAAGCCGGGGTGCTCGCAAACCTGCTGACCCCCGACGGTTCACTCATCGACAACGAAGGCCAAGTCGCGCTGCTACAAGTCACTGGCCGAAGTGGGCTGTTCCTGCTGCATGCGGGCCGCCTGTTTCGCCTGCCGGGTGGTTCGGCAAATTCGGGTCTGCTGGCCACCTTCGGCGCGGGCTCCTTCCACCACCGCATCCACTTCGAAAACACGGAAAACGAAATCACCCAACTCGACGATCCGTACCTCGCGGGCTACGACCGGCTCGCGTGGGGCCCTGCCGTGCGCACTTCGCTCTCCTGGTGGAACATGTCGGATGACGGATTGCGCAACTGGTTCGTAGGCATCGAAGCCTTGCAAGCCCAAACCCTCCCCCAACGCGCCATGAACTTCGATACCGGCATCTCCGAAACCGGCCGCCGCTTCGACGCCACCTTCGGGATCCGCGCCGGGTGGGTGGTCCACATGTACCGCCGGCCGAACCGCGATTTTTGGAACTGATGTCCCGTGCCGATCGCATTGCGGTGGCCTTGCTGGGCTGGGGCTCTCAAGCGTATGTGCTGTTGCTGCGTGCGGCTGCTGCCCTGGGGCATGGGCGGGCGAAGGCGTGGGTGGGGATGAGGGAACAGGTTGAGATTGAGGTTGAGGTTGGGGTTGAGGGTGAGGTTGGGGTTGGGGTTGAGGGTGAGGCGCCGCTGCGCGGCGGAGGGATGAGGGATGAGGGTGGGGACGGGGTTGGGGTTGGGATTGAGGTTGAGGGACGAGGGATGAGGGATGAGGGTGGGGATGGGATTGGGAGGGTGGTGTGGGTGCATTGTGCGTCGCTCGGCGAGTACGAGCAGGGCCGGCCGGTCATCGAAGCGTGGCGGGCGCGGCATCCAGAGGACGCGGTCCTGTTGACCTTTTTCAGTCCGTCCGGGTATGGGCCGTTGACGGCACGGCGCCCACCGTGGTTCCGGGCAGGCGATCGGATTGCGGCGCTGCCGGCGGATGTTCCGCGGGACGTGGAGCGGTTCCTGGACACATGGGAGGTGAGGCTGCGGTGGGCGGTGTTCGTCAAGTACGAGGTGTGGCCAAACCTGCTGTGTGCGCTGCACCGCCGTGGCATCCGGACGGCACTCGTGGCGGCGCATGTGGTGCCGGGGGCGTGGGTGCTGCGCCCGTGGGGCCGGGGGGTGCGGGCGCTTTGGCGGATGTTTTCGCTGGTTTTGGTCCAAACCCAAACCTCCACCGACCTCCTCGCCGCGGTGGGCATCTGCTCACGTCCCGCCGGGGATCCGCGGGCCGACCGGGTACTGGCCATCGTCGCAGCTACGGAATCCGCATCAAGCCCGGCCCACGAAGCGCTCAATGCGCTGCGCGGCGGCCGGCTGTGTGTCGTAGCGGGGTCCACCTGGCCGGCGGAAGAGGACGCCCTGCTCACTTCGGGGCTGTGGGGCCCGGAGGCCTTGCTGGTGCTGGTGCCGCACGACCTCGCGCCGGCGCACCTCGACGCGCTGCGGGGGCGGCTGGCCGGCCTGCGGGCCGCGTGGTGGTCAGACGGCCCGGCGTCGTGGGCCGGGGCCGATGTGCTGGTCGTCGATGCCGTCGGGCATTTGGCCGGCCTCTACCGCCACGGCGACGTGGCGGTGGTGGGCGGCGGCTACGGTGCGGGCGTCCACAACCTCCTCGAGCCCGCCGCCCACGGCCGCCCCCTCGTGACGGGCCCACGCATCGGCCGGTTCCGTGAAGCCCAACTGCTGCACAGCGCCGGCGCCCTCACGCTCGCCCCCACCCCCACCGCCCTCGCCCCTGCCCTCGCCCGCCTCCTCGCGCTCCCCCCCGCCGAGCGCGCCGCCCTCGGCGCCGCCGCCCGCGCGCTCGTCGCCTCCGAGGCCGGTGCCGCCGACCGCATCGTCGCGGCCCTCGAAGATTTGGGGTAGCTTCGGATGATGGCAGAGACGCGCCCGGTGCTTTTCTACGATGGTCCTTGCGGGCTGTGCGTGCACTCCGTGCATTGGCTTATGCGCCATGCGCGGAAGCGGCCGGACAGAGGCGGGTTGCTGCAGTTTGAACCGCTGGAAGGGGAGGTGGCGCAACTGCACCTTCCCGCTGAACTGAGGACCCCGCCGTACGACGGGGTGGTGCTCTGTGATGCGGAGGGCCGAGTGCACGTAGGGGTTGCGGCCGTACGCCGGTTAGCGCCCTTCGTGCGGTTTCCGTGGTCTGTGCTGTTGCGGTTAGCACCTGGCTGGGGCTACCGGTGGGTGGCGGGACGCCGAAGCCGTATCGCCGCCGCGCTTCCCACCCCGCCTCCCCTCTCCTGCACCCTCCCCGACCCGCGCCCCTGACCCGACCCTCATCCCTCGGCGGCGCAGCCGGCCCCCCACCCCAACCCCAACCTGTTCCCTCATCCCCCCCCCCCGCAGCGGCGCCTGTTCCCTCAACCTCATCCCTCCCCCGCCCAGCGGCGCC
>CAZMNI010000026.1:0-15369 GCA_964567615.1 uncultured Chryseobacterium sp.
CAGATGTTCCAAAAATCCCAAGAAATTTTCGTCGATGTTAACGAAAATTTCACGGGCGTTGAAAATGTGCTCGCCGATTTCCATGCAATGTTCGTCGGTTTCACAAGTGCCTTGGTCTTCAGGAATCGAATATAATGAACTCCCGGACAAATCCCAATCTCCCTCCGGCGGTAAATTGCACCCATGACAACGCTTCCCACCCTGCAACACTTCACTTTGGGCATGTGGACCGACTCCAGCCCGAGTGCGACCGTGCTTCGAAACGCACTTGACGGCAGCGAAGTCGCCCGGTTAGCGGCCGTTGAACCGGACCCTTCTGCCATGTTTCGCTATGCACGCGAGGTCGGCAACCCCCACCTCCGGCGGATGACCTTCCAGGAACGCGGTCGCATGCTCAAAGCCCTCGCACTGCACTTGAGCGCTCACAAAGAAGCATTTTATGAAGTTAGCTGGGCTACAGGGGCAACACGGACCGATGCCTGGATCGACATCGAAGGTGGAATCGGTAACCTATTTAGTTACGCCAGCCTGCGACGCCGGTTACCGGATGCGCCCTTTGCCCTGGATGGGGAAGGGCTGAAACTTGGAAAACAAGGGACCTTCGGCGGCCACCATGTCCTTGTTCCGAAGTTGGGCGTGGCCGTACATATAAATGCATTCAATTTTCCCGTTTGGGGCATGCTTGAAAAGGTGGCCGTGAATTGGCTCGCCGGAATGCCTGCCATCGTCAAGCCCGCCAGTGCTACAAGTTTCCTGACGGAGGCCGTAGTTCGTGAAATCGTGCGCAGCGGAATCTTGCCTGAAGGGGCGCTCCAGTTGGTGTGTGGCTCAGCGCGACACCTCTTAGATTTCGTCGACGAACGAGATGTAATCACATTCACCGGCAGTGCGTCAACCGGCAAGCAGTTGAAATTGCATCCCCGAGTCGTGGAGTGTGCGGTGCCATTCAACCTCGAGGCAGATTCCCTCAATGCGGCAGTTCTGGGCGCGAGTGTTCAGACTGGCGATCCTGAATTCCAGCTGTTTATCAAGGAAGTCCGCAAAGAGATTTCCGTTAAGGCGGGCCAAAAATGCACCGCAGTCCGCCGCATCCTCGTGCCCGCCCACCTGATAGACCCCGTCCAGGAACAACTCGCAGCGGCCCTGGACCAAGTGGCCTACGGAGACCCTCGGATAGACGGGGTGCGCATGGGGGCCCTCGTCAACCGAGAGCACTTAGCTGACGTTGAAGCGGCTACAGCACGTTTGGCCGCAGAAGTGGAATGTGTCTACAAATCCACGCGAGAGCCGGTGGGCGGGGACCCCGATCGCGGGGCATTCATGGGACCGATGCTGTTCCGGACTGACCGCCCCTTCGATGTGCAGGCCTGCCACGACATCGAAGCCTTCGGACCTGTTGCCACCTTGATGCCCTACGCTTCCCTCGAAGAAGCAGCAGCACTGGCGCGTCGTGGACGCGGTTCCTTGTGTTGCTCGCTGACCAGCCACAGCCCTGAAGAACAGCGTGAATTCGTGCTCAATGCCGCCCCCATGCACGGGCGCATCCTCGTTCTGGACCGCGATTGTGCCGCCGAATCCACAGGCCACGGTTCGCCACTGCCTGGTTTGGTGCACGGCGGGCCGGGGCGCGCGGGAGGCGGTGAAGAAATGGGCGGCATCCGAGGGGTACACCATTACATGCAGCGCACGGCCATCCAGGGTTCTCCCACCGCACTGACGGCCATTACCGGCCAATACCAGTACGGGGCCGAACGCTTCGAGTCTGAACCGCATGTGTTCCGGAAGTACTTCGAAGATTTGGCCATCGGCGATACCGTAACGACCGCAAAGCACACTGTTACTGAGGCCGACATTGTGAACTTTGCGAACGTCAGCGGGGACCATTTCTATGCACACGTCGATGCGACCTCCCTCGATGGAACGGTCTTCGAACGCCGTGTGGCGCATGGATACTACATCCTGAGCAAGGCAGCCGGCCTCTTCGTGGAACCGCGCAAGGGTCCCGTTTTGCTGAATTACGGCATCGAGGAAGCGCGCTTCACAAAACCCGTTTATCCCGGGTCCACCATCGGCGTACGTTTGACCGTGCGTGACAAAGTGGCTCAAGAACAGCGCGATTCCGAGGACATTCCGAAGGGCATCGTCAAATTCCTTGTGGACGTTTACGATGAAACGGGCGAGACCGTGGCACTTGCAACCATCCTCACGATGGTGCAGCGGAGAACTCCCGATGCGGCGTATTCCTGACCGCTTCCAGCAGATTGTATTGCTGATCGCTGGCCTAGGAACTGGAGAGGTCTGCGGCCAAGACAGCATCGAACGCCTGCCTCCACAACTTGAGCGTTCCATCCACTGGGCCCTGTCCACCGCGTCGCGCTTGCATCCCGCAGTCCCCTCCTGTCCTGCCGTTGCGTACATGGCAGCTCAAGGGCAAATCGCCGCATTGCAAGGTGCGCTAGGGGCATTTGGGGATGGGCACACCGGGGTGGCCCTTGCACCGCTTACGGCGCGGTTGCGCCGTCGGCACGGGTACTTCCCCTTCGAGGTTATTCAAAGTGATGAAGGACTTATTGTTCGCAAAAGCCAAACGAATGACATCCCAGTCGGCGCGATTTTGGTGCAGGCGGGCGACCGCAACGCCGGTGAGCTAGCCACAGGTGGACCTGCCGGTGTTTGGAACGATTGGGCACCCGCAGCACTCGGGGTGCGCCCCCGGGAACGCGTACGCCTGCGGTGGATCGATCCCGTTCGGGGCGATACGGTCGACGGGACCGCACTGGTTCAACCGCATCGGACCCCACATCCCGCTGCCGAGCAGACGTTGCGCGTAAATGCCCACGAAGGCGCGGTGGTGCTGGCACCGGGGCCCTTCAAAACGAGACTTCCAGAGATTCCGGAAAGCAACTGGGACGGGGGAGTGGTTTTCGACCTGCGCGGGCACGCGGGCGGCGGTGTGCAGGAGGCGGTCGCCTGGGCCCGCCACCTCTCTGGCTACTGCGGCCCCCTGCCGCAAGCGGTTGTGGTCAAAGGCAGCCGGGAGGCGCGCCGCTTGCAGCCGGACCGTCTGGATTCCACTGAAGGCAGCGACTGGCATGCCGTATGGCGGGCCGTTCGCGCTGTACCTGACGGCGCGGTCGACACGGTGCGTTTCGAATCAAACTGTGTTCCCGAAGCGGCATGGAACGGCCGATGCGCCGTACTCGTCGATGGCGGAACGGCTTCCGCCGCTGCGGTGTTAGCAGACTGGCTCCAACGCCGAGGCCGTGCGGTCGTGATCGGAGCCCCTTGGGAACCCGCTGCGGGAGGGTCTTATGGAAATGCAGTGCGCGCAAAGGACCCGACCACTGGAATCAGCATTCGGGTGGCTACGGCGGCCTTCGTGTGGGATACCGCGGTGTGGGAACCGTGTGGTTTGCCGGGACTACCTGACCTCAAATTGGAGCGAAGTGCCGCGCATTGGTTCACGGGCAACGACCCCGTGTTAGAGGCTGGAATCGCCTGGGCTTCAGGGCAACCTTGGCGGCCCGATTCCATCACGGCAGCGACGTGGATGGTACGCGAGGCTCCTGAACGGTGGGCCTTGTGGAGGAGCATTGAACGCGAGCTCAAGCCCCATGGTGCGTGGCGTCAGGCCGCATGGGATGCCGTCGCAAGCTATGCCGCGGAAGTGGCATGGGCGGATTTGGAAGGGGCACTTGCGGAGCGCACGCCAAATTCAAGCGCACAGGCCATGCAGTGGGCGGCCGCGAAAACCGAGGCCAAGCAGCGGCGGGATGCAGCCCTGCGCGCAGCGTGCCCCTCCAGCAACCTTGCGCAGTTGGAGCAACTCCTTGCACCCGCGAAACCGGCCGTGCTCCACTTCGGAATCCACGACCGCATGAATTGCGGCGTCTGCAAGCCCGGTGAGCAGTAGGTTTGCGCCATGCAGCCCCGCGAATTGTTGCTTGCTCTTGCCTGCGTCGGCGCGCTTGCGCCGGCCGCGGCCCAAACCCACCGCGACGTCAACCCCTTCATCGGAACCGGGGGCCACGGACACACCTTTCCCGGTGCCACCGTGCCCTTCGGCATGGTTCAATTGAGTCCGGACAGCCGATTTGACGGCTGGGACGGCTGCGGCGGCTACCACTTTACCGACGAACGCATATACGGTTTCAGCCACACCCACCTCCAAGGTACCGGGGTAAGCGACTATGCAGATGTGTTGTTTGCCCCGTGTACGCAGTTTTTGCCGGGACAGCGGGATTGGAAAGACCGTGCGGGAAGTGGCATCGACAAAAGCTCCGAGCGCGCCTGGGCAGGCTACTACAGCGTGGACCTGACGGACCAGCGCCTCACCGCAGAATTGACCGCAACCCCGCACGTCGGCATCCACCGGTACACCCTCGCGGAGCGCGACACCTTCACGCTGGTCATCAACCTCGCCTACCGGGATGAACTGGTGGAATACAGCATGTATCCGCTGGATGACAGCACGCTGGTCGGACACCGCATCAGCAAGGCATGGGCAGAACACCAGCACGTCTACTTTGTGGCACGCTTCAGCAAGCCCTTCGTCTGGCGGGACCAACTCGAAGAAACCGTCGACACAGGAATTGCTGCCGACGGAACCCGTCTCCAGGAACTGCGGTACGTCCCTGTGTTTGCGGCGGACTTCGGCGTGATTGACGGCCTCACTGCCCGAGTGGGCTTGAGTTTTGTCGATACAAACGGGGCTTTGTTCAACCTGCTCACAGAAGCGCCACACGGGGACTTTGATCGGTACCGGGCAGCAGCAGAAGTCCTCTGGGACGATGCACTGGGTCGCATCGCCATCGAGGGCGGTTCCTCTGATGCGCGCACAGAATTTGCCACAGCACTTTACCACTGCATGACCACACCGAACCTCGCCTCGGACGTGGACGGTAGGTACCGCGGTGGCGATTTGGCCATCCACACCCTCAAACCCGGCGAAGGGAAGCACTACAGCGTCTTTTCACTTTGGGACACCTTCCGGGCGTTGCATCCTTTGTTGAACTGGATTGAGGGTGAACGGTCTGTCGATTTCGTGCGGACAATGCTCCGGTTTGCCCAGCAATCCGGCGGCCTGCCTGTTTGGGAGCTGGCGGGAAACGAAACGGGGTGCATGATCGGATACCACAGCATTCCAGTCATCGCGGACGCCTGGGCTTGGGGGCTGCGCGGGTTCGATCCGCAGGAAGCGCTGCGATGGATGATCCAAGCCGCGGACAGTGCCCACCTCGGACTGCCCGCATACATCACCCGTGGATACATTCCCTCCGATGTAGAACCGGAATCGGTGTCCAAAACGTTAGAATATGCGTTCGACGATGCCTGCATTGCCACCTTTGCGGCAGCCCTCAGCCGAAATGACGTCAGCGAACGGTTTCGCCTGCGCGCGCTGAGTTACCGCAACCTGCTCCACCCCACTTCGGGCTTTTTTCAGCCGCGACGCGGAGGTGCGTGGGTCGAAGATTTTGACCCCTGCGAAGTGAATTTTAACTACACGGAAGCGAACGGTTGGCAATACAGCTGCTTCGTTCCCCACGATGCTCCGGGATTTGCGCGGTTGCTCGGCGGTCCAGCAGCGCTGGGCACACGCCTGGACTCGTTGTTCTTCACAGATGCGCCAGTGCGCGGTCGCCACCAGGCAGACATCACCGGACTGATCGGCCAATATGCTCACGGAAACGAACCGAGCCACCACGCGGCATTCATGTATGCTTTCAGCGATCGACCGGAGCGCATGGCCCCGCTCGTGCAACGGATTCTGGAAGAACAGTACCGCAACGCGCCGGATGGACTTTCGGGCAACGAGGATTGTGGCCAAATGAGTGCCTGGTACGTATGGGGTTCACTGGGACTCTACCCCCTTGCACCGGGCAGTGGGCAGGCGGTGGTCACCTTCCCCCAATTTGACCGCATTTCCGTGAAACCGCGCACCGGCGCGCCGCTGGAAGTAACCCGAAGCGGCACCGGGAATCACCTCACGTATAAGTTGAACTCACAAAGCTCAAATGCCTCACATTTTGTTTCTTATACAGGACTTAAAGAAGGAAAGAATCTCCACGTTCAAGCCCATTCAACTGCCCAGTCGCCGGCAGACGCCGTACACCATCGCACGATTGCGATGAAGCCTTGGAATGACCGCGGATTCACCGCTGCCCCTTCCATCGATGCCCCGCGAACCTACCGCGGCAAGCGGGTCGACGTGCACATTGCACACCTTGACCCGGAGGCAAAACTTGAACTCAGTTGCGGCTCGGCCGCCCATTGGAAGCCCATCTCACCCGGGATGCACCGCCTGAAGCACAGCGGTACGTTCCACGTGCGGGCCACCGTTCCAGATGCCCCGCCGACCACGGTCGCCCACACCGTGTTGCGAATGGAACACAGCGTTTCAGCCACTTACCCCGGAGCGAAGTACGACCACCAATACACCGCCGGAGGCGACCAAGGCCTCGTCGATGGACTCTTCGGATCGACCGAGTTTCGCACGGGAGAATGGCAGGGGTTTCCCGGTAGACCGTGTGAGGTCATCCTCGACCTCGGGACCACGGAAAACCTTCGCGGTATCCGGTTGGGCGCACTTCACGATACCCGCCCGTGGATTTTTTTGCCGCGGGAAGTGCGTGCTGAGACTTCGGTAGACGGCGAACAATGGAATCCGGCCGGAATTGCAGTGCATGGCGTAGCGGACACGACTGCCGGTGCACTGGTACACCGGTTCGAAGTGCACTTCACCTCCCGTGCCCGGTATGTCCGTGTCGTAGCCGAGCCCTACGGTCCGCTGCCTGCGTGGCACCTCAGCGCAGGGGAGCCCGCGTGGTTGTTTGTGGATGAAATCGAAGTGCTCCGATGATAGGTTTTGAATCGGACCCGTTTTTGAGCCGCGGACTTGCTGCGACGACGCGGCATGCGCTCGGAATCGAAGTGCTTCGCGGGGAGGGAGCTTGGTTGCATTTGGCCGACGGTAGGCGGATCATGGACCTGATTTCTGGCATCGGAGTATCCTCGTTCGGCCACGGTCACCCGCTCATCCGCGAGGCAATCCACAGGCAAGTGGACCGCCACTTGCATGCCATGGTTTACGGTGAATTCCGCCAAGCAAGCGTGGAGCTGGCTGCTGAGCGGCTGCGGGCGTTGCTGCCGCCCGTTCTCGACACCGTCTATTTTGTGAATTCTGGTGCGGAGGCCATCGAGGGGGCGCTGAAGTGTGCCAAACGCACAACGGGCCGTACCCGCATTGCCGCATGCACCGGCGGCTACCACGGTAACACCCACGGCGCAATGAGCTTGAGCACACCAGGCCCCCGCACCGATCCATTCCGTCCCCTCCTGCCGGACATCGACTTCCTGCCATTCAACGGCTCCTCTCCTCTTGACGGAATCGACGGCACCCATGCTGCGGTGGTCGTGGAGACCGTGCAAGGGGATGCCGGAGTTCGCATTCCCGACCGCGGATGGCTGCAGGCGCTTCGCGACCGGTGCACCGCGACGGGAACACTTCTGATTTTGGACGAAATCCAGTGCGGCATGGGGCGCACAGGCAGTCCGTGGGCCTTCTCGCACTTCGGCATTGTCCCGGACATCCTGTGCCTCGGCAAGGCGCTTGGGGGTGGGATGCCCATCGGGGCTTTTGTGGCCAGCCGGGAGCGGATGGCCTTGCTCGCCGAAGCCCCTCCCCTGGGCCACATCACGACGTTCGGGGGGCATCCCGTTGTGTGCGCCGCTGCAGCGGCGGCCCTCGAACTGCTCGCTTCGACCGATTTCACCGAAGTGGAGCGGCGAGGACGCGCCTTGCACGACCACCTCGCAGCGCACCCAGCAGTTCGTGAGGTTCGCCGCATCGGGATGTACATCGCTGTGGACTTCTCCGATGCCGCCTCAGCCTGGCGGTGCATCCATGCGGGCCTCGATGCCGGTGTACTGCTGTTTGGGTTTTTGTCGACGCCTTACGCCGTCCGTTTGGCGCCGCCGCTCACCCTCACCGACGAAGACCTGGATGAAGCCTTGCCCCGGCTGTCTTCGGCACTCGATGCAGCTGTGGGGTGAAGGCGGCGCAAAAATGCCCCGACCGCTGCGACGGTATACTCCGCTTCGGGCAACAAATCCGGGAACAGCTGCCACCCGTGCAAAGCAAACGACTCAATTCGCTCTTCAACAGGCACTTCAGCCGCGCGCAACGCGGCAGCGAACGCCCGGGCATCCGGCCGCAAGTACTCCACCTCGCTGCTTTCAATGTAGACCGGCGGAAAACCGGCCACGCTTCCCCGCAACGGCGAAACCTGCGGATCGTCCAACGGGAGTTCACCAGCATACAGGGCTGCATAGGTAGCCATGTCTGACCGGTCAAACGGACTCAGCGCCTCGAGATTCAGCCGGTTGCTTTCAGAATCCAGTGATAAATCGAGCCACGGCGAAAACAGCAGCAGTGCGGCAGGCACCTCGCGCTCCATGGCCTTTACCTGCTGGACCAGTGCGACGGCCAGGTTTCCCCCTGCACTATCGCCCGCCACGGCACACGGCAGCCCACCGCTCACCGCTTCGAACCACACCTGAACAAGGGCATCCCTGCCCGCAGGAAAGGGGTGCTCAGGAGCAAGTGGATACTCCGGAATCCACACTTCCCATCCAGTTTCTTGGGCCAAATGGGCCGCAAATGCCCGGTGGGTCCGCGCCGAACCGAACGCGAATCCTCCGCCGTGCGCGAGCACGAGCCTGCCCGCTGCCCGTCCAGTTTCGCGAGCAAGCGTGGCAACGGGAACGCCCGCAACTTGAAGCATTTCGTAACGAACCGCTGCGGGACCCGGATTGAGGCGCGCGAGGGTGTCCAGAACTTTTCGGATACCCTCAGGGGTCATGCCGGCCCAGTCCCGTCGAAGGGAACGGCCCCAGCGGTGTCCGGTGGTGAGCAGGCGCTCTGCCCAAACTGAAGGTCGCATCACGGCACAGCAGGGGTGCGGTAGACGGGGTACCTGTTTGCAGAAGCTTCCATGAACGGGCTGTGCATGTACACCCATCGCAAGGCTGCATCGCCATCGCTTTGCCACTCGGGATGTGCCTGCCGGGCTGCCTCGAAGGCCCGCCGCAACGAAGGATCGCGCTCGAGCAACTCTGCTGCGGTGTCCTCAAAAACATATCCACTGTATCCCTCCTTTTGCTGCAATACGCTGTCGAAGAAGTTCCAAACGAAAAAGCTATCGTGCGCATCCGGTTCAAGCGTTTCAACGAGGTAGCGCTTCCACGGCCCTTGGGTGGCAATGCGCACATCGCCCGCAAACAATTGAACGCGCTGGACGGTGCGGTGCATGGAATCCACGCGGTTCATGTGGTGACCTTCATACGGCCGCGCCGGTGAAGTGTACCCATCGATGTAGGTAACTTCCAACGTAGCGACAGAATCCTTCGGCAACCGGTACATCGGAATTCCTTGGGCCTCGATGCGCGATATGACTTCATGCCATGCGCCGGGTATCCAGTATTCAGAGGGCACACGTGCTGTGGCTGTGGGAACGTATCTATTGAAAAACGGCACCTCTCCCCGCCACACCTCATCTCGGTTGTAGCGCAACCTGGGCTGGCCGCTCACCGCACTTGGACTGTATTCTGCGACATACCCTTTGAACGGAATGGAAATGGAATCTGTGGGGTCCAACTCCCACCGGATGGGCAAGGTGGCCGCAAAATCGAGAGAACGCCGTGCATCTGCCCGAACGTTTCGAATGGCCTCGCTGGCTTCGACCATCCAATTCCCCGTTGCTCCGAGGAACGCACGCGTCGCAGCAACTCGCTCCGGAAAGGGCTTCAGCATGTGGGCTTCGGCCACAAAACCGATGGTCCCGAACAACACCGCATATCCGGTGGAGTAGCGCGGTGTTTCGAGGAACCCTACGATGCCACTTTCCGGCGTTTCACCCCGGGTGTTCACGTACGGCGCCATCGGATAGCCCGCCGCTTCCATCGCCCCGTAGAGAGCAGGTTCGGCCACATCGCGCAAAAACCACCCCAGCTGGCCGGCTTTGTCCGGTTGGGTCGTGATCACGGTCATCGGGTAAACGTAATCGGCGCCGTTCGTTGTGTGTGTGTCGATGTAGACATCCGGATCCATCGCATGGAAGAGGCGAACAAACGCAAATGCATTGCGCGAATCCATCTTTGTGAAGTCCCGATTCAGGTCGAGGTTGCGGGCGTTGCCGCGAAACCCATAGTACTCCGGGCCGTTTTGGTTTGCCCGAGAACAGGATGTCCGCACGAGGGCCCCGTCGTTGTTGTAGTGGGGCACGATGGCAATGACCAACCGATCGAGCAGCTGACGCTCGGCGGGATCCGCAAGCAAGTCCCGGATCCAGTCGATGGATGCATCCACTCCGTCCGGCTCCCCGGGGTGAATGGCGTTTGTGACGAGCAACCGCATCGACGCAGGGTGGGTCTGCAAGTAGGCCTCGAGGTCTTCCGGCGTGGCCAAATTCGGCGCCCCCACGGCCAGGACCGCTGCATAGATGGGTTTGCCGCTGTCCCCCAAACCGATTTCCATCAAGTGAAGTTCCGCGTGGCGTTCCGCCAAATCCTGTAACACCTGCACCGACTCGGCGTACGTCGGCGTGCGGTTGTCGTCAAAGACACCCTCGGGGTCTCCTGTGTCACGGGGTGCGGTAGCCGTTTGGGCCGAAACCCACCCCGAAGCAAGCAGGGTCCAAACGAGCGGTGCCGGCAGAAAACGGCGCATGCAGCAAGGGTTTCGGCAAAAGTCGCAACTTTGCCGCATGATTCGCTTCGCACCGTCCTCCAGCGGCGTGCCTGAAACCGGGACCATCCTGCTTTCAGAACCGTTTCTCGAAGACCCTTACTTCGGGCGCAAGGCCATTTTGCTGTGCGAGCACAACGACGAAGGTTCGTTCGGATTTGTCCTGAACAACTTTGTAGAAATCAGCCTGCAAGACATCTTGGATGACCTGCCCGACATCTCGGCGCGGATCAGTGTCGGGGGGCCGGTGAAGAACTCAAACCTCTACTACCTGCACACGGCTCCGGAGATTCCCGGAAGCATCCCCGTGGTGGACGGTGTCTGCATGGGCGGTGATTTCGATGTGTTGAAAGCGCACCTGCGCGATGGGGCAATCGGCTCGGACCGCGTGCGGTTTTTCATCGGGTATGCCGGTTGGAGCCCGCAGCAACTCGAGCAAGAAATTCGAAACCGCTCGTGGTTCATCACCCGCGCGGGCGCGGAGCGCATCATGGAAACCCGGCTTGACGACGATGCGTTTTGGAAACGCATGGTCGAAGACATGGGCGAAGGGTACGCGCACATTGCGAACGCCCCCATCGACCCGTCACTCAACTGAATCGAGCTCCGCGGTCACTTCCACTTCATAACCCGCGTGGGATCGGACATTCAATGCAATGCCCGTATCCCAAACAAGGTAGGCCCCCTTGATGGCCACCAGCGTGCCCTCGATGTTGGGCACTTTGTCCAACGTCACAGGAACTACACGAGCAGGCCACGCAACAACCGGGTACGCAAACTCCACCACCTCATCCCGGTCCGACATAAACGGTTCGTACGCCGCGCCCAAAACATCGCATGCCCTGTCCTTTGCAAGGAGCAAGGCCTCCGGAGCCGGTTGCACCGCGCGCAACATGGCCGGCACGGAGGTGCGGTCGGTAAATGCCGCTTTCAGGGCAACCTCGGCAACGCCAGCAAGTTGGCGATAGGGCACTTCGAGCACACGAATTGCAGCCACGGCACCTTGGTCCATCCAACGGGTCAATTCATTCGTGCTACGTGTCACGCCGACTTTCACGGCTCCGGTGGTGCTCAGGTACGTGGTGTGTGGAGCCAAATGGTGGGTGCGCTCCCACGCTTCATCGCGCAAGGCAAAGCCTTCATGGATCCTGCTCAACTCCGGTCTGAGCACGCTTTCCACCGCTTCAGGTGCACTTCGCCAAGCATCGAACGACATCCCGTCGCCGTACGTTTTGCGGATGCGCTTGCCCGTCGCTGTGCAATGGATGAGCCCAGTGGCACGGATGGAGAAAAACTTGCCGAGCAAAGCATTCATGTCCCAAGCGACCTCAGGTTCCACCCCACGTGCTCCTTGCCAGGTGTACTGAACACGGTTCGTTCCTGCCGCATCGGCAAGGCATGCTGGCCTGAGTTTCCTCACATTTCCCTTCCACATCATGGCGAAACGCGAAGCTAGGATTTGAATTGTGATTCAGATGAACTATATTCGCGAAATCACCATCTTGCCAGATAATTTCGATTCATGAAACACCTGCTACTTACCGCAGCCGCCTTCGTCACTTTTGCTTCCGGAATGTCCGCACAAACGGTCATTTACGCAGAGGGATTTGAGAGTTTCAATGTAGGGGACTACGTGGGCTCGAGCCCGATTTGGACCACCTGGACTGCCGGCCAAGAGGGCACGGATGCAGACGCTCAGGTCACTTCAGAAGTCGCCCACGAGGGCGTGAATTCCCTGCACATCTACCAAACTGCCGCTGCAGGCGGGCCGATGGACGTGGTCATGCTCGCCGGTTTGTCGGAAGGTGCCTACGACTGCTCCTTTTGGATGTACGTCCCCAGCGGAGCTTCTGGCTACTACAACTTCCAGGAAGACATGACACCGGGCGTGGGCTGGGCGTTTGAGGCCACCTTCGGGGCAGACGGTTCCATCTCCGTGGTAAAGGATGCGGCGGAAGTGGCTACCGGCACGTTTCCGTTCGATACGTGGTTCCAAATGCACCACGTAATGGACATGGACGGCGATGCCATCACCATGGGCATCGACGGCACCACGATGGGTTCGTTCTTGTTCGACTCGCCCTTCGGCGGCATCAACTTCTTCGGATTCGGCGACGGCACGGCCCTGGGTTCCTACTTCATCGACGATGTCGCGATTGCTGAAGCTGTGCCGAGTTCAGTGGTTGCCCCCGCTGCTGCAGAGCCGACCCGTTTGTCCTTGGGCTTCTCCCCGAACCCTGCCCGGGATGCCATCACGGTCAAGAGCAATGCAACAGAGGGTACGGTGCGCGTTCGGGCACTCAACGGCCAGTTGGTGCATGAACAGCGGCTCACCGGATTGGACCGGGGCCAGCGGTTGAACTTCAACTTGCAGTCGGGCATTTACTTTGTAGAACTCACCTCGAACGGGCAGCGCACGATGCAGCGCCTTGTGGTAGAGCACTGATTTTGCGGCACGTCCGCTTGAAAAGCCGCCTCCGGGCGGCTTTTTTTTTGCGTTCTGATTCGTTAAGAATCCGGAGTGCAACGGTGGTGCACCGTCACGCGTAACTTTGGGAACAGATGGACAGCATACCGATGAAGCGAGCAGTTGGTTGGGCCCTGTGGGCCGTTTGTGGGGTGAGCCTGCCTTTGGCGGCCCAAAAGCCGAAAGCCACCACCATTGAATTCACCGTTGAAGGGCTAAAGGGCGACACCGTTTACCTGGCAAATTACCTGGGAGACAAGATGTTCTATGCCGACACTGCCATTGCAGACGCAAAAGGACGGGTGGTGTTTGAAGGCCGGAAGGCGGGGGAATTCGGCAAGTACGCTGCCGTCATGCCCGGACCGAAGTACTTCGACTTCCTCGCCGTCGACGAAGACATCCGGTTGAAGACCCAACTCTCCGACCCTGCGCGCTTCATGGAGGTGCTGGAAAGTCCTGAAAACAAGCTCTTCTACGATTACCTGTTCTTCCTCACGGGCCTCCGGGAAAAGGCCAAACCATTCGAAGCCGTCGTGGCGGATTCCACAGCCACCGAGACTGCACGAAACGAAGCCAGGGCACAGCTTGAAGCCATGGGGAAACAAGTCGCAGCGGAACAAAAGCGCATCCTCCAGGATTCGTCTGAAATGCTCTTCGCGAAGTACTTGAACATGATCGTCGAACCCGAAATCCCACCGGTGCCCGAGTTCATCGCAAATCCTGAAGAGCTCCAGTACCGTTGGTACCGGAACCATTACTGGGACCGTGTGGATTTCACCGATCCACGGTTGGTGCGGGATGGGAGTTTTCACACCTTGCTCGATCGGTGGTGGACACGCGTACTTCCGCAAGATCCCGACACCCTGATTGCTGAAGCAAACCGGCTCATCGCTCGCACAGTCGGAAATCCGGACATGTTCAAGTACGTGGTGCATTACATCACCTTCACCAGCGAGTCCAGCCAAATCATGTGCATGGACAAGGTGTTCCACGACATGGCCGAGCGCTATTACCGCACGGGCAAAGCCGTTTGGCTCAAGCCCGAGCAGGTGCAAAAAGTGCTGGACCGCGCGGAGGACCTCTCAAATTCGCTTTGCGGAAACAAGGTACCGGACATCATCCTTCCCGATTTGGGGCAACAAAACTGGGTATCTCTCTACGGCATCGACGCGAAGTATACGTTGCTGGTCATCTGGGAAAGCACTTGCGGGCACTGCAAAAAGGAACTCCCGATTCTGCAGGAGCTCTATGCGGAATGGAAGCCCCGCGGGCTGGAGATTTTTGCAATCGGCAACGACTTCGAACCCGAACCGTGGCAAAAGTATGTGCGTGAAAAGGGGCTGGAAGGCTGGATCCATGTCAGCGACAACCCGTTGATCAACGCCCAAGACAGTGCTTCGAAGCTCATTTACGCAGGCATCACCACGCTGAAGAGCTTGAACTTCCGCACCACCTTCGATGTGTTCGCTACTCCGAAACTCATGCTCTTGGACAAGGATAAGAAGGTGATTGCGAAACAAGTAGGTGCTGAGCAAATGGCGGAAATCCTCGCCCGACTCGAGGGCCTCCCCCCTCCCCCACGCCGGCAAGAACAAGGCGTGAAGGATGAGGACGAGCACTGAGCGAACTGCCACTCTCCTATATTTTTCGAGAGAAGCGGGAATCCGATAGGTTCCGTGCTTACCTTCGCGCCATCAATTGTTTATCATAGTGAATATTTTCGTTGGAAATCTCGCCTGGGGCGTCGATGACGTGGCCTTGCGCGAGGCATTTGAAGTCCACGGTGCCGTGGAACGTGCTAAAGTTGTCCATGACCGTGAGACCGGACGTAGCCGGGGGTTCGGATTTGTGGAAATGCCGAACCGAGAGGAAGCCGAAGCGGCCATTGAGGCCATGGAAGGCAAGAACCTCATGGGACGTCCGATTCGTTGTAACGAGAGCCAGCAGCGCGATCGCTGAGGTGCATATCGGACTTTGAACTTGCGTGAAACGGCTGCCTTCGGGCGGCCGTTTCCATTTCACACCTTCCCTCCATGCCAGATGGGCATGCAGAAGCCAGAACTCATGTGCAGCGTAAAAAAAGACCCTCCGGGGAGGGTCTTGTGTGTAGCGGGAGAGAGGCTCGAACTCTCGACCTTACGATTATGAGTCGTACGCT
>CAZMNI010000027.1:0-14565 GCA_964567615.1 uncultured Chryseobacterium sp.
TCGCGCACCGCGATGCCGAGGTGATCGATGCGGTTCATGCCGCAAGGTAGTCCCCGTACCTTCGCAGCATGCAGGAACGCAGCATGGATTCGACGTGGATGCCCGTCGACTTGACGGGGATGACCGCAGTGGTTGGGGGCGCGTCGGGCGGGATCGGGCGGGAGGTCGCCCGCCATTTGGCCGGCCTCGGGGCGCGGGTGGTGCTCATGGCCCGCAGCGCAGAACGGCTCGAGGCCGCGCGGCTGGAACTCACGGAACCCGGCCGGCACCGGATTGCAGCTGCAGACTTCACGGACCCCGGCGCGGTGGAAGCTGCGATTGCAGCGGTGGTGGCGGAGGAGCCCGTGCACATTTTGGTCAACAACACCGGCGGACCGGCCGGAGGGCCCATCACCGATGCCCGGGCGGAGGCCTTCCTGGCGACGTTTTCTCAACACTTGATTTGCAACCATTTGCTCGCCACCGCCGTGCTGCCGAGCATGCGCGCGGCCGGCCACGGGCGTATCGTGAACGTCATCTCGACGAGCGTGAAGCAGCCGCTGAACGGCCTCGGAGTGAGCAACACCGTCCGCGGCGCGGTCGCGAATTGGGCGAAGACGCTTGCAAACGAAGTGGGGCCCTGGGGCATCACCGTGAACAACGTCCTGCCCGGGGCGACGGACACCGAACGGCTCGCCGGGCTCATCGCAGCGAAAGCCGACCGCACCGGTGCGACGGCAGCGGAAGTGCGCGGCGAAATGGCGGCGGAAGTGCCGCTGCGCCGCATCGGACGGCCGGAAGAAATCGCCCGCGCGGTCGCGTTTCTGTGTTCCCCTGCGGCCGCCTACATCTCCGGCATCAATTTGCCGGTGGACGGAGGACGCACCGCGTGCCTTTGAAGCTAATTTCGCCCGCCGAAACGTCAATCATACGTTCATGTCACACCCTCACCAGGCGCACATCGACGCCTTCATGGACCGCGTACGCGCATCCAACCCGAACGAACCCGAATTCCTGCAAGCTGTTCAGGAAGTCGCTGAAACCGTCATTCCGTTTATCGAGGCCCATCCGAAGTACAAGGAACACCGCATCCTCGAGCGGATCGTGGAGCCCGAGCGCACCATCATCTTCCGCGTGCCGTGGACAGACGATGCCGGCAAGGTCCACGTCAACCGCGGCTACCGCGTCGAGTACAACAGCGCCATCGGGCCGTACAAAGGCGGCTTGCGCTTCCATCCCTCCGTCAACCTGAGCATCCTGAAGTTCCTCGGCTTCGAGCAGGTCTTCAAGAATTCGCTGACCACCCTGCCGATGGGCGGGGGCAAGGGCGGTTCGGATTTTGACCCGAAAGGCAAGTCCGACCTCGAGGTGATGCGCTTTTGCCAAAGCTTCATGACGGAACTCTCGCGCCACATCGGCGCGGACACCGACGTGCCGGCCGGAGACATCGGCGTAGGCGGCCGGGAAATCGGCTACATGTTCGGCCAATACAAGCGGCTGCGCAATGAGTTCACTGGCGTGTTGACCGGCAAGGGCATCAAGTGGGGCGGATCGCTCATCCGTCCGGAGGCCACGGGCTACGGCTGCGTGTACTTCGCCCAAGAAATGCTCGGCACGAAGGGCGCGACGCTCGCAGGCAAGACGGCCGTGGTGTCTGGATCGGGCAACGTGGCCCAGTTTGCCGCCGAGAAGTGCATCCAGCTCGGCGCGAAGGTGCTGACGCTCAGCGACTCATCCGGCTACATCCTCGACCCTGCGGGCATCGATGCAGCGAAACTCGCGTGGGTCATGGACCTGAAAAACGTGCGGCGCGGGCGGATCCAAGAATACGTGGCGCAGTTCCCCGGTGCGACGTTCCACGCGGGAGAAACCCCGTGGGGCGTGAAGTGCGACCTCGCCTTCCCCTGCGCGACGCAGAACGAACTGCACGGAGCGGACGCGGCGAAGCTCATCGCAAACGGCTGCATCTGTGTGGCAGAAGGCGCGAACATGCCGTCCACACCGGAAGCCGTCGCTGCGTTGCAGCAGGGCGGCGTGCTCTTTGCTCCGGGCAAGGCCTCGAATGCGGGCGGGGTGGCCACCTCGGGCCTTGAAATGTCCCAAAACAGCCTCCGGCTGAGCTGGACCCGCGAAGAGGTGGACGGCCGCCTCCACGGCATCATGAAAAACATCCACGCGCAATGCGTGCAGTACGGATCGAATCCGGACGGCTCCATCGACTATGTGCGCGGTGCAAACATCGCCGGCTTCGTCAAGGTCGCCGACGCGATGATCGACCAAGGCGTGGTCTGACGGACTGCGGATTGCAGCATGCGCCCCCCGGCAGCCCCAGCGGCGGTCGGGGGGCGCTATCTTTGGGGCTATGATTACTGGACTCAATCACCTGCACGGCACCCTGCGCTGGGTCGTCCTCGTGCTGCTGCTCGTCGCAGCGGTGCGCGCCATCGCCGGCTTGCGCAGCGGCGCCGCCTTTACAGACGGCCACCGCAAGCTGGGGCTCTTCACCATGATTGCACTGCATCTCCAGCTCGTGCTCGGTCTGGCGCTGTACATCCATGGACCCAACGGACTGGCGCTGTTCGATCAACCCGACGTGATGTCGAACGCCCGCTTGCGCTTTTTTGCCGTCGAACACATCACCGGCATGATCGTGGCCATCGTATTCGGCACGCTCGGTTACAGCCTCGCCAAACGCGCTTCGGGAGATGCCGCGCGGTTCCGTGCACAGGCCCTTTGGTTCTCGCTCGCCTTGCTCCTTATCCTCGCCCTGATTCCGTGGCCGTTCCGGGCCGGATTCGAAGCCTACGGCTGGTTCTGATGCAGCATCATTTTGCCCTCCTGCTGCTTGCGGCTGGAACCGTGGCGGCCGGAGTCGGTTGTGGCGGGGAAGCACCTTCCGCAGGGGAATCCGCCGCAGGCGGCGCGGCGATTTCGGCCGCGGAGGCCGCAAAAACGTATGCCCTCAAGTGCGGCATGTGCCACGGGGAAGACGGGAAGCTGATGCTCGCCGGAGCCCCCGACCTGAGCACCTCCCACCTTTCGCGGGAAGACCGGATTACGCTGATCACCTACGGCAAAGGGACCATGCCCCCGCAGCAAGGTGTGCTGGACGACGCCACCATCGCTGCCGTAGCCGATCACCTCGAGACCCTGCGGCGCTGAGCCGGTGCTATGCTTGAAAAGAAGCTCATCCCGACAGAGAAACCGCAAGAGACTTGCGTTTTAGTGGGTTTGGTCAGCGGGCGCACGCGGCGGGAACAGGCCGAAGAGTACCTCGACGAACTGGCATTCCTCGCGGAAACGGCGAACGCCATCACCCGCAAAACCTTCGTGCAATCCCTCGACCATCCAGACGTCCGCACCTTCATCGGCTCTGGTAAAGTGCAGGAAATCAAAGAGTACGTCGAAGAGCACGACATCGACATGCTCATCTTCGACGACGAGTTGAGTCCCACCCAGCTCCGCAACCTCGAGAAGGAGATCCCCGAGCGCAAAATCCTCGACCGCCCGAACCTCATCCTCGACATCTTCGCTTCCCGCGCCCGCACGGCGCATGCGAAGACTCAGGTGGAACTAGCTCAATACCAGTACCTTCTGCCGCGGCTCACGAACATGTGGACCCACCTGTCGAAGCAAAAGGGCGGCATCGGAATGAAGGGACCGGGCGAAACGGAAATCGAGACGGACCGCCGGATTGTTCGCGACCGCATCGCCCACCTGCGCGAGGAACTTGCCGCCATCGACAAGCAGTTGGTGACCCAACGCGGCAACCGCGGCGCCTTGGTCCGCGTCGCCCTCGTGGGCTACACGAACGTGGGCAAATCCACCCTGATGACGCTGCTGTCGAAAAGCGATGTCTTCGCGGAGAACAAGTTGTTCGCCACGCTCGACACGACCGTGCGCAAGGTGGTCATCGGAAACTTGCCGTTCCTGCTGACCGACACCGTCGGGTTCATCCGCAAACTCCCGCACCAACTCATCGAGTCCTTCAAGTCCACCCTCGACGAGACGCGCGAAAGCGACCTGCTGCTGCACGTCGTGGACATTTCGCACCCCCAATTCGAAGACCACATCGCCGTGGTGGAGAAGACCCTCGGCGAAATCGGGAGTGCGGACAAGCCGACCGTGCTGGTGTTCAACAAAATCGATCGGCTCGTCGAAGAGCCCTTCGGGCCCTCCGCGGAGGAGCAAATGGAGGCGATTCGCGAAAGGTTCGAGCGGAACGGTCGTGCCGTGGCGTTCATCTCCGCCCACGATCGCACGGGCCTCGACCCCTTGCGCGACCTCCTGTATTCCCAAGTCCGCACCATCCACGAGGTGCGCTACCCGTACAATTCCTTTCTGTACTGATGTCCATCCGATCTGAAAAAGTAGCCGAATTGATTCGGCGCGACCTCGGGACCCTGCTGCAACGGAACGGTCGTGCGTGGTTTGGCCCGCTCTTCATCACCGTGACGGCCGTCCGCATGGCGCCCGACCTCGGGCTGGCGAAAGTGTACCTGAGCTTCATGGGGGTAAGCGACAAACAGGCCGCTCTGAAAGCGGTTGCGGCCGAAGGTTGGCGCATCCGCAAGGAGCTCGGCGCCCTCATCGGAAAGCAGGTGCGCATCGTACCGGAACTCAACTTCTACCTCGACGACAGCCTAGACCGGGTGGACGAAATCGAGCGGGCGCTCAAGGGCTGAGCATCAAGGACAGGGGGTGCCGTAGGCCGCCAGCAGAAGGGTCAGATCGGATGCACCCACTGCCCCGTCGCCGCTGAGGTCGGCGGAACACCCGGCCAGGCAGCCGTAGTTCGGCAGGAACAGCAGCAAATCCTGGACATCCACTGTGCCGCTGGCGTCGAAATCCGCCGGGCAGCAACCGACGAGGACGGCAGCGATGCGCGACCAGAGGGCGGCGTTGTAGTCGAAACCCGCGAGCCCGGGGTAGCCCGGATTTTCGCCGAGCCGGACCACCACAAGGTCAAGCGAAGGGATGGCCCACACCTTTTGGTCGTCCCGCCCGAGGGCCATCCGGAGGTCCGGCGGAGCCGCAGGCACCATGGGCCCGTTGAAGACCACCTGGGAAGACGGCATGCGGTGCGTGGGGCCGCCGTTGAGCCACCACAGCCAGCCGTACGACGGGTTCAGCGCTGTCGACGGGGCCGTAAGGGCCGCTCGCAGGCTGCTGTCGGCGATGAGGTACTGCCCGTTCCACTGCCAGCCTCGGGCCGCCAGCAGCCCAAACCGCGCTGCATCGCGCGCCTTCGAAACCAGCACCCTGTTCCAGGGTTCGTTCGCGAACTGGACATACAGGCCGGCGGCACCGATGGGCGCGAAGAGCCGGTTGTTCAGGAAAAAGTTCACGGACAGGCCCGTGGCCTCCGGAAGCACTTGGTGCAAGATGTGGTACGGGGCGTTGTGGTATGCCCACCGCGTGCCGGGCACGGCGAGGGGGACCAGGCATTCGGGGGCCCAGCAGTCGTCGTCGGGGACGCCGTCGTCGAAGCCGGAGGTCATCGTGAGCAGGTGGGAGACCGTGATGCTGGACTCGGTGGGGAGGGATGCGGAGGACCAGCCGGGGCCGAGGAGGGAACTCACCGCCGTGGAGGGGGTGAGGTCGCCTTCGGCCATGGCGCGGGCGCAGAGCGCCGCCATCACGGATTTGCCCGCCGAGGCCCAGTACCACGCGCTGTCCGGGCCGTGGCCGTTGTAGTAGCCCTCGACGGCGATGCGCCCGCCGTGGAGGACCAGGAGGGCCCGGGAGCCGGTGGAGTCGGCGAAGGCATGGAGCGCCTCGACGGCCTCTGGGCACCAACCGAGGGCGGCAGGGTCCACGGTTTCCCACGGAGCAGAGGAGGCGGGGACGGGCGGGAAGTAGGTTTGGGCCGCAGCCGGGTGCAGCCCGAGCGCGGCAAAGACCCACCCCATCCGACGGAGCAACTTCATGGCAGGAAGACGTCGAACGCGCATGCTGGTTTAAAGGTAACTTGCCGAACCGATGGTCCACCTGCCCCTGCGCCTCGCGCGCCGCTACGTGTTCAGCCGCAAATCGCGGAACCTCATCCACGTGATTTCGGGGATTTCCATGTTCGTCATCGGTGCGGTAGCGGCTGCCATGGTGGCGGTGCTCAGCGCGTTCAACGGCATCGGCGATGTGGTCGAGGAATTGTTCGGGACGCTCGACGCGGAGTGGGCCGTAGTGCCGACCGAAGGGGCAGTGCTGTCCGACACGCTCGGGCCGTGGATTGAAGCCGTGTTGCCCGGGGCCATCGTCGCGCCGGTCGTGGAAGAGCAGGCGGTGTTGCGGGGGGTCGACGGGGAGCCCGTGGTGGTGTCGGTGCTGGGCATCGACGCGCGGTTTGCAGAAGCGACCGATCTCGAGCGCGGGCTGGTGGGCGGGGCGTGGCAGGAAGTTTGGGCCGGGGCTCCGTGTGCGACGCTTGGGGCCGGCGTCCGAAACCGGCTCGGCGTGGCGGTCGATGGCTCGCAAGCCGCCGTCATGACGCTCGGCGCGCCCATCCGGGGCAAGTCGCTGGCGCGGTCCGGGGAGCGCGCCTTCCGGTCCCGCCAAGTGGTGGCGTGCGACGTGCTCAGCGTCAACGCGGACATCGATGCGCGGAGCGTGCTGCTGCCCCTCGATGCCGCCCGCGACCTGTTCGACCGGGCGGGCCAAGTAAGCCGGTACGAAGTCCGCCCGCCGGACGGCGTCGACCCCGAAGCCGCGGCCGCCCTCCTGCAATTCGGCCCGGAAGCCCGCCTCCGCACGCGCGCCGAAAAAAACCGCCTCATCCACGCCACGAATCGGGCAGAAAAGTGGGCCACCTTCTTGATTTTGAGCTTCATCCTCGTCGTCGCGGCGTTCAACGTGATGGCGTCGCTGACGATGCTCATCCTCGACAAGCGCGAGGACATCGCGGTGCTCCAAGCCATCGGACTGACGGGCAGCGCCTTAGAGCGCGCATTCTCGCTGCAAGGGCTGATCATCCACGCGGTGGGCGGCGGCGCGGGGTTGCTGGCCGGCATCCTGCTCGTCCTGGGCCAAACGCACTTCGGATGGCTCGCGCTCGAGGGATCTGTCGTCCCGCACTACCCGGTCCGGCTTGCACTGGGTGACGTAGCAGGCGTCTTTGCCGTCGTCATGTGCGTCGGCGGTTTGGGGTCCGCACTGATGGTCCGCGTGCTGGTGCGCCGGCTTACGCAGCCCGCTCGAGGCGCGCAAGCGCATCCAGCTTAGCCCGCAGCGCATCCGGTTCCTCGAGCGTAACCAGCTCCAACCGGTGTTCGCGGAAGTGGTCGATGCCCTTGAAGTAGTTCGCATAGTGGCGCCGCATTTCGACCACGCCCAGCCGGTCGCCCTTCCATGCGCACGAACGTTCAAAATGCTCCCGCGCGGCCTCCACCCGCTCGGCCATCGTCGGCGGTGCTAACCGTTCGCCGGTCGCAAAAAAGTGCTTGACCTCGCGGAAAAACCAAGGCGCTCCGATGGCCGCCCGCCCGATCATGATGCCGTCCACCCCGTAACGCTCGCGGTATTCCAGCGCCTTTTCTGGCGAGTCGATGTCGCCGTTGCCGAAGACCGGAATCGCCATGCGCGGGTTGCGCTTGATCTCGCCGATGAGGGTCCAATCCGCCTCGCCCTTGTACATCTGCGCCCGGGTCCGCCCGTGGATCGACAGCGCCGCGATCCCCACGTCTTGCAAGCGTTCCGCCACTTCGACCACGTTCTTGCTCGCATCGTCCCAACCCAGCCGCGTCTTCACCGTCACCGGCAAATGCGTGGCCTTCACGATCTCCGCGGTCATGGCCACCATCTTCGGGATGTCCTGCAAAATGCCCGCACCGGCGCCGCGGCACGCCACCTTCTTCACCGGGCAGCCGTAGTTGATGTCGATCAGGTCCGGCCCGGCGGCGGTAGCGATTTCCGTGGCTTCCCGCATCGAGTCGATGTCGCTTCCGAAGATTTGGATCCCGATGGGGCGCTCGTATTCGAAGATGTCCAGCTTCGCCTTGCTCTTCGCGGCATCGCGGATGAGCCCTTCGCTGCTGATGAACTCGGTGTACATCAGGTCCGCGCCATAGCGTTTGCAAACCGCGCGGAAAGGCGGATCGCTGACGTCCTCCATGGGAGCGAGCAGCAGCGGAAAGTCTGCGATGGGGAGGTGGGCGATGTGGACCAAACTTCGAACTTGCGGCCCCAAAGGTAGCCCATGATCCGAACCGCATTCGCCGGCATGTCGTCTCCGGTCCGCATCCTCTTCTTCGCCTGCATGGTTGTGGCGGGAATGGGGGCCTCTGCCATGCTCGTCCTCTCTGCCGCAGGCTGGATGTGGGGGCTCGACGCCGAAGCCGTGCAGGCCCTGGCCGCCACGCCTTCCACGCCCCGTGGGCGCACCCTCCACTGGACGCTGAACGGCGTCAACCAACTGCTCTCCTTCGGCCTGGCCTCGTGGGCCTTCGTTCAGCTATTCGGGCGGATGCCCCGGGTGGAGCCACAGCGTCCCACCTTGGGGGTCTGGTCCCTCGCAGCCCTGTTCATCGGTTTTTTTGCAGGAGGCCTGGCCGACCTCGTCGCACGCATCGACCGCTTCCTGTGCGACGCGTCCCCGTGGGCTGAGCAATTCGCGGCCATGGAAACGAAGGCCGCCGGCATCACCATTGAACTCCTGTCGTTCTCCTCTCCGTGGGAGTTCTTGCTCGCTCTCGTGATCGTAGCTGTGCTCCCCGCGGTGTGCGAAGAATGGGCCTTCCGCGGCGTGATCCAGCAGCACCTGATCCGCTGGACCGGTCGAGCCGCCCTGCCCGTGGTGCTTACGGCCGTGCTGTTCAGCATCCTGCACCTGCAACCCCACGGATTTTGTGCGCGCATCTTCTTGGGCGCGGTGTACGGGGTACTCACGGTGATGAGCGGATCGCTGATTCCCGCCATGCTGGCCCACTTCATCAACAACGCGGGGATGGTCGTCAAGTCCTACGTGTTCGGCCCGGACTGGGTCGCCGAAGTCATGCAGCCCGGGCCTTCCTCGCCGGTCGATCTGCTGGAAGTGGCGGTCTCCCTTGCCGTGCTCGGCGCCGTTGTCGCCTACCTCTGGAAGTCCGGTGTGCGCTGGACGCCCCATGCTCGCACCTACCTCGAGGCCACGCGGCGCCTCTCCCACGACGCAGGGGTCAATGGCCCTCCCGCAGAAACGCCCGCGCCACGATGAGGTCTTCGGGCGTGGTGACCTTGAGGTTGAAGGGGTCGCCGTCCACCAAGTGAACGGAAGCACCGGCGGCTTCCCACACGGAGGCGTCGTCCGTGAAGTCCGGGCTGAAAGCCACGGCGTAGGCCGCTCGGAGGCGCGGAAGGTCGAAGCACTGCGGGGTTTGGACCGCGCGAAGGGCATCGCGGGATACCGCGTGCGAGCCATCGCCAGCGAGGGCGCGGATGCTGTCTTTCAGCGGCACCACCGGCACCGCTGAACCGCAACGGGCAGCTTCTTCGAAGCAGCGCCGGACCACGTCTGCCGGAACGAAGGGGCGCACGGCATCGTGGATGCCCACCACTCCTGAGGCGGCGGGCACCGCCGCAAGCCCGTTGCGCACCGAATGAAACCGCTCGGCACCGCCAGCCACCACGCGGTCCACGCCCGCTGCGCCATACTGGTTCTCAAGAGCCGTCCAAGCGTCGAAGAGCGATTCGTGGAGCACGAGGGTAACGTCGAGCGCCTCCCCGAGGGCCGCCCGGAAGCGGCGGAGGGTCCACCACATCAGCGGCGAACCCTCCACTTCGACAAACTGCTTCGCTACCGGCAGGCCCATGCGGGTGCCTGTGCCTCCGGCGACGACGACCAGCGATTGCCGCATCCGTACTGCGGGATCAGCCCTTCGCCGCTGCGTACCGCCGGGAGACTTCCGCCCAGTGGATGACGTTGAAGAAGGCGGCGATGTAGTCCGGACGGCGGTTTTGGTACTTGAGGTAGTACGCGTGTTCCCACACGTCAAGGCCGAGGATGGGGGTACCGGTGCAGCCGACGCCCGGCATGAGCGGGTTGTCTTGGTTTGCCGTTGAACAGACTTCAAGTTTGCCGTCCTTCACGCAGAGCCACGCCCAGCCAGAACCGAAGCGCGTAGCCCCTGCCTTTGCGAAGGCCTCGCGGAACGCGTCGAATCCACCGAGGTCGCGGTCGATGGCCGCGGCCAACTCGCCCTCTGGCTTGCCTCCACCCTGCGGCGACATGACCTGCCAGAAGAGGTTGTGGTTCCAGAACCCGCCGCCGTTGTTGCGCACGGCCGGGACATCCGTGTGGCTGCGCAGCAGGTCCTCGATGGACTTGCCCTCCATCGGCGTACCGGCAATCGCCGCGTTCAAATTCGTGGTGTAGGCCGCGTGGTGCTTGCCGTGGTGGATCTGCATCGTCTCCGCATCGATGTGCGGTTCGAGGGCGTCATGCGCATAGGGCAGCGCGGGTAGTTCGAATGCCATGGTGAAAAGTTAGGGTGTTTTCGGGGTGAACGTGAGCCGTCCGTCCCGGACGACGCAACCTTCGGGATACCGCAGGACGTCCAGCGCGCGGCCGAGGGCCGCATCGCCTCGGAGTTCGGACTCGTGGAAGGCGGATTCACCGAGGAGGTTGCGCGCGATTTGGGCGACCAGCCGGTCGCCTAAGACCTGCTTCTCCGCCGCATCCAGCACAATCCTTCCCTCGCCGGACCGGGTCCGCAGGAATTCGGACAGCGCTGCATCGCGCACCGTCCGATCCAGTACCTGCACAGAGCGAATGCCTTCGAGCGACTTGCGGCGGGCATCGACAAAGCTGAACGACGCATCCCTCACCTCCCCGAGCCAAATCCACTCGGCGACCCGATCTGTCATCCCGGCCGTGTCCAGCGGCACGAAGAAATCGGGCGCGATGCCGCCGCCGCCATAGACCACCCGGCCTCCGGGCGTTTCGTAGCGGAGCGAATCAGGACCTTCCTCGGTGGACCCGTGGAACAGCTCGCCGCTGTCCATCCGCTGACCTGGCTCGTCCACGTAGGCCTCCGTTCCCGCCGTGTACGGGCGCTGGATGGCCCGTCCGGTGGGCGTGTGGAACCGGGCGACCGTGAGCCGCAAGGCCCCGGCATTTGCCAGCCCAAATTCTTCTTGCACCAGCCCTTTACCGAAGCTCCTCCTGCCGATGACGGCGCCGCGGTCGTTGTCTTGGATGGCGCCCGCAAAAATCTCGCTGGCGGAGGCCGACCCTTCATCGATGAGCACGGCCACATCCCAGTCGCGCCACTTGCCAGGTTCCTCTGCCTCGTAGTCCGTCCGGGCCACGTGCTTGCCTTCGGTGTACACCACCTGCTGGCCTTTTTCCAGGAAGCCCGCCACCATGGGCACGACCGCGTTCAAGTACCCTCCGCCGTTGCCGCGCAAGTCCACGATCACTTTGCGGATGCCTTTCGCCGCGAGATCCCCCATTCCCTTCTCGAATTCTTCGGCCGTATTCGCCGCGAACCGGACGACCTTGATGTAACCGATGCCCGGCTCCGCCTCAAATGCAGCCACCACGCTGTGGATGGGGATGCGGTCGCGCACCAGGTCGTGGCGAAGGATGCGGCCCTTGCGGGCAAGTCCCACCGTTACATGGGTTCCTTGGGGGCCTTTGAGCAGCTCCGCCACCCGCGCATTCGTCAGGTCCGGGCCAGAGATGGCCACAGAATCCACTTCGACGATGCGGTCTCCTGCGCGCAGGCCGGCACGCTCGGCCGGTCCTCCCGGAATGGCAGCCACCACCATCAGTGTGTCGTCTTGGATGACGAACTCGATGCCGATGCCCTCGAACCCGCCTTCCATCGGCTCAGCCAGTTCTGCAAGTTCCTCTGCTGTAAAGTAGTAGCTGTGGGGATCGAGTTCTGCGAGGATGGCTTCGACAGCCACCTGTTCAAGCCGGTCGCGCTCGATGTCATCCACGTACATGGCCTCAATGCGGTCGAGGACCTCTTGCAGTGCCCCGCGTGACCCGCCCAGGCCTCCGCCGCCTCCGCCATTGAGGAGGAAGCCGAGGAACAGGCCCACCGCTACCAAGGCCGTGTAAATCAGCGGCTGCCAAGCTTGGCGAGGGGGGTTAGCCCGGGGTTGATCCTCCATCTTCTAGCAGCAATGCGTGTGGGAATGCGACAACTTCGACCCCCGCAGAGTTCAAAAACACCAGCCCGCTGTCGTCTTTGTAGGCATCGCGGTACACCACGCGGGCAATGCCTGCCTGGTGGATCAGCTTCGCGCACTCGCGGCACGGTGACATGGTCAGGTACAAGGTTGCCCCGGAAGCACTGTTGTTTGACCGCGCGAGCTTCGTGATGGCATTTGCCTCTGCGTGCAGCACATACCAGTGGGTGTCCCCGGCGTCGTCTTCGCACGGGTTCGGGAAGCCGGAGGGCGTACCGTTGAAGCCGTCGGCAATGATCATCCGGTCGCGGACGATGAGCGCGCCGACCTGCTTCCGCGTGCAATGCGAAAGCTGGGCCCACTCCGCTGCCATGCGCAGATACGCGCGGTCGTAGCGAAGTTGCTTGCGTAAGGTCGGGTCCAGGTGGTCCATGGGCAGGGAAGGCGCACCGGCTGCGCCGGGCCAAATTTAGTCCGCGAACACCGCCGGGGCGGTGGGGGTTGTAGTTTGGCTTTCCCAAATCGTGCGAAACATGCGCATCTACACCCGGACCGGCGACGACGGCAGCACCTCCCTCTTCGGCGGACGGCGCGTACCGAAGGACGACCTCCGCATCGAGGCCTACGGCACAGTGGACGAGCTCAACGCCTTCCTCGGCGCGCTGGCCGACCACCCGGAAATCGCCGGCCACCCCGCCGATGCCGCCCTCGCCGCCACGCTCAGCTCGGACCTGTTCACCCTCGGCAGCCACCTCGCCACCGCCGATCCGGCGATGCGCGTTCACCTGCCGCCCCTCCCCACCGGGCGCGTGGCCGAGTTCGAGGCCCAAATGGACCGCTGGACCGCCGACCTGCCCGAGCTCCGCAACTTCATCCTGCCCGGCGGCCACCCGGTCGTTTCCGCGGCCCACATCTGCCGCGTCTTGAGCCGCCGCGCCGAGCGGCGCGTCATCTCGCTGCACCGCGAAGACCCCGTGGATCCCGCCATTTCCGCCTACCTGAACCGGCTCAGCGACCTCTTTTTCGTGTGGAGCCGCGCCCTCGGCGCACGGACCGGCACCGCGGAACGCGTTTGGCAACCCGGGTAGCGGGTTGCAGAACGTGCGGAAAGTGCTATTTTCGCGCGCTGAACGCAATCCTCGCACATGTACTGGACACTCGAACTCGCCTCCTACCTGGAGGATGCCCCGTGGCCGGCCACCAAGGACGAGCTCATTGACTTCGCGATGCGCACGGGCGCGCCGCTGGAAGTCGTAGAAAACCTCCAGCAGCTCGAAGACGAAGGCGAACTCTTCGAAACCATCGAGGACATTTGGCCGGACTACCCCTCGAAGGAGGACTTCTTCTTCAACGAGGACGAATACTGAAGCGACGCTGTGCGGCTGCGCCGCGAGGAAACAGACGCGGCTGCGCCGCGAGGAACAGGGTTGAGGGCGAAGCGACGCTGCGCGTCGTGGGACGAGGGGTGAGGCGCCGCTGCGCGGCGGAGGGACAGACGCGGCTGCGCCGCGAGGGAACAGGTGGAGATTGGGGACGAGGTGACGCTGTGAAGCATTGAGGCGGACGTGTCTCCCAGTGAAGTTCGAAGCAAGAAAGCTACTTGGAACCCAGTTCAAAACCGAGGCGGCCTTTACGGGATTTGCCATCCGCGACGGCAATCTCATCACCGGCCAACAGCAGAACTCTGGCACCGCCGCAGCCGCATGTGTCCTTGAAGCGTTGGCAGAAATGAACGATTGACTCAACTTTGACCGCATGCAAATTGCCATCATCGGCTCCGGAAATGTAGGCGGGGCGCTGGCTTCGGTTTGGGCCGAAAAAGGCCACAGCATCCTACTGGGGGTGCAGGATTTGGCATCCTTCAAAGGCCAGGCGCTCCTGGCCAACCCAAGGACCCAAGCCTGCAGCATCCGCGATGCCATCGCCGCATCGGACGTGGTCCTCATCGCAACACCACCCACGGCCATTTTCAGCATTCTCGACGCTGCGGAAGCTCCACAAGAGCGGGTTTGGATTGACGCCACGAATGCCGTTCGGGGCGCACCGGAACCGTTCCCCACGGTATACCATTGCATTGCGGCACTGCCGAATACCCACGTCGTCAAGTGTTTCAATAATACCGGTTTCGAGAACCTCCGCAACCCCCGTTACGGTGAAGAGGGCCTCGACATGTTCATGGCGGGAGAAAGCGACACCGCGAAGGCACTCGCGCACCAACTGGCATTGGACGCCGGCTTTGCAACGTGCATCGACTTCGGCAAAGGCGACAAAGTCGAACTGCTCGAAAAATTCGCGCTGTCTTGGATCAACTTGGCCATCCTTCAAGGCCACGGACGCAACATCGCATTCAAACTCCTCCGACGGTAGCACACGAGCGGGCGACGGAAGGAAGCGGCTTCGCCGCTGGAGTGAGGGTTGAGGGTTGGGGTTGAGGGTTGGGGTGGGGGTGGGGTGGGGGTGGGGGTGGGGGTGGGG
>CAZMNI010000027.1:14590-14796 GCA_964567615.1 uncultured Chryseobacterium sp.
AGGCGGAAAGAGTCTGTTCGGTTCCTCGAATCAACTTCGGCACAGCCGAGCCTGTTCCCTTCGCACTGTTTCAGCGCGGCGAAGCCGCGACCCCTCGCCGCGAAGCGGCACCTGTTCCCTTCACACTCATTCCTGTTTTAGCCGCGAAGCGGCGTCCTCCTGTACCTTGCGGGGACGATTTTAGCACAGGACACCATGGTCGGATC
>CAZMNI010000028.1:0-14755 GCA_964567615.1 uncultured Chryseobacterium sp.
CAGCAACCGGACGTGTTGCTGCTGGACGAACCGACGAACCACCTCGATGCCGAGTCCATCGATTGGTTAGAACACCACCTCGAGCAGTACGCGGGTACGGTCTTGTGTGTGACGCACGACCGCTACTTCCTCGACAACGTGGCCGGCTGGATCCTCGAGCTCGACCGCGGCCACGGCATTCCCTACGAAGGCAATTACGCTTCGTGGCTCGAGCAAAAGACGAAGCGCATGGCGCTCGAGGAGAAGCAGGAATCGAAGCGCCGCAAGGAACTCGAGCGGGAACTCGAATGGGTGCGTCAGTCTCCGAAGGGCCGGCGTGCGAAGAACAAGGCCCGGGTAAACAACTACGAGTCCATGCTCGCAGAGGGCACCAGCGAAAAAGATGCGCGGTTGTCCATTCCGATTCCGAACGGTCCGCGGCTGGGCAATGTGGTCATCGAGGCCGAGCATTTGACGAAGGCCTTCGGCGAAAAGCTGCTGATCGAGGACCTGTCGTTCTCCCTGCCGCCCGCAGGCATTGTCGGGGTCATCGGCCCGAACGGCGCCGGTAAAACCACGCTGTTCCGGATGATCATGGGCGAAGAACAGCCGGACGGCGGTTCGATCCGCATCGGCGATACGGTGAAGGTGGGCTACGTGGACCAGCGCCACAAGGACATCGATCCGGAGAAGTCGGTGTGGGAGGTCGTTAGCGGAGGCCACGAACAGATTGAAATCGGCGGCAAGCTCTTCAATAGCCGGGCGTACGTGTCGAAGTTCAACTTCAACGGCTCGGACCAACAGAAGAAATGCGGTGTCCTGTCCGGCGGAGAGCGCAACCGGCTTCACCTCGCGATGACGTTGAAGACGGAGGCGAATGTGTTGCTGCTGGACGAGCCGACAAACGACATCGACGTGGACACCTTGCGCGCACTCGAGGAGGGCATACAGTCCTTTGCAGGGTGTGCCGTGGTCATTTCCCACGACCGCTACTTCCTCGACCGCATTTGCACCCACATCCTCGCGTTCGAGGGGGATTCGCAGGTGGTTTGGTTCGAAGGAACCTACGGGGAATACGAGGAAAACCGCCGCAAGCGGCTGGGAGATGCGGGGCCGCAGCGGGTGAAGTACCGCAAGCTTGTCCGCGGCTGAGTACATCGGCCGTTTTGCGCCGTCGCCGACGGGGCCCTTGCACCTCGGATCGCTGGTGGCGGCAGTGGGCTCTTGGCTCGACGCACGTACCCACGGTGGCACGTGGCTGGTGCGCATCGACGACTTGGATCCGCCGCGCGAAGTGCCTGGAGCTGCCGAGGGCATCCTGCGCACCTTGCACCGCTTTGGCCTTGAGTCGGATGCACCGCCGGTGTACCAAAGTTCCCGCAGCGCCGCATACGCCGAGGTCCTTGAGCAGTTGCGGGCATGCGGCGACGCCTACGGATGTGCCTGTTCGCGCCGGGACCTGGTGGAATCAACCGTCTATCCGGGTACCTGCAGGGGCCGAGCAGTCGAGCCACGCGCCTGGAGGTTCTTTGTAGGCACGGGGTCGGTGGGCTGGCAAGACCGGTTCGCCGGTCCCCAGCACTTCGACCGGTGCCTGGAGCTCGGCGACTTTGTGATCAAGCGTGCGGATGGCTGGTGGGCCTACCACCTTGCCGCGGTTGTGGACGATGCTGCCGCTGGGGTGACCGACGTCGTGCGCGGCGCAGACCTCCTCCCGTCGACCGCTTGCCACATTGCATTGCAGGAGCGGTTAGGGCTTCGGATTCCGCGCTACGGCCACCTCCCGGTCGTCCGCAATGCAGCCGGAGAAAAGCTCAGCAAACAGACCCTTGCACCGCCCGTGGATGCGCGGCCGGTAGAAGAGGTGCTTCGCGAGGTGTTCCAGCACTTGGGCCTTCCTCCGGCCACCGTTTCTGAGCCGCAGGCTGCACTTGAGGAAGCTCTCGGTGCGTGGAAACGTCAATTGCAGGGAAGCCGCGACGGCGGGCATTTCGACGCCTTCGCGCCGGGCACGGTGACCGCATAGGACGGCGACCGGCCGCGGGACACTGTCCGCACAAAATCCGCAACGCGGTCTTGGATAGCGGGGTCTGCAAGTGCCTTCGAAGCCACCTCGTGGCCGGCCCCCGACAAACTCAACAGGGCAGAAGGAGAGCCCGCATCGCTGAGGCAACCGTGCAGGCCACCCCCGCCTACAAGTAGCAGGTTGTCTGCACTTTCTGGACAAAAGCGGTGGATGGCTTCGCCGTAGGGCACCAGCGCATCGCAGGTCCCGTGGATGGCGAGCAATGCGGGATGAACGCCCTGGGCAGGGGCCGGTGCTTCCAGAGCGCCGGCAAAGGACACCACCCCGTCAAGGGCAGCTGCTACGGCCTCGGGAAGGGACTGGCGCGTGCGAAATGCCGCGTGCAAAGCGGCTTCTGCCCCCGCGGACGTGCCGCCGATGAGGACGGAGGAGCGGCTGCATCCGGACGGGAGCCCTTTGCCGAGGAGGTACTCTACGGCCAAAAGGAGGTCCTGCGAGGCAGCGGCAATGGCGGCCCGCTTGCGGGATGCAGGGACATCGCATCCCATGCCGGTGCCTTTGAGCGTGAGCCGGTACGAGATGCATGCCACAGCGATGCCCCGTTCCGACAGGCCGCGGGCAAAATCGGCTACGGACCCGTCGTCGCGGCGGCCTTCGCTGAAGGCACCGCCGTGGGCGAATACAAGCAGCGGCGTGGGCCAGCCGGCAGCATCTGCCCGCGCAATCCGTGGAGCGGGCAAGTACAAATCGTAGCGCAGGGTGTCGGAAGTGCCGCGCACGCCGTACACCAGGTTTCGAGTGAGTGTCTGGGCCGGAAGGTGCGCGTGTGCAGCGGCGGCGAGCAAAACGACCAGCACCTGTGCGGTGCCGCGGGCACCGGGGCACATCATGGCTGTGTGGGCTGCGAAGCGCGCTGGCTGCGGGGGTGGAAGCGCTCGATTTGGTCGCGCAGGAAACGGCGGTCGAGGTGGGTGTATATCTCCGTCGTGGTGATGGAGGAGTGGCCGAGCATCTCTTGCACAGCGCGCAAGTCCGCACCCGCCTCCAGCAGATGGGTTGCGAAGCTGTGGCGGAAGGTGTGGGGGCTAACGCTCTTGCGCACGCCGGCGGAAATGACGGCCCGGCGCAGCATGGTGAAAGCCATTTGGCGGCTCATCCCACGGCCCTGGCGGCCGAGGAAGAGGATGTCCTCGTGGCCCGGCTCCGGAGCAATGGAGCTGCGGTACTGGACGAGGTAGTCATCGATGGCGTCGGAGGCGGACTTGCCGATGGGCACCCAGCGCTCCTTGTTGCCTTTTCCGATGACACGGACGACTCCGTCGACCAAATCTACCCGAGACAGCCGCAACTCAATCAATTCGCTGACGCGCAATCCGCAGCTGTACAAGACTTCGAGCATTGCTCGGTTGCGGATGCCCTCCCGACGTGAGACATCCACTGCCGCGATGATGCGGCCGATTTCTTCAACGCTCAGGACATCCGGCAACTTCCGCTGCGGACGGGGGGATTCGATGAGCTCCACCGGATCACCGTCCACCAAGCCCTCGATGCGCAGGTACTTGCAGAAGCTGCGCACCCCTGAGAGCATGCGGGCTTGGCTGTTCCGTGCCAGTCCCCGGTCGAAGAGGGACCCCATGAAATGTTCTACCGTGGCTCCGGAGATGTCCCGCGGTTGGCTTACGCCGTCTTCACTTCTGGCAAACCGAGTAAACTGCTCAATATCACGCATGTAGGCTGATACTGAGTTCGGGCTGAGTCCCTTTTCGAGCTCGAGGTACGTGCGGTAGCCGGCCAATGCGGACGGCCAATCGGAGTTCAGAGCAGTCATTCGGGGGTCCACGTTTGGGAAGTAAGCAAAAGGGCTTCTTGTACGGTAATCCGCCGCCCGGCATGGGAAGCGGTCACAAAAGGTCCAGGGAAACGGTGCGCCGCGCGAATGGCGTTGCGTGCACGGCGAGCTTCGGCATAGGTGGTGTGCGCGCCCGTGGTGTACTTGGTCCAGCCTTCGTGGTTCCAACGGGCAACTTCCCCGAGGAAGCAGTGACGCTGTGTGAAGAACTCTGGACGCACGGTCCGATGAGCGGCCAGAAGTTGGACGTGGAACAAGGTGCCGACCGAGGCGGCAGGCGCTACGGACGCCTCGGGTTGCAGCACGGCCTCGAGCTGAATCGGCGTTTTGACACGTACCCCTCCTTTCACGTGGGTCACGGTTCCTTGGATTTCGTCGAAGTGTGCAGCTGATGTCCCCATGACCCGGTAGGAAATCCGGGTGCTTCCCGTTGCAAGACCTTCGAACCAAACAAAGCGCAGGCCTGAGCGGTCCGCAGTGCACGTCGCCCCATCGAGCAGGTCGGCTTCCGCCGTGCAGCCCGCTGGGAGGGTTTCTTCGATGCGCACAAAGGTTCCGGGCTCAAGCCCTGTCACGGTCACGGTTACGCGGGCGACATCCTGGCCCTCGGTTTGGATTTTGCGCTGCGCTGTCGTCGGGGTGGAGGGGGCATCGAACTTCGCCGCGAGTGCAACAGGCTGCAGCTGCGTATCGTGTCGCTCCCCGCCGACCGAATACGAGAGCGTCGGTTCCAGCGAACTCGTGCGGAATGCGCGATCGGCGGTGACACGCACGCCGACCCGAAGGACGGGGCCAGGTGGCAGGGACTCCCAAACGTAGCGGACGCGGTCCCCGGCATGCACCCATCGCCCTCCGTGGCCGATCGGTCCTATGGCAGAGAGGCCTTCGGGCAGGATCAATTCAAACCGCGCTGCATTCGGTTGGTCACTGCAGTGGACTGTCCATACCACGTCTCCGGCCTCGCCGGGAGCAATTCTTGCGGGTGCACTGCACTCGGACACCACGTGTGGCGGCAAGGCCACGAGCATCCAGAAGTGCGCAAGGAGGACATAGAGCATGTGGGCGCAAGCTACCGCGGGGGGTCACGGGCTCAGTGGGCGCTGCCGTGGAGTTGCTCACATATATATGTGCATGCACGGGGGGATACCGCCTAAAAAGAACGATCCCGCTCCGGCGTTCCGGAGCGGGACCAACTTAACCAAATTATCACTTGATGCTTAGCTCGCGCTAAACTCACTAAAACTCCCGTAAAAGTACTTCGCCGCACTTCGGTCAGACGGCTACAGTGCTGATTTTATGCACGAAGGATTGTTAAAGAACTCAAACCGCAAGAGGGGGTTGTGATTTCTGGAGTTTCCGCTATCTTTGCGCTCCCGCTAAGCGGGGCATTTGCAGACCATGAAAGAAGGAATTCACCCATCGAACTACCGGCTCGTCGTGTTCAAGGACATGTCGAACGAGTACGCGTTCCTGAGCCGTTCAGCGGCCGCCACGAAAGAAACCATCACTTGGGAAGACGGGAACGAATACCCGTTGGTGAAGATGGAAGTGAGCCACAAGTCCCACCCATTCTACACCGGGAAGGCCCAGTTTGTGGACACCGCAGGCCGGATCGACAAATTCCGCCAGAAGTACCAGAAGTTCACGAAGTAAATTCGGGACCGACTGCGATAGAAAAAAGCCCGGCTGCGCTGGGCTTTTTTCATGCCTTGACCCGGGACGTCAATGGCAGGGTTTCGGAGATTTCCAGGCCAAACCCGAACACAGCTGCTGGCCGTGGACGGTCTGTGAGCAGCGCGATGCGCGTGATGCCCAGGTCCCGCAAGATTTGGGCTCCGATGCCGTAGTCCTTGCCGTCGGGAACTGCCGGCTGGGCGTGGCCCTGGGCAATGGACCGGTGGAGGTGCAAGTCAGTTAACCAGCCCTGCGGACCGGGCTCATGGCGCACCAGCACCACGGCGCCGCGACCGATTGCCTGGATGGCAGCAAGTGCCGCGTGCAGTTCTACTCCTTTGCCGAACGCTGTGGTCATCAACAAATCGCCTGCCCCCCCGACACCCTGTACGCGCACGGGAACGGCTTCGTCGGGTGTCCAAGCCCCAGAAACCAGTGCCAGGTGTTCGGTGTCGGATCCTTGGTGCCGGTAACAGATGGCTTGGAAGGTGCCAAAGGCTGTCTCGAGGGGCATCTCAAGCGTACGCTCGATCAGCCGTTCATGTGCGAGCCGGTAGCCGATGAGGTCTGCGATTGAAACGAGTTTCAGACCGAAACGGTCGGCGATGTCGCGGCACTCGGGTAACCGGGCCATGGTTCCGTCCTCGTTCAGAATTTCGACAATCACGCCCGCTGGGGGCAATCCGGCGAGGCGCGCAAAGTCGATGGCCGCTTCGGTGTGTCCGGGGCGCCGCAGCACGCCTTCGCGCCGAGCGCGCAAGGGAAAAATGTGGCCTGGTTTTCCCAATTCTTCTGGACGCGTGGCCGGGTCGACCAGCGCCTGCACTGTGCGTGCCCGGTCGGAAGCGGAAATGCCTGTTGTGCAGCCATGTCCGATCAAATCGACTGAAACCGTGAAGGGAGTTTCGTACGCTGCGCTGTTCGATCGGACCATGAGGTCGAGGCCCAACGCGTCGCAGCGGTCTTCCGTCAAAGGGGCACAAATCAAACCCCGGCCGTGCGTGGCCATGAAGTTGATGTGTTCCGGGGTGACATGGGCGGCAGCCATGAGGAAGTCCCCTTCATTCTCGCGGTCTTCGTCGTCCACCACGACAATGATTTCTCCGCGACGGATCGCTTCTATCGCTTCGGGAATCGTGTCCAGCATGCCCATGGTACAAAGGTAGTGGAGTGTCTGCCCGGGACGGGCTAAATTTGGCCCATGATCCTCCCCATCGTCGCCTACGGAGACCCGGTACTCAAAGCGGAAGCCGTGGACATCGCACAGGACCATCCGGGTCTCTCAGACCTCATCCGGGACATGTGGGATACCATGTACGAAGCTGAAGGTGTGGGCCTTGCGGCCCCCCAAATCGGTGCATCCATCCGGTTGTTCATCGCTGACGCCACGCCGTTTGCGGAAGGCGAGAAAGGCGATCCGGGGTGTGCAGCGTTTCGCCGGGTGATGATCAATCCGGTGATTTTTGAATCGGGGGGAGAAGAAGTGGGCATGGAGGAGGGGTGCCTCTCGATTCCGGGCATCCGGGAACGCGTCGTGCGTCCGTCGGAAATCAAAGTGGAGTACTTCAATGAACGGTGGGAACTCATCGAAGAACATTTGGTGGGCCTCGCGGCTCGCGTGGTGCAGCACGAATACGACCACCTCGAAGGCACGTTGATCACAGACCGCGTTTCTCCTGCACGCCGCAGGTTGTTGACGGGAAAACTGCGGGACATCGGTGCCGGCAAGGTGCCCTCCGATTACAAAATGCGGTTTCCAAACGTGCGAAGGCGATGAGATGGGGATGGGGCGTTCTGGCTGCGCTCGCCTGCGGATGCGGTGCCCAGGAAGGGCAGGAGGCGGGGTGCGCGGAGCGTTTGGAAACCATACGCAGTGCAGAACAAGAGCTGGTGGCCGGTGGACCCACGCCTGATCCGGAAGCCCGGCAGGCGTTGATGCGCGCCTATGCAGATTTCGCAAATGCTTGCCACGAGGACTCGATGACCGCGGAGCTTTTGTTCCGCCGTGCAGATCTGCTGCGTTCAGCGGGAAAGTTCGCCGAGGCCGTGGCCCAACTCCGGGACGTCCACGACCACTTTCCGGACTTCCCGAACCGGGCGCGGTGTGCCTTCCTCGTGGCGTTCATCAACGAGGTCGAATTGATGGACCGGGAACTTGCAAAAGCCGGGTACGAACAGGTGCTCTTGCTCTATCCGGGAACGGAGGAAGCGGCTATGGCAGAGCAAATTCTATCCGCTTGGGGGCTGTCCGACGAGGAACTCGTGCGTACATTCCGGAACAATGGACAACCATCGTGACACGCCACGTCCTGCGGGATTGAAGGGCCACGGCGCAAAATACCTGTTGGCCTTTTCGATTCCAGCGGCAGTCGTTGCATCCCTATGCGCAGATGGTGCTTGGACCTTTGGGGCGTTGGTGTATGCCTTCGGAGTTTTGCCTGCCCTGGAATTGGTCTTGCCGCCGGCACGCGCAAACCTGAGCGAGCTAGAGCGGGCGTACGTCGCCGCGGATCGGTGGTATGACCGGCTGCTGCACTGGATGGTGCCGGTCCAATGGGCTGTGGTGGTAGTGTTCCTCGCAGATCCCGGCGGCGATGCCCTGACCTTCACGGGACGGGTGTTTGCACTCGGATTGTCTTGCGGGGTGTTAGGAATCAACGTTGCACATGAACTCGGGCACCGTCCGGATGCCTTTTCCCAACGCCTGTCCCACCTGTTGCTTGCCTCGTCGCTGTACACCCACTTTTTCATCGAACACAACAGGGGGCACCACCGGAATGTGGCAACGCCGGAGGACCCCGCAACAGCGAGGAAGGGCGAGTGGGTGCAGGTGTTTTGGGTGCGGGCGGTGTTCGGAGGACTGGTGGGTGCCTGGCGCCTCGAAGCGGATCGGCTCAAGCGCAAAGGCCGGTCGCCCTGGACGTGGGACAACCAGTTCTTGCGCCTCCAACTGCTGCAGTGGACGTTGTTCGCAGCCGGAGCAGCGGCCTTCGGGATGCAGGCGGCGTGCGGTTGGTTTGCTGCGGCTGCATTCGGAGGTTGCTTGTTGGAGACAGTGAACTACATCGAGCACTACGGCTTGCAGCGGGAACGTATGAATGCGCACCGCTATGTACCGGTCGAGCCGGAACACAGTTGGAATTCGGACCACGTGTTAGGTCGGATGATCCTGTTCGAATTGAGTAGGCACTCAGACCACCACCATGCGCCTGCGAAGCCCTACGTGCAGCTTGATCACATCGATCGGGCGCCGCAGCTGCCCACGGGGTATCCGGGCATGATGCTGCTGAGTTTAGTACCGCCCTTGTTCTTCCGCATCATGCGTCCTCGCCTCGCCGCCGTACCTTCGGGGCGATGAGCAACCGCTTTCCCTCCGGAGTCCTGTGGGGCTCCCTCGTACGCGACGTGTTTCGCGATGCACACGCACGGAGCTACGCCCTGCCCGCTGTCAATGCAATCGGTTCGAATTCCATCAATGCCGTGCTCGAAACGGCCAGGAAGGTGAATTCGCCGGTCATCGTCCAATTTTCGAACGGTGGCGGCGCGTTCAATGCGGGCAAAGGGCTGAAGTTGGCGGACCAAAAAAACGCTGTGCTCGGCAGCATCGCCGGTGCCCTCCATGTCCACACGTTGGCCGAGGCCTACGGAGTGTCCGTAATCCTGCACACAGACCACTGTGCCCGGAACTTGCTCCCGTGGATTGACGGATTGCTGGAGGCCGGTGAACGCCACTTCGACCGCACCGGAACCCCATTGTTTAGCAGTCATATGCTCGATTTGAGTGAAGAACCGCTTGAGGAGAATTTGGCTACCTGTGCGCACTACCTCGAACGGATGGACCGCCTCGGGATGTTCCTCGAGATCGAATTGGGTGTAACCGGCGGTGAGGAAGACGGTGTCGACCACAGCGATGTGGATAGCAGCCGGTTGTATACCCAGCCGGAAGAGGTGGCCCAAGCGTTCGAAGTGCTCAAGCGGGTCAGCGACAACTTCACGGTAGCTGCGGCCTTCGGCAACGTGCACGGCGTGTACAAGCCCGGAAATGTCTTTTTGCAGCCGAAGATCTTGAAGCGCAGCCAGGAGCACATCGCAGCAGCGTATTCAACTGGCAGCAACCCCGTGGACTTTGTGTTCCACGGTGGAAGCGGGTCGAGCGTAGAAGAGATTCGGGAAGCCATCGGATACGGAGTGGTGAAGATGAACATCGACACGGACATGCAATGGGCATTCCTCAGCGGCGTGCGCGATTACGTGCTCGGGAAGCAAGCGTATTTGATGTCCCAAATCGGCAACCCCGACGATCTCGATTCCCCGAACAAAAAGCACTACGACCCCCGGGTGTGGCTGCGCAGCGGCGAAGAGGCCTTCATCGAACGTCTGGCACAGGCCTTTGCAGACCTGAATTGCATCGGACGCAACGCCCATTGAAGTGGAGTGGAAGTCTTTTCGGTTGACGAAATCGGCTGCAGCTTCCCAGTTGCAGGCGTACCTCAAGTCGGGCAAGCTACCGGCACTCAAGGAGCTCTTCAAACAGGACCCGAAACGGTTCGATCAATTCCATGTGAGGCTCCCACAGCTGCTCTTTGACTATTCCAAACAGCGTGTAGACCGGAAGGTGATGGAACTCTTGTTCCAAACGGCGCGAGAAGCAGGAGTCGAGGCGGCACGAGATGATTTGTTTCAAGGCAAACGCATCAATGCCACCGAAAACCGCGCTGTACTTCACATGGCACTGCGCGCCGAAGTCGGAGATTCGTTTGAAATGGACGGAGAATCGGTGCTGCCCGAAGTTCTTCGAGTGCGAAACAGAATGCTTGATTTTGCGGAAAAGTTGCGGTCGGATGAGCGGGTTCGTGATGTGGTGAACATCGGTATTGGTGGTTCGGATTTGGGGCCGCATATGGCCGTTAGGGCATTGCGGAGGTTTCACACGGGACCGCGTGTTCATTTTGTGAGCAACGTTGACCGCGCCCATTTGGACGCTGTGCTTTCGAAGTGTGACCCAGCCTCTACCCAGTTTATCGTTGTGAGCAAAACCTTCACTACGGCGGAAACCATGCTCAATGCTTTGGCTGCAAAAGCATGGTTCATCCAGAGAAGTGGCGGCAACCCTGAACGGGTGGGCACTGCCTTTGCGGCCGTATCCTCTTCTCCTCGACGTGCTGCAGATTTCGGCATTCCGATGGACCGGGTGTTCGGGTTTGAGGATTGGGTGGGTGGGCGTTTTTCCATGTGGGGTCCTGTAGGCTGCGCCTTGGCTGTTGCCATAGGGTCGCAAGCATTCTTGCGCTTCCTTGCAGGAGCACGTGCGGCCGATCTTCACTTTCGCGAAGCTCCATTGGAACAAAACGTTCCCATGTTATCCGGTTTGTTAGGTATTTACAATTCCGTGTTTCTCGGCCACAAATCTTGGGCCGTGCTTCCGTATGCGCAGGACTGCGACCGGCTTCCTGCCTATCTGCAGCAGGCGGATATGGAATCGAACGGCAAAGGGGTAAATCGACAGGGCAATTCTGTAGATGTACCGACCTCTACGGTTGTCTGGGGCGAACCGGGTACGAACGGACAGCATGCATTTCATCAACTCCTGCACCAAGGCAGCGAAGCAATTCCAGTTGATTTCATTGCATTTCGGGAGCCTACGGGTTCAGATGCCGCTGCGCACCGCGTCGTAATCGCTCATGCCATCGCCCAAGCCGAAGCTTTGTTGGTGGGAAGGGATCGGGACTTCGTAGAACAAGAAATGCGGGAGAGAGGTGTTGATGAAACGCAAATCCTTGAGGTGGCTCCGCACCGGGTGTTCAGCGGCAACCGACCCAGCAATTTTTGGATGTGGAATCGGCTCGACCCGTGGTGTTTCGGAATGCTCATTGCTTTTCAGGAACACCGCATTTTCGTACAAGGGGTGCTTCTCGGCGTATATAGTTTTGACCAGTGGGGAGTGGAGTTAGGAAAAGGGTTGGCTTCAGAAATTGAGCGCGAACTCGTGGATGAGCATGTGCCAGTTGGTTCGCACGACGTTTCCACAACGGCTCTGATGTGGGAATTTCTGCGCCAACAAGAGTGACATTCGGTTCGGATGGGTTACCTTGCATTGAACGCTTGGTAAAGCTCGAACGACCATGAAGCAATTGATACGGGTGTGCTTTGCGCTGTTTGCCCTTTGCTCGATGCAGGGAACCAGGGCCCAAACAGCTCAATTGGATGTGCAACTTGTGGCACAAACAGAAAACGGCAAGACATATCGCTTGTATGCAGTGCTGCCGAATTCGACAGACGAATTGGTCTCGGTGTTTGGGTACATTAACCCGACACTTTCGGCGCCGATGACCGTAGGATCGACAGCTCCCTTTTACCAAAATCCCTTCGGCGCGAACCTGGGCTCTTCCATCAATCCGGCCTTTTTCCAATTCTTGCCAGCTCTTCAATACGACAGTTGGTTTACCCTCGGCCCGGCGAGTTCGCTTGATGCAGGAACCGTAAGTACTGTGGGGATGGACAGCTATCTGGCCGCTTTCGCCGCGGGCAATGGGTTCAACATCACGACAGAACTCGGTGGCGCACTGTATATCATTCCGGGCAGCGTGCCGAGTGCCGTTGCCGGTCCGGACAATCGGGTACTTGTCGCTCAATTGACTTCCACAGGCGTCATGAATGTGACGCTCAACTTCCAGTGGGAAAATGCGGCGGGTTCGACTTTGCAAGCGGTAGGGTTGTCAGCAACCTTTCCGGTTGTTCCGGCAGGTTGCATGGACGTTGCGGCGTGCAATTTCAATCCATCGGCGCAGGTGAGCAACGGCTCCTGTACCTATCCAGGCAATGCGTGCAACGATGGTAACCCGAACACTGCAGGGGATGTGTTGTCCGCAACCTGCACCTGCGCAGGAACATTGCAAGTGCCGGGTTGCACGAACCCTACCGCGTGTAACTTTTCTTCAACTGCAAACGTGGACAATGGCAGCTGTGTTTTCGCACAAGCCGGCTACGATTGCAGCGGCAATTGCCTCAATGATTTGAATGGCAATGGATTGTGCGACAACGAGGAATCGTTTGGATGCACTGCAGAAGGGGCGGACAATTTCAACCCCTATGCCACTACGGACAACGGGACGTGCTTTTGGGCAGGAGGTTTGGTGACGGGGCTTTCTTACGAGGTAGTTGCACAAAATGCAATTCCGGGTCAAACAACTTACCGAATTTATGCGGATGTAACAGAACCGGGGGCAGAAGTGGTTGCAGTGTATGGCCTGAACACTGCGCCGTGGGTGCTTTCTTCCACTTCGGGATTTTACCAAAACTCCTTCGGTGGTCCTATCGCTTCGGCTGTGAATCCGCTTCTGTTTCCCTTCGTGCCCCAGGTTGAATTTGACTCGTGGATTACGCTTGGGACCGCACCGGGGACACCCAGTGCCGCAAACTCGGTGGGTATGGATGTGTTCTATCCCGCCTTTGAGGCAGGAGGTGTTTTGAACGTAAACACTGCCCTCGGTGGATCGGTATTCATCTTGCCCAACACCACAACACAAGGCACTCCTGTTGCGGGAAAGGTCCTCCTCGCCCAGGTGACTACGGGTGGGGTTGTGACTGCAAAATTTAATTTGCAGCTGCAATCTGCGAATGGTACGAACTCGAATGCAGAGGGAATAGAACTCGTGTTCCCCGTTGCAGATACCCCACAGGGATGTACCGATTCTGAGGCCCTGAATTTTGATCCAAACGCACTGCTCGATGATGGTTCATGCACGTATCCTGGCCCAAGCTATGTAGGACTTTCGTATGAGCTGGTGTCAGAGAACTTGCCTGTAGCCGGCCAGCGCACGTTTCGCGTGTACGCGAATTTCACGAATCCGAACGACCAGCTTACCGCTGTGTTTGCTCAGTCGGGGAATCCGTTGAGCATTTCATCTACTCAGCCCTTCTACCAAAACACCTTTGGCGAAGCCTTCTACCACCAAATCAACCAATCCTTTCTTACGCTTGATCCGACGCTCGCTCAAGACAGTTGGCTCACCATAGGAGGGGCTCCATCCGTCAACACTGTCGGTACATCAGCTGCAGCATCCACCTTCGAGGATGGTGGATCGTTCGCAATCAACAATGCATTGGGAGGCAGTTGGTTTGTGTTGCCGAACCTGGAACCGTTGGCCTTCCCCGATTCCCAAGGTAGGGTGTTGCTGGCACAGCTAACCACTGCGGGTCAGGTCACCTTCCTTGCTAACCTGCAGTACCGCACTCAGTTGGGTGAGAACCCTCAAGAATTGAACGAGGTGCTGGTCTTCCCGAACTTGCTCTTCGGCTGCACCGATGCTGCAGCCTGCAACTACGATAGCTTTGCGCAGGCGAACGATGGTTCATGCACCTATCCCGCCCAGTACTATACCTGTGCCGGTGCGTGTGTAAACGACACCGACGGCGACGGAGTTTGCAATCAGCTCGAGGTTCCCGGCTGCACGGATGACAATGCCGCGAACTTCAACCCGCAGGCCACGGACGACAACGGCACATGCCAATACCCGGGCTGCACAAATCCTCAAGCTTGCAACTTCGATTCTACAGCAAACGTGGACAACGGTTCGTGCACCTATCCCGCGCAGTACTATACCTGTGCAGGTTCGTGCATCAACGATACGGACGGCGACGGCGTGTGCAACGAGCTTGAAATCCCGGGCTGTACGGACGGCAACGCTGCGAACTTCAACCCACAGGCAACGGACGACAACGGTTCGTGCCAATACCCGGGCTGTACGAACCCAGCAGCGGACAACTACGATGCTACAGCGAATGCGGACGACGGTTCCTGTGAAATTGGCGGATGTACGTATGCTACGGCTCAAAACTATTCGTCGGCAGCAACCTACGACAACGGATCGTGTGTCTTCGTGGGGTGCACGAATCCGAACGCAGCGAACTACAATCCGCTCGCAACGGTTTCAAACAACTCATGCGTTTTCCCGGTGTATGGATGCACCTATCCGGACGCGCCGAATTTCAATCCGTCCGCATCGGTAGACAACGGTTCGTGTGAACTTGCCGCTGCGAACGATTGTCCGTTCGATACCGATGGCAACGGTACTGTGGGCTCCGGTGACTTGCTCTTTTTCTTGGCCGCATACGGGTCACCATGTCAGTAAGGGAGCATTCAATTTGAACGCAAGGGCTGCCTGTTTAAGGCGGCCCTTGTGCATTCCAGGAGGTTCGTGTGAAAGGTACACTTTCATGTACCTTGG
>CAZMNI010000029.1:0-14096 GCA_964567615.1 uncultured Chryseobacterium sp.
GCGCCGGCATTGCAGGCGGTTTGGCCCGCCTGGCCCCTTGCGCCTTCCCTCCGGTGATGCGCTGTACCCTCGGAATTCCGAAGGTGGCTACATGAAAAAGTAGAAGAACACAATGCACTGCATCCGACGGAGTCCTTCGGCGCGGCCGATGGGCCTTCCCGAGCCGTCGTAGAGGCGGTCTCCGTCCAGGCGGCCGATGGGCCGTCCTGAGCCGTCGAACAGCCGTTCGCCATCAATGCGCCCGATGGGCCGTCCAGAACCATCGAACACACGCTCGCCATCGATGCGCCCGATGGGCCGTCCAGAACCATCGAACACACGCTCGCCGTCCACCCGTCCGATGGGACGACCCGAGCCATCGAAAAACCGCTCGCCATCCACCCGTCCGATGGGACGACCCGAGCCGTCAAACATGCGTTGCGCCTCGACCGTCCCGATGGACAAAACGAGCAGAAAAATCAACCCCCAGTACTTGTTCATGGTTTTTTTTAATTGCGTGGAAATGTATCGCAATTGTTTGACTCGCTCATTAAAATACCCACGCAAGAAGGCGCGACTCGGTGCCTCTCTAACTTCTTGTCATCCCCCGGGATGCCGTTTCTCCCTCCGCAGTTCCGCGAGGATCTCGGCATTTGAGTCTCTGAGGGCCCGGATTTCCTCCTGCAACTGCACAACTGTTGCCGCAGCTGCCTCGTCCCCTGCTTTTTCTGCTTGCACCATGGCGTCCACGAAGATGCTGTTGATCAACGAGAGGCCAAGGATGCTCCCGGAAAAGCCGATGAACACAAAGTACACCTTCGTGAAAACCAGAAAGGCAGGGCTACAGTTTTGCCCGATTTCTGCTACAACCCCCGTGAATCCATCCCCGCTGAAGACGTTGTAGATGGTAAAAAAGGCATCAAACGCATCGTGGAAGTAGCTGGGTGCGTAGGATTTGAACAAGCTGACAGAGATGATGGAGATGATCGTCGAGTACACTAAAAACGCCAAAACGATGAAGGAAATCGATTTGAGCGCCCGGTACACTTGGCTGCTGATGCGCTTGCCGTTCGGGATGTACTCGATGATTCGGAGCAATTTGAATACACGCAGCGAGCGCAAGGCTGCAAAGCCTGCAAACACCTCGAGGTTGTGAGAAACGAGCACGCCGATGCTCGGAAGGGCGAACAAAATCGAATAGAAATCCACCCTGTTCCACGGGTCCCGCAGGTAGGCACGCAGTTTACTTGGGCCGGACATGTCCTTCACCTTCGTGAGGATCTCGGCGGCAAAAAACACCGTGAAACCTACGTCCACCGCATCGAGTACGATGAAGTAGTCCGACAGCGCATCGAATGTGTGCAGGTAAATCACCCCCACATTCAAGAGGATCAACCCGAGCAGCAGCCGCTCGTCATAAATGACTTTCCTCCAGCCCGTATGCTCCATCCCCCAAACTTACACACACATCCCTCCTCCGGTTCCCCGGCGCGCAGCGCCGCCTCATCCCTCACACGTGAAGCGGTGCGCAGCGCCGCCTCACTCAGAGCTTGCCTTTCAAGAACTCCTCGACTTGGAACACGCGCTGTGGCTTGAGGACAATCTTTCCGGTGTTGTCGAGGAGGAAGTAGGTCGGCGTTGCAGTGATTTTGTAGTCGGCAACGACCGGGCTGTTCCAAGCGCCGAGTTGGCTGACTTGTGGCCAGGTCATGCCGTTTGTCGCGATGGCTTGTTTCCAGGTATCGCGGCTGTTGTCCAGGCTGACACCGACCACCTCGAACCCTTTGAAGTTGTATTTGGCATACATGGGCCCCACATACGGCATTTCCTGCTCGCATTTGTGGCACCAGGAAGCCCAAAACATGACCAAGGTGTACTTGTTTTTCTTCGCTGTCGCCATCAAATCAAGTACTCCACCTTCCGAAGTGTCCATGACAAAGTTCGGCGGCGTTTTGCCTACCTGCAGGTTGATGATGCCTTGGGCCCGGATGCGGATGGCATCGCTGAGGTCGGCGCCACAATCTTCGTCGAAGATGTAGTTGTCGAGGATGTACTGGCAAATCGTCTCTTTGCCGGTGTTGTAGAAGCCGTCGAGCATGCTGTACAAAGCAGATTCCAGCGTGACGCTGTTCGGCTCGAAGTGGGCTTTCACGAGGTCGATGCAGGCCAAAAATCCCGGATCGGTCCCACCGCTAAAGGTCACCATCATCCGCTGGATTCGGTCAGAAATCGCCGAGCTTCGGACGAGGCTGTTGTCCATCGGATCGAGGTCCTCGAAGATTTTGCCTTTGTTGTCCGGGTACTTCGGGTTCTTGAGCGTCAAGAGCTTGGCGAGGTACGTTCCGGGGTATTGGCGGATGAATTCGTGCTGCTTTGTGACAAGTTCTTGCTCCTTTGCTTTGACTTGCTGCTCAACTTGGGCCTTTCGTTCCGGGGCACTTGCGGCCCCTTGGCGCAACGAACGGATTTCGTTGCCGTTCGCTCGTTCAAAGTTCGAGTAGGCAAAAAAGCCGGTGTTTTCCTGTGAATTCGGTGCAGATTTCGTGGAGCCAAGGCGATTCGAGGTAAACACGAGGTCAACGTCGGCTTCATCCGGGTTAAGAATCAGCTCCGTCGAGTTCGAAACATCGTTCAGGGCCAAGATGTAAACCCCCCGTCCAAGTTCGAGTGTTCCGAAGTCAAACGCGTCGCCATTCAAGTTCAAACGCTTGATTTCACTCTTGTTCCGCGCTTCCGTCTCGTACAAAATCAAGGCGCTGCCTGCACCAGAAGGAATCCGACCATGCAACCGTACGGGACCGACCTTGTCCCCGGCATTTTTTTCGTCGATGCCGTTGAGGTAGTTAGCGGAGACAACAGCCTTTGTAGAATCAGCCGCCGAAGTCTCTGCATCCGTGGATCCAGTGCTGCAGGCATTCAAAGCCGTGGCGAGAAGGAGGGACCAACCGAGGATCATCTTCATGGGATTTAGCGTTTGGGGGCCAAATTTAACTCCAATATACGGCCGGGACGAGCCGAAGGGTTTCTGTGTATCTTCGACTTTCAGAAACTTTCACAGCATGGACCGGACGCAGGCATGGGCCATTCTCGGGGCGGAACCCGCTGAATCGCAGGAGGACTTGATGGAGCGGCTTGATGCTGAGGCGTTTTCAATCCGCGATCATTTCATCCGGCAGCCGGTGGTTCCGGCCCTGTACCGCAGCCGTGTAGACCGCCTTGTGCTGTTGAGCGATGTGGCAAATGTGCTGAACATCCATCCGCTGGGTGCGCCTGTATCTCTGCCGATCCTCGAAGGTACAGGAACCGGTTTGCAGCAGATTGTTGAGCACCACGTGGAGAACCTCGTCCGCTTGCGTTCGGCGATGGCAGGCACGCTGGATCCGGATGTGCTCGCCCGGTTCGGCACAACCCTCGCGGCGTTGCAAGTGCGCTACATGGAGGCCTTTTGTGCAGCGTTCGGGCCGGTGCCGGACGGCGACGGGGTGGATACGCCCGTGGCCCGCGACGAGCCCGAGTGGGAAGCGTTGCTCACCGCGGTGCGCAGTGCCGTCCCGGAAGTTCAACCGGTGGTGCAGCGGGAACGCCGTCGCATGGCGGCATTGCTGCAACGCGAGGTCGCAGCGAAGTGATTCGAACCCTCTTCATTGCAGCGCTTTGCGTCGCAGGAAGGTGGAACGGGAGTGAGGGGGAAGCCCAGGGCGGGTTGTTCATCGTGGGGGGAGGGGCGCGGCCGCCGGAGTTGATGCGGGCGGCGCTCGAGGCGGCGGGGTGGCAGCCGGGCGATACCGTGGCGTTCGTGCCGTGGGCCAGCGAGGAGCCCGAAGAATCCGTGAAGTTTTCGACCGAATCGTTTGCGGCGGCGGGGTGCTCCACCGTCCGGGGGATCGCGTTTCCGCCGACGGAAGAGGACCTGGAATTGCTCGGGCGGACGAAGTTGATTTGGTTCGGCGGAGGGGACCAAACGCGGCTCCTGGCCGCCTCCCGGCTGGCCGGTCTGGACCCCGTTTGGCGCGCGGCGCTCGACCGCGGTGCGCTGCTCGGCGGCACCTCGGCCGGGGCGGCCGTCATGAGCGCGACGGCCTTGACCGGAGACCAGCGCCGCGCAGCAGAATACAGCGCCAGCTACGGCTCCATCCTGACGGACAACGCCATCTACACAGACGGCTTCGGCCTGCTCGACGCCCTCGGATTCCGCGCCGTCGTGGACCAACATTTCATCGCCCGCTCGCGCTTCGACCGGGCCTTGACGGCCCTGGCGGATCGCCCGGGCTACGAAGCGTGGGGCATCGACGAGGCGACGGCGGTGTGGGTCCATCCGGGCCGGTGCGGCGGGGCGCCGTGCACCGTGGCCGAGGTCGTGGGCGACGGCCAGGTCGTCCGGTTCCACGTCCCAGCAGCGGCACCGGCGCCGCGCGATTCGTTGGTGCGCCTCACCGGCGTCCGCCTCGACCTGCTCGCCGCGGGCGACACCGTCGCCGTCATTCCCGGCCGAGCGCCTTGATCGGGTCGAGCCGTGAGGCCTGGCGTGCGGGATAGTAGCCGCTGGCGACGCTCGTCGCGAGGCTGAGCGCCAGTCCGAGCGCCATCCAACCCCACGGCATCACGAAGGGCGTCTCGAGGTAGGAGGCGACGAGGTTGCCGGTGAGGATGCCGAGCAGGATGCCGGTCAGACCTCCGATTTGGCCGATGAGCACGACTTCGATGAGGAACTGCGCGCGGATGGCCCGGGGCGTCGCGCCGAGCGCCTTCCGGACGCCGATCTCGCGCGTGCGCTCGGCGACGCTCACGAGCATGATGTTCATCAGCCCGATGCCCGCCCCGAACAGCGTGATGATCCCGATGACCGTGGCCGCGATGGTGATGCCGTCGGTCGCTTGCTTCAGCGTGTCGACCATGCCGCTGCTCATGGCCAAATCGAACGAAGCCGCCTCGCCCGCCCGGTCCCCCCGGAGGACCCGCATCTTGCCGATGGCCGCCGCGGCCCCTTGCTCGAGCTTGTCCGGATCCGCCACTTTGCAGGCGACGGTGTAGCTCCGGCTGTTGTCCGCATAGAGCAGCCGGACGGAGCCCAACGTCAGCAGCACCTGGTTGTCTTGGCTCATCCCGAAGGCCCGCCCGCGCGGCGCCATCACGCCCACGATGGTGAACGGCCGGTTGCGGATCCGGATTTCGGCGCCGACGGGGTCTTCCCACGGCGCGAACAGCTTTTCGACGACTTCGACGCCGATGAGGGCCGCAGGCACCGCATCGTTCACCTCGGCCGCCGAGAAATTGCGGCCGGACCCCACTGCGAACCCCGAGACGCTCAGGTAGTTCGCATCGACGCCCAGCACCTGGACATTCGGGTCGGTGCGTTCCGTTTTGCCGACGATGGTTTCGTTGAACGATCCGAAGACGGAGCGCCCCACCTCGAGCCCGGCCGGCGGGTCGGCGGCGAATTCGGCGGCCTGGCGGTAGGTGATGGGCTCGCCGGTCCGGACGCGTCGGCCGCCCATCCGGCCCGCTTCTTCGCTCTGCCGCAGGGTGAGGGTTTGCGTGCCGAAGGAGCTGAACTGGTCTTTCACGCTGGCTTCCAACGAACTCGTGGCGGTCGTCATGCTGATCAGCGCCATGATGCCCAAGGCGATGATGGCCACGGTGAGCACCGTCCGCAGCAGGTTGCCGCGGATGGAGCGCAGGGCGATGACGACCTGTTCGCGGAAGAGGGCCCGGGTCATGGGGGCGAAGGTACGGCCGGGGCGCGCGCCGTACATTTGGGGCATGACGTTCGATCTTGAGATGATCCGGGCCGTGTATGCCCGGATTCCCGAACGGGTGGAAGCCGCCCGTGCAGTGACCGGGAAGCCGTTGACCCTGAGCGAGAAAATCCTGTACAGCCACCTGTGGGACGGCGCGCCGACGACCGGCTTCCGCCGCGGGGTGGACTACGTGGACTTCGCCCCCGACCGGGTCGCCATGCAGGATGCCACGGCCCAAATGGCCCTTCTGCAATTCATGCAGGCGGGCCGGGCGCAGGCCGCCGTGCCCTCGACGGTGCACTGCGACCACCTCATCCAAGCAAAAGTCGGCGCGGACAAGGACCTGCAGGACGCGGTCAACAAGAACAACGAGGTCTTCAACTTCCTGCAGTCGGTGTCGAACAAGTACGGCATCGGGTTTTGGAAGCCTGGGGCGGGCATCATCCACCAAGTGGTCCTCGAGAACTACGCGTTCCCCGGTGGCATGATGATCGGCACGGACTCGCACACGGTGAACGCGGGCGGCCTCGGCATGGTCGCCATCGGCGTGGGCGGTGCGGACGCGGTGGATGTGATGGCCGGCATGGCCTGGGAGCTGAAGTTCCCGAAGCTCATCGGCGTGCGCCTCACCGGCAAACTCAGCGGCTGGGCTTCGCCGAAGGACGTCATCCTCAAGGTGGCGGGCATCCTGACCGTGAAGGGCGGAACCGGCGCCATCGTCGAATACTTCGGCGACGGTGCGTCCTCCTTGAGCTGCACGGGCAAGGGCACCATCTGCAACATGGGTGCCGAGATCGGGGCCACGACTTCGACCTTCGGATACGACGACGCGATGGAGCGGTACCTGCGCGCGACGGGGCGGGGCGACGTGGCGGATTTGGCAAACGGCATCCGGCAGCACCTCACGGGGGATCCGGAGGTGTATGCGAACCCGGCCGCCTATTTTGACCAAATCATCGACATCGACCTCAGCACGCTCGAGCCGCACCTCAACGGCCCGTTCACCCCGGACCTCGCCACCCCGATTTCGCAGGTGCGCGCCGCGGCCGAAGCGAACGGTTGGCCCACCCGCATCGAGTATGGCCTCATCGGCTCCTGCACGAACTCCAGCTACGAGGACATCAGCCGCTCCGCCTCGGTCGCGCGCCAAGCGGTGGAACAGGGCATCACCGCCGCCTCTACCCTGACCATCACCCCTGGCTCAGAGCTGGTCCGCTACACCATCGAGCGCGACGGCTTCATCGACACGTTCGAGCAGCTCGGCGGCCAGGTCTTCGCGAACGCCTGCGGCCCGTGCATCGGGCAGTGGGACCGCGCCGGCGCCGAGAAGGGCGAGCGCAACACCATCGTCCATTCCTTCAACCGCAACTTCTCGAAGCGCGCGGACGGCAACCCGAACACGCACGCCTTCGTCGGCTCGCCGGAACTCGTCACCGCCTTGGCCATCGCAGGTGACCTCGGCTTCAATCCGTTGACCGATACGCTTCCCACGGCCGACGGCCGGCAAGTCAAGCTCGCCGAGCCGCAAGGGGTCGAACTGCCACCGCGCGGCTTCGCCGTCGAAGACGCCGGCTACATCGCACCCGCCGCAGACGGCAGCGGCGTGGAAGTCATCGTCCGACCGGACAGCGAGCGCCTGCAGCTGCTCGACAACTTCCCCGCCTGGGACGGGGCGAACATCCACGGCGCCCGCGTGCTCATCAAGGCGGCCGGCAAGTGCACCACGGACCACATCTCGATGGCCGGCCCGTGGCTCCGGTACCGCGGCCACCTCGACAACATCGCGAACAACACGCTCACCGGTGCGGTGAACGCTTACACCGGCGATACAAACAAGGTCCTCAACGCCCTTGACGGGTCCTACGGTGAAGTTCCGGCGGTGGCCCGTGCCTACAAGGCGGCAGGCGTCCCCACGCTGGTCGTCGGCGATTCGAACTACGGCGAGGGCTCCTCGCGCGAGCATGCGGCCATGCAGCCCCGCCACCTCGGCGTCCGGGCGGTGCTGGTCAAATCGTTCGCCCGCATCCACGAAACGAACCTGAAGAAGCAGGGCATGCTCGCCTTGACCTTCGCCCAGGAAGCGGACTACGCGAAGTTCCGTGAGGACGACCACGTGGACTTCGTGGACCTCGCGGACTTTGCACCCGGCCGGCCCTTGACCCTTGTCCTGCGCCACGCGGACGGGACCGAGGACCGCATCGAGGCGGCGCACACCTACAACGCGCAGCAAATCGAGTGGTTCCGTGCAGGCAGTGCGCTCAACCTCATCAAGTTGCAGCAAAACCGGGCCTGAGGTGCAAAAAATGTCGCGGCCCGGTGCAACGGGTTCCCAGCAGCGGCGGTCTATTCAACGCATTTATTCACCCACATCTTGCCCATGCGCACATTTTTGATGACGGCGGCCCTCGCGGCGGTCACCTTCGGGGCTCAGGCCCAACAGTACAGAGGAGTGGTCAAAACAAACCCCCTCGGGTACTTCACCGGCCAGTTCATGTTCGGCTACGAGCACATGCTCAACGACCGCATGTCCGTCCAACTCATGCCGGGCTTGATCTCCCAGTCTTCAAGCCAAACGCTCTTTGACGACATGGGCATGGAGACCAGTTACGAGCAAAAGAAATCGGGCTTCATCGCCATTCCGGAGTTCCGCTACTACCTCAAGCCGGACAACCTCGGTGCACCGGAAGGGCTTTACGTCGCAGGCCTTGCCCGCGTCCTCGCCCTGACGTATGATTTGACGGACACGGGCGCAGAGGGCTTTTACGGCGACGTGAGCCGCACGGACAAGCGTACGGTCGTCGGTGCAGGTGCGGTCATCGGTTATGCGTTCTTCATGGACAACGGCTTGAGCGCGGAGCTCTTCGTAGGCCCGCAGTTCAAGAGTGTGTCCTTCGAGCGCACCTACGACAACTTCGGCAACACTGAAGTCGGTGACGCAGCCTTTGACAGCAAGTTCATGGACGTGTCCCTCGCAGGCCTCGAGAACTCGGGCGCTGGCGTGCGGTTCGGCATCAACGTCGGGTTCGGTTTCTGATCCCGACGAGCAGATTTAAGGATTCACAACTCCTTCGGGCGGGGCGGCGTGCGCAAGCAGGCCGTCCCGCTTGTAGTTTCGGGGGTGTGGAACGTGACGACGAATTGGTGCTCGGCGAGGTGCGGCTGCGGCTGTTGCTGGACCGCGCAGCGTGGTGGAAGGAAGCGGAGACGGCGCTGGTGGCGGACGTCCACGTGGGGAAGGCCGCGCATTTCCGGCGCAACGGAATCGGCGTGCCGGTCGGGGTGGGGTGGGAGACGCTCGCGCGGCTGACGCGGGTGCTGCGGGCGACGCGGCCGCGGAGGTTGGTGGTGTTGGGGGATTTGGTCCACAGCACGGCAAATGCGGAATGGGACGAGTTCCGGCGGTGGCTGGACGAGGAGCGGGCGGCGGGACCGCTCGAGGAGCTGCTGCTTGTGCTGGGCAACCACGACATCCTCGGGGAGGCGGCGTGGCGCGAGGCGGGGGTGCTGGCCGTGCGGGAGCACGTGGAAGCCGGGTTGCGGTTCGTGCATGCGCCGGAGTCGGCGCCGCCGGCGGGCTGGGAGGGCTACACCTGTGCAGGGCATGTGCATCCGGCGGTGCGGCTGCAGGGGGCAGGGCGGGCGACGCTGCGGCTGCCGTGTTGGCACGTGGACGAAGCGGCGCGGACGTGCGTGTTTCCAGCGTTCGGGGCCTTCACCGGGCACCATGCCGTGGCGCCGCGGGCAGGGGACCGCATCCATGCGGTCGCAGATTCAGCGGTCGTGCGGGTGCCGGTGGCCGGCACTCCGGGCGTCAGTCGATCGTCGTGGAGAAAGAGCCGCTGAACGGGATCTCGAAGCCCACCGTGTCGTCTCCGACGACCTCGCGCAGCAGCATTTCGAAGTTCACCGTTTCCGTGCCGCCGAGCAAGGCGGGCGAGGGAGCGACCACGCCGTTCACACACACGAAGCGGCGGGTTGCAGTGGTACCGCTGCGGTGGTCAATCTTCTCGATCCGGTGGACGATGCCGTCGGCCGGCAGGTAGAACGCGGGCCGGTTGATGGAGTCGAATTCGAGCATCACCGTCAGGTCGTGTCCGTCCGTGTGCCGCTCGATTTCCTCCGGCGTGCGGAGGTCGGCGACGAGGTGGTAGCGCCGCGACTTGGGCTGCAGCGTGTCCCAAATCACGGCCTCGGCCAGCTTCAGCGGGTAATTCGCACCTTCAAATTGCAGCGTGCCGCACCCGCAGTTGTAGACCGGGTTGACGAATTCGGGGGCTTTGTAGCAGCCGGTGAAAACCGCGCCCGCAGCGAGCAGGGCGAGGGCGGTGAAGGCGGGACGCAGGCGGTGTGTGCGCATCGGAACTGGGTTTGGCCGGCGGCGGTCGGGCCCGAGGCCCGTCACCGGCGGCCCAAACTTAACGCAACTTCCCCACTCACCGTTGCACCGGGTACAACAGGTAGCGCGCCCGCCGCTCGGCAAACGCCCACAGCTCAGCCGTCCACGCCGCCGTCAGCTCGTCGCACGACCCGCCCGATTCGAGGGCGATGCGCAGCGTGTTCGTGCCCGCAAGCCGGTCAAAAAACGACGTCGACGTCACAAACCGCGGCCGGGCCGTGTCGCCCACGCACTCCCACAGGTCGCGGTAAGCAAACAGGTAGCCCAGGTCGAACCCGCGCGCCGACCGCGTCCACGCCCCCCCGACGGCGCTCAAATCTTCCCCGAAACACGCGACGCCCTGGTGCAGCGGCGTCGGCGCCACCCCGGGAATCGGTTCCGGTACGAAGTGGAAATCACCGGTGACCGGGTCGGGTGCGCCGATGCATTGGAACGGGATGGGGGTGCCGCGGCCCACGCTGACCACCGTGGCTTCGAAGAGGCACAGCGACGGGTACAGCGCGATGGCGGTATCGTTGGGCAGGTTCGGGCTGGGAGGGATGGGCGGGTACCACCGGTCGCTGTGCGCGTAGTTGCGGCAGGGGATGACCTCGAGTTCGCAGGTGATCCCGCCGGGCAGCCAGCCCTCGCCGTTGATCATCCGGGCGAGCTCGCCCACCGTCATGCCGTGCAGCAGCGGCACCGGCAGCGCGCCGACGAACGATTTGAACGCCGTGTCGAGCACCGGTCCGGCGAGGTGGTGGCCGTGAGGGTTTGGCCGGTCGAGCACCACCAGCGCCACGCCCTGCTCCGCACACGCCTCCATCACCAGGGCCAACGTGCTGACATAGGTGTAGAACCGCGCACCCACGTCCTGCAGGTCAAACACCACGGTGCGGATGCTGTCGAGCATGGCCGGGGTGGGCTTGCGGTAATCTCCGTGCAGCGAGAAGACGGGCAGTCCGGTCCGTGGATCGACGCCGTCTTCGACGTGGTCGCCGTAGGCCCGGTCGCCCCGGAAGCCGTGTTCCGGCGCAAAGACGCGCTTCACGGGGACGCCCAACGCGACCAGGGTATCGACGAGGTGCACCGGCGTGGCCAGCAGGTCCGCCTGCAAAAACGACGTGTGGTGGGCCACGACGGCTACCGGCCCGCGGCCTAACAGTTGGACCAAGTCGCCCACCCGCTCGTGCCCGAGGCCGATGCGGCGCGGCGCTTCGGTCCGCCGGCGCACGTGCAGCTCGCCGTACGCGGGCTCTTCGATGAGGTGCAGCGATTTGCGGCGCCGCGCTTCTGCTGCTGCGAGCGCCTCGGGGCTCAGGACCGGGACCGCATCCACCGGGGTGATTTCTGCTCCGGGGTCCGGCAGGGCTGCAGCGTCGGTGGCGTCGGCGCCCATTCCGCGGTCGGCACATCCCGCACTGCCCAGTGCGAGCGCAGCCGCGAGGACTGCCGAGACGAGAAAAGAAGGGGACCGGTGCGCCATCGCCCCAAATGTAGCGCGGCCCCGCACCGCGTCCCGCCTATTTTCGCCGCATGAACCTGCCCCGCCGCATTGCCACCCGGCTCGCCACCGACCGCTCCGCCGGTTCGTGGTCCCGGCCCGTGGTGGCCATCGCCACGGCGGGGGTCGCCCTGGGGATTGCGCTCATCATTTTGGCCACGGCCATCGTGCAGGGGTTCCAAAGCGAGGTCCGCGACCTCGTCATCGGCTTCAGCGCCCACCTCACCATCGAGGGCACGGATCCGGCCGTGCCGGGCCTCCGTACCGACGTGGACTGGGCAGACGCCGTGCGTGCGGTGCCCGGCGTGGTCGCTGCACAGCCGTATTTGGTTATGCCGGGCCTGCTCGAGACCCGCGAAGAGGTGGTGGGCATTGCGGCGAAGGGGATCGGGCCGGAGTGGGTGCGGCCCGGCGTCGAAGGGGCGCTCCGGGAAGGGGTTTGGCCGGGGGCGGCCGACGTGGACAGCCTGGTGGTGTCGCGTCCGGTGGCGGAGCGGCTGAAGCTGGCAGTGGGGGACCGGGTTCGGCTGTACCTCGTGGCGGGGGACGATGTCCGGCCGGAGGTGCTCGCCGTAGCCGGGATCTACGAGACGGGCCTGCTCGAGTACGACCGCGAGTTCATCTTCGTGCCGTACCGGAAGCTGCAGCGCGCGGCGCGGACCGGCGTCGAGGCCCAACCCGCCGTCGCGGGCGACACGGTCGCGGTGCGGCTCTTCGGGTCGGCGGCGGGCCGGGCCGAGGTGCGGTGGGAGGGACCGGCGGGCGGGCCGTGGACGACGTGGCGGGGCCCCGGCCCGCATCGGCTGGACGGCGCGGACACGACGGCGCGGTTCCGGGCCATCGTGCGGGACGAGCGGGGCACCGCAGGCGACACGGTCGCCTTCGCGCACCGCGGCGGCGCGTGGACGGGACGCAGCGCCGGGGGCGGGTGGCGGTACCACGCGTCGGGGTGGGAGGTCCTGCTCGACGACGCCCGGGAGGTCGATGCGGCGGAGGCCGCCATTTACGCCGCCGTGCCGCTGGGGCTTACGACATCGACGTTCACGGACGGTGCGCCGGAGTTGTTTGCGTGGCTGTCGATGCTGGACCTGAATGTCGAGGTGATCGTGGGGCTGATGGTGCTCATCAGCATCATCAACATGGCGTCGGCGCTGCTGGTGATCATCCTGGAGCGGACCGCGATGGTGGGCATGTTGAAAGCCATGGGCATGCGGGACGGGGCGGTGCTGCGGGTGTTTGTGTGGCATGCCGTTCGGATTTTGGGGCGCGGCTTTTTGTGGGGGAACGTGCTGGGCTTCGGGCTCGCGGCGCTGCAGGAAGCCACAGGCGTGGTCCAACTCGATCCGGAGGCGTACTACGTGGACCGGGTGCCCATCCTGATCGACGGGGTCCGCATCGCAGTGACAGAGGCCGTGGCGTTCGGGGTGTGTGCTGTGGCGATGTTCCTTCCGGCCTGGGCCGCGGCGCGCCTCTCCCCGGTGACGGCGATGCGCTTCCGATGACTTCCTTTGCCTGCCTACCTTAGCGCCGTGATCCACGCGAACATCCTCAGCACCATCGGCCGCACGCCGCTCGTCCGGTTGAACCGCATCGTCGCCGATTTTCCCTGCGAGGTCCTCGCGAAGGTGGAGTACTTCAATCCCGGGCACAGCGTCAAGGACCGCATGGCCCTTGCGATGATCGAAGACGCCGAGCGCGCCGGGCTGCTCGCGCCGGGCGGCACCGTCATCGAGTGCACCAGCGGCAACACGGGCATGGGCCTTGCACTCGCGTGCACCGTCAAGGGCTACCGGCTGATTTGTACGATGAGCAGCAAGCAGTCGAAGGAGAAAATCGACATCCTGCGTGCGATGGGCGCCGAGGTGCACGTGTGCCCGGTGGATGTGGACGCCGACCACCCGGACAGCTACTACAGTGTGGCCCGCCGGCTCAACGAGGAGATTCCGGGCAGCTTTTGGTGCAACCAATACGACAACCTGTCAAACCGCGACGCCCATTACCGCTCGACCGGTCCGGAGATTTGGGCCGACACCGCGGGGCGCGTGACGCATTTCGTGGTGGGCGTGGGCACCGGCGGCACCATCAGCGGTGTGGGCCGGTACCTGAAGGAGCAAAACCCTGCGGTGCAGGTTTGGGGCATTGACACCTACGGATCGGTGTTGAAGAAATACCATGAGACGGGTGAATTTGATCCAAACGAAATCCACCCGTACCTCACCGAAGGCGTCGGCGAAGACATCATCCCGGAGAACATCGACTTTTCCGTCATCGACTACTTCGAAAAGGTGAGCGACCGCGACGGCGCCCTTGCCGCCCGCGAACTCGCCCGCACCGAAGGCCTCTTCCTCGGCTATTCCTGCGGATCCGCCTTCCAGGGCCTCCGCCAACTCAAGGACCGCCTCACCCCCTCCGACGTCGTCGTGGTCCTCTTCCACGACCACGGCTCCCGCTACGTCGGCAAGGTCTACAACGACGACTGGATGCGGGCGCAGGGGTGGCT
>CAZMNI010000030.1:0-13941 GCA_964567615.1 uncultured Chryseobacterium sp.
GAAATTACGCCACCTTCCTCCGCTTGAATTACCTTTGGCGACCAAATCAAAAACGCACCCATGCGCGAAGTGCAGTACCGGGAAGCCGTCGCCGAGGCGATGCGCGAAGAGATGCTCCGTGACGAGTCCGTCTTCTTGATGGGCGAAGAAGTTGCTGAATACAATGGGGCCTACAAGGCGTCGAAGGGCTTGCTCGATGAATTCGGGCCGCGTCGGGTCATCGACACCCCCATCGCCGAGCTGGGTTTCAGCGCCATCGGGGTGGGCGCGGCAATGAACGGCCTGCGTCCCATCGTGGAGTTTATGACGTGGAATTTCGCCATCCTGGCGGCTGACCAAATCATCAACCACGCCGCGAAAATGCTCCAAATGAGCGGCGGACAGTACAACGTGCCCATCGTGTTCCGCGGCCCGAACGGCACGGCCGGCCAGCTCGCCGCCACCCACAGCCAGAGCTTCGAGTCGATGTACGCCTCGATTCCCGGCCTGAAGGTGGTCACACCGTTTACGCCCTACGAAGCAAAGGGCCTCCTGAAGTCTGCCATCCGCGACAACAACCCCGTCCTGGTGATGGAGTCGGAGAAGATGTACGGCGACAAGGGCCTCATCCCGGACGGCGAGTACCTCGTCCCCATCGGCAAGGCAAACATCCGCCGCGCCGGCACGGACTGCACCATCGTGTCGTTTGGCAAAATCCTGAAGACCGTGCACGCTGCGGCCGATGCGCTGGCGGCGGAAGGCATTGAGGTGGAGGTCATTGATTTGGTCACCATCCGCCCGCTCGACCTCGACACCATCGTCGAAAGCGTCAAGAAGACGAACCGGCTGATCATCGTCGAGGAGAGCTTCCCGGTGGCCTCGATTGCCACGGAAGTCTCCTACCGCGTGCAGCGCCATGCCTTCGATTACCTCGATGCGCCTGTGCGCCGTATCTGCCAAAGCGATACCCCCTTCGCCTTCGCCACGTCCCTGATCGACGCTGCCTTGCCGCAAGTCGGCGACATCGTGCGGGCCGTGAAAGACGTCGCCTACGTCGCCTAACATCTCCTTTGCGGCCGTACCCCGGCCACACCCCTGAATCCGAACCTGAATCCTATGGAAACGCTGCTGTATCTCGTCCCTGGCCTGGCTGTTCTTGGCCTCATTTACATGGCCGTTCAGGCCGCTTGGGTGCGCCGTCAACCCTCCGGTGACGCGCGGATGGCCACCATCGCCACCCACATCCAAGAAGGCGCCATGGCCTTCCTGAAAGCGGAGTACCGCATCCTGGCCATCTTCGTCGTCATCGCAGGCGCCCTGCTCGGCCTAGTCGCCTCCATCGTCCCCACGACAGAACCGTTCATCGTCGTCGCCTTCGTCATCGGCGCGGTCTTCAGCGCCCTGGCCGGCAACATCGGCATGCGCATCGCGACCCAAGCGAACGTCCGCACCACCCAAGCCGCCCGGACTTCCCTCGCCCAAGCCCTGAAAGTGAGCTTCGGCGGCGGCATGGTCATGGGCCTCGGCGTCGCGGGCCTGGCGGTCTTCGGGCTCAGCGTCCTCTTCATCTACCTGCTCGGATCGGGCGGTTGGCCCGGGGTGGAGCGCATGACGGTCATCCTCGAATCACTCGCCGGCTTCTCGCTGGGCGCCGAATCCATCGCCCTGTTCGCACGGGTCGGTGGCGGCATCTACACGAAGGCTGCTGACGTGGGCGCTGACCTCGTGGGCAAGGTGGAAGCAGGCATCCCGGAAGACGACCCGCGCAACCCCGCCACCATCGCGGACAACGTGGGCGACAACGTCGGCGACGTCGCGGGCATGGGCGCCGACCTCTTCGGTTCGTACGTCGCCACGGTCCTTGCGGCCATGGTGCTGGGCAACTACGTCATCAACGACATGGGCGGCTCCATCACGGACAACTACGGCGGCATGAGCCCCATCCTGTTGCCCCTGATCATCTCGGCCCTCGGCATCGTCTTCAGCATCCTCGGCTCCTTCTTCGTCCGCGTCAGCGAAGGCGCGAAAGAAGCGGCAGTCCAAGGCGCCCTCAACCGCGGCAACTGGATCTCCATCGGCCTGACGGCGGTGGCGTGCTACTTCCTCATCGACACGATGCTCCCGGCAGAACTCACGATGGAGTTCTTCGGCGAAGCCCCGCGCACCTTCGGCTCGATCAACGTCTTTTACGCCGTTGTGGTGGGCTTGGTCGTAGGCGGCGTGATTTCGTACTTCACCGAGTACTACACGGGTCTGGGCAAGAAGCCGGTGCTTGACATTGTCCAAAAATCCGCCACCGGCGCCGCCACGAACATCATCGCCGGCCTCGCCACGGGCATGATCTCCACCTTCGGCCCCATCCTCCTGTTCGCCAGCGCCATCTACATCGCCTACGAATTCGCGGGCTTCTACGGTGTGGCCATCGCGGCTTGCTCGATGATGGCCACCACGGCCATGCAGCTCGCCATCGACGCCTTCGGCCCCATCGCCGACAACGCCGGTGGCATCGCCGAGATGAGCGAACTCCCCGACGAAGTGCGCGAACGGACGGACATCCTCGACTCGGTGGGCAACACGACCGCCGCCATCGGCAAGGGCTTTGCCATCGCTTCTGCTGCGCTGACCGCTTTGGCCCTCTTCGCCGCCTACGTGGAATTCACGGGCATCGACGGCATCAACATCTTCAAAGCGAACGTCCTCGCAGCCCTGTTCATCGGCGGCATGATTCCGGTCGTCTTCTCGGCCCTTGCCATGAATTCGGTCGGCAAGGCCGCCATGGACATGGTCAAGGAAGTCCGCCGCCAGTTCAAGGAAATCCCCGGCATCATGGAAGGCACGGGCAAGCCGGAATACGGCAAGTGCGTGGACATCTCGACGAAGGCGGCCCTGCGTGAAATGATGCTGCCGGGCGCGATGACCATCGTCTTCCCGCTCGTCATCGGCTTGTTGCCGATCCTGCTGGGCGCGGACCACGCGTGGGCAGCGGAGACCCTCGGCGGCTACATGGCCGGCGTAACGGTCAGTGGCGTGCTGTGGGCCATTTTCCAAAACAACGCCGGCGGCGCCTGGGACAACGCAAAGAAGTCCTTCGAAGCCGGGGTCGAAATCGATGGCAAAATGACCTTCAAGGGCTCTGACGCCCACAAAGCGGCGGTCACCGGCGACACGGTGGGCGACCCCTTCAAGGACACCAGCGGCCCGTCGATGAACATCCTCATCAAGCTGACCTGCCTCGTCGGCCTCGTCATCGCCCCGATCCTCGGCGGCCACAGCCACGAAGCAGCGCCCGCAGCCGACCCGGCCGCCACCGAAGCCACCGCCGCCGATGCAGCGGGAACCGACGCGACCGCACCGGTCATCGTCATCGACGCAACGGACGCCCCCGATGCTGCAGCGACGGACGCCACCGGCGACACCCCGGCCGCTGCATCTGCCGAGTAAACCCATTTGAACCCGCTTCGCGTGACAGATAGGGTCACACGAATGTTAAAAACAACGGGTTCGAATTGATTTAACATTTTCGTGGGTTGGACCGGCTTATACTTGCCGCGTTCAACCCACTTTTTTATGAAAACACTTCAGAATCTGACCGTTTGGGCACTGGCAGGAGCGGTGATTGCGCTGTCCGGTTGCAAGCAGGAAGGCTGCACAAATCCCGACGCGGTGAATTATTCCAGCGATGCCGATACGGACGATGGAAGCTGCACGTACGAGGGCGAGGTCGTCTTTTGGTACGGCGCAGCCGCTAGCCAACTCGTCATCGACTACGCCGGTAAGAGCCTGATCTTCTACGTGGACGGACAGCTCGTCGGATCGACCGCTGCGGCCGTCTATTGGAACGGCGCACCCGATTGCGGCCAAAACGGCACCATCACCGTCACCAAGGACCTCGGCTCCGTCCCGACCCGCGCCTCCACCTACGAGGTCTACGACGAAGACGGCTACATGTGGTGGTCCGGCGTCGTCAACTTCAACGCGAACACCTGCACCTCCTTCGAACTCACGCCCTGATCTGCATCAGAAGGACGAGATTGGGATTGAGTTTGAGAACGAGTTTGAGATTGAGATTGAGAACCGGGGAGGCGAGAGCTTCTTCGGTTCTTGCTTTTTTAGGAAGACGATGGGATGTTCAAACGCTCGACGAATCGCACGCATTTCTATTACACTCCGGAATTCAAATCTACCAATCTGGGCTTTCTCCCGGTCACTCGAGGAACAGCCGACTCATCGTCTTCAATCCTTTATACAACGAACGGAGAAACCGAATGCGTGGTTGCCAATTGAGCGATAAACGCCATCGTACCCCGAGTTCAAGGCTCGAACAAATGAATGACCTTCCACGGTTCCTTCGGTTGCACTCCATAAAGTACCGATGTCCGTGAGATAGCTGAAGTTACCGTCCCCGCTGCTTCGACTTCCTCCTGGAATTCCAGAAAAACCACTTGTGTTTGACCCTGTCCACGGCACGTTATCCTCCAAGGATGACTTCAATTGCTTTCCTACATCCCATCCTCGATAATCAGTAGCATAAGCATCTTCTAACGACAACCCTAGAGCTACTTCAAGGGTCATCCATTCTCCATCTGTGGGCACGTGGAACCCTGCAGGACAAAGGCCTCGGGCGTCGTTCACTGCGTACCAATTGTACAGGCGGCCGTAGGTCGCAAGGTTCACGGGGTCGTTGTTATAAACCGTTTGTGCACCCGAAACCGTCGAAGTCCACTCACTATCATTCAAATTCCCCTGAATGGCATCCCCGTTGCGGTAGTTGTCCGAGCGAAGGTTCTCCTTGAACCAGCACTGATTGCCGATGCCGACCAGCGCATAGGTGTGGCCGTAGAAGGTCACCGTGGAGACGCCGCCGCATTGCGCGGGGCCAGGCATCACACAAGTCCCATCCTCTTCTGTGGCAATAGGATTAAAGTTTGTGGCATTGATGTCCGTACAACCACTGATTTCATTTTCAGCGCAGACTCCATCGTTATCCGGATCGAGGCAAAACACGCCCTCATCCCGGACGCAACGGACAGAAAAACCATAAGTTACCGCGACATTGTAGTTGCTTCTATCGACATTGGAATAACCAGAGTTCAAGCTGCGAATCCAAGCATAGGTTTCGGACGGTGTGGAACTCCACCAGAAGCCATGGCCTCCGAGAGCATTGAAGTAACCAATCGTGTACCGGGCACCACCTGGCAGGGCCGAAAAGCCGCTGGAATTTATGCCGTTCCAAGGGGGCGAGTCGTTAGAAGAGACCTTTAACTGCGAGCCCTGGTCGGTTCCGCGCCAGCCCGTTCCGTTCGCTTGCGCAGACGACATCCCTAAGGCCATTTCAAGGGTCATCCACTCCGAATCCGAAGGCACATGGAACCCCACTGGACAGAGGCCACGTGCATCGTTGACCGCATACCAATTGTACAAGCGACCAAAGGTGTCCAGATTTGCACCTTCGTCACCGCTTCCTTGGTAAACCGTTGAAGCGCCCTCACCGTAGATGGCTTGAGCTCCGAATGTCGCAGAAATCCAGAGGCTGTCATTCAAATTCCCGGGAATGACATCCCCGTTGCGATAGTTGTCACTGCGCAGGTTTTCCTTGAACCAGCACTGAGTACCTATCCCGACGAGCGGATACGTGTGGCCGTCGAAGGTCACCGTGGAAGCGCCATTGCATTGCGCGGGACTGTAGCTACACGAACCGTCTTCGATGACGGCCGCCGGATTGAAGTTGGAAGCGTTTAAGTCCGTACAGCCTTGCACCGGGCAGACATAGGTGAAAAGTGTGTCCACCGCGTAGCTGAAAACATACCACTCCTCTATGGGGGGCACATAAATGGAGTCCGTTACAAAAATGATCTCTTCAATGACGGGAAAGGACAAGCCGGGGCCGTTGCACACGTCGCACGCATCAAGCACACCCACGCATGGGTCCATGTTGTCGCAAACGCCGTCGGCATCGGCATCCACTCCTCCACCATTGCACACCCCACATGCATCGTAGTAACCAACACAATCATCCATAGAATCAAAAAGACAATCCATATCTGAATCAGCCTCTTCATAGATGCTGAGCAACGCTAGTAAATCCGTAATGGTGATTACGAAATCTCCATTCGAATCCGGGTTCCAACTGCAGGAGTTTGATTGGTAGGTTTGAGCTGCTGCCGGATGAACAAAGGCCGCGGCCAACAATCCACAAATCGTCCCGCGTAACCATAGAGTTCCTTTCATTTCAGGCGTTTTCGATGTAATGAATTTACACCATTTCGCCCAATAATTCAACACAAATCTCACGATTTCCACCTCAATTCGACCCTGACATCCACCCCTTAAACTCAACCCCTCAAACTCAAACTGTAAACTCAAACTGTAAACTCAAACTGTAAACTCAAACTGTAAACTCAAACTCACTCTCACCCTCAATCTCACCCTCCCCCCTCCACCGCCCGGTACACAAAGCACGTCCCGCCTCCTCCCGAACCGTTGATCTTGCCGCCCCAGGCGCCGGCGGCGAGGGCCGCGTCGAGGAGGGCGTCGATGCGGGGGGTGGACGTGCCGAGGACGTCGCGGAGGATGGCGTGGTGGGCGGTGAGGAGGCGGCCCGCGGCGGGGGCGTCGCCGGCGCGGAGCGCGGCGATGCCAGCGGCCGACACGTCGCGGTTGAGGAGGGTGCCCCGCAGAAGGGCGAGGTCGTCGGGGGTCCAGGCGGGGCCGGAGACGGGCGGGGGGATGGCGGCGTCGGCGGGCGCACGGCGCCAGTCCCAGTCCGGCACGCGGTCGAAGAGGGCGAGGCGCGAGAAGCGGGCTCGGCGCAGGACCGCCAGCGTGTCCTTCGGTTCGCCGGAGTCGATGAGGACGAAGGTGCCGCCGGGCGGGAGGGCGAGCGGCGTGTAGGCGGGGACCGGGTCGAAGGTGATGTGCAGGGCGCCGCCGATCGCGCAGGCCCAGTGGTCCATTTGGCCCCCCGGCTCCCCGAAGTCCACCACCTCCGCGCGGTACGCCCAGTCCGCCACCTCGGCGTCCGTCAGCAAGAGGCCGGCACGGGCGGCGCACAGCCGGGTCCAAGCGACCGTCAGCGCCGTCGAACTGCTCGCGCCGGCCCCCCGCGGAAGGTCGCCGCGGACCGTAGCAGAGAAGCCGTGGTCAGGGAGCCGCCCGGCAGCGCGGAACCGGTAGAGTACCGAGAGCAGGTAGGCCCGCGGGGTCAGGGGCGGCAGGTCGTCGAGGTCGTACAGGAGCCGCTCGCCGGTGTCCGGCAAGTCGATGGCGACGAGCCGGTCCGATCGGTCTACGGCGGTGATGCCGATGCCGAGGGCGAGGGAGGCGGCCGCGACGGGGAGCCCGAAGTAGTCTTGGTGCTCGCCGAAGAGGCAGATGCGGCCCGGTGCCCAGGCGTACGAAGGGGTAGCCGCCGGTGTCATGCGGTGGGCAGTCCGTCGGGAAACAGGGCGCGGCGGTCGCGGGCGGGAAGCCCGGAGGCCACGAGCAGGTAGCTGTGGTGCAAGAGGTCCCAAAGCAGCTGCACCGGCACATCGCTGCGCACCTCCACCGTGTTCCAGTGCACCTTGTTCATGTGCCAACCGGGCTGGATGCCGGCGAATCGAGCGCGCAGGTCCACCGCCCGTTCTGGGTCGCATTTGAGGTTGATGGAGTCGAAGTGGTCCGTGTCGGCGAGGGCGAAGAGCTTGCCGCCGACTTTGAAAACCAGCGTCTTCTCGTCGAAAGGGAAGCCTTCCGAGACGCCGGGCCATGTCGCGCACCGGGCGCGGATGGCCTCCAAATGAAAATCCGATGCAGCCATGGCGGGAAGGTGGAGGGAAATCCGGTTCGGGGCGTAATTTGGCCCGCCTTTCACCGATTCCCACCATGCGCAATTCGCTCCTCCTTCTCGCAGGACTGGCCCCGGCCGCTGCCTTTGCTCAATGCACGAACCTGTTCATCTCCGAGTACCTCGAAGGCACCGGAAACAACAAGGGCGTCGAGTTCTACAACCCCACGGCCTCGCCGATCGACCTCAACGGGTACGTCCTGCAGCGGTGGGCAAACGGCGAAGCGGGCATGTCCGACGAGACCTCGCTCGTGGGCACGGTGGCTCCCTACGGCACCTTCGTGCTGATCAACGGCCAAACCGAAGACGTGGACCTCGGCGGCGGCGCCATCTCGCCGGCCTGCGACCCGGCCATGCAAGCCTACGCGGACCAACTCGACAATCCGTACCCGGCGCCCACCTACATGAACGGCGACGACGCCCTCGTGCTGATCCGCAACGGCAACCAAGTCCTCGACATCTTCGGCAAGCCGGGCGAGGACCCGGGTGTGGCCTGGACGGACGACGCGGCAAACGGCTACATCGACGTGGGCGACGGCGCCGCTTGGCTCACCTCGAACCAAACCATGATCCGCAAGCCCTCCGTCACCGGCGGCGTCACACTTCCGCCCGTGGCCTTCAACGCCCTCCTCGAGTGGGACACCCTCGAAGTCAACACCTGGACCGGACTCGGCACACACCTCTGCGACTGCGGCACCTCGGGCCTCACCGCTGCACCGGCCCCGCTGCATGTGCGCCTCTTCCCGAACCCGGCCGAAGGCGGTCGGTTCACGGTCGAAGCCGATGGCAGCATCGAACGCATCGAAGTGTACGCGTCCACCGGCGCCCTCGTGCGCACGGAGCGTCCGGCTGCGGTGCGGACCATCGCCCTCGAGGGCTTGGCCCCCGGCACGTACGTCGTGAACGTGGTCTTCACCTCCGGAAGCACGGTGTCCCACCGCGTTTCCGTCCGCTAATCCGCACCCCCATGGCGTCTTTCCGCTTCCCGACCGCAGTTGTCGCGGCCCTCGGGCTGCTTGCGGTGCTCGCACCTGCCACCGCCCAGCAGCAAGTCCGCGTCTACGGAACCGTGTCCGACGCCATCACCGGCGAGACCCTGCTGCAAGCGGCGGTCGTCGTGAACGGCAAGGGGACCATGACCGACTTTGACGGCAACTACAGCATCTCGCTTCCAAGCGGAAAACACACGCTGAAAGTGAGTTACGTGGGTTATACGCCCATGGAAAAGGTGGTGGAGCTGGGCGCTGCCGACCGCCGCGTCGACTTCAAGCTGGAAACCCTGGTGCTGCAAGAGGCGCAGGTCGTCGCCGACGTCGCCATCGAGCGCCAAACGCCCGTCGCGTTCTCGAACATCAAGCCCATCCAAATCCAGGAGCAGCTCGGTTCCCAGCCCATCCCGATGATCCTGAACACCACGCCGGGCGTGTTTGCGACGGCCACAGGCAGCGAAAACGACGGCCCGTCCGTCACCATCCGCGGTTTCAAGCAGCGCAACGTGTCCGTCATGCTCGACGGAATTCCGGTGAACGACATGGAGAACGGGGGGGTGTTTTGGAACAACTGGTTCGGCCTCGACCTGGTCACCTCCACCATGCAGGTGCAGCGCGGCCTCGGCGCCAGCAAGCTCGCCCTGCCGGCCATCGGTGGCACGGTCAACATCGTGACGCAAGGCATCGAAAGCGCCCGCCGCACGAACGTCAAGCAGGAGGTCGGCAGCTTCGGCTTCACGCGCACCTCGCTCAGTCACACCACCGGGCGGTTGCCGGGCGGTTGGGGCCTGACCTTCTCCGGCAGTTACCAGGACCGGGGCGGGTACTTCGAACAGGACTACAATCGGTCGTGGTTCTACTACGGCAAGGTCCAAAAAGAACTCGGCAACCACAGCCTGAGCTTCAGCGCGATGGGCGCCCCCACTCGCAATGCTTCCCGCAGCTACCGCCAACGCATCGTGACCCACGACCGCGACTACGCCCGCGGACTCTTCAACGGCAGCGACGAGGAGTATGCCACGATGAGCGCCTACAGCCAGGCCCATTCTGACATCTTCAACAACGGCTCCCTCACGGCCGCCCAAGAAGAAGCAGCCATCGCCGCATTGAACGAGCAATACGGCTACGGCAGCGTGGAAGACTTCGAAGCGCAGATGTCGGCCACCGACTTCATCGACACCGCCCGCGTCGTGGACTACGGCATCGGCTACAACGTCCACTGGGGCATGCTCAACGGCGAGGTCCAGCACGAGCGGGAGAACATGTACCACAAACCGCTGTTTACCTTCCGCCACAACTGGCGCATCGGCGAGCGGTTCTACTTGTCGAACATGGTCTATGCCTCCTACGGCAAAGGCGGCGGCACCCGGCTCGAAAACCCGCTGGGCGCCGGCGACTACACGCCGGACGGCCATGTGGACTTCGACAAGTTCTACTACTCGAACACCGTGGGCAACATCTTCGGGCCGCCCATCGACCCGCTGTACTCCGACACGCTGTACAAATCCGGCCGCATCCTGCGCAAGCTGCACAACGACCACGAATGGTATGGACTGCTTTCCACCTTCCGCTGGGAAGCGAGCGAAGCAGTGACCGTATCGGGCGGGCTCGACGCGCGGACGTACCGCGGTGGGCACTTCGCCACCGTGTATGATTTGCTGGGCGGGGACTATTTCGTCGATGCGAACGATGCGAACGCTGCGACGAAAATGAAGTTCGAAGGAGACACCATCGGCTACCACAACGATGCGTTTGTGCGGTGGGGCGGCGCTTTCGGTTTGGTCGAGTACAAGGGCTACCTCTACAACCTCTTCCTGAACGTCAGCGCGGTCAGCCAAGGGTACAACCGGGTGGACTACTTCTTGCCCGTGGACTCGACCGGCTCCTACGCCTTCACCGGCTGGAAGTGGATCCCCGGCTACACGGTCAAGGCCGGCGGGAACTACAACCTGTCAGAGCACTCGAATGCGTTCATGAACGTGGGATTCCTCAACCGCACCCCGGTGTTCCAAAACGTGATCGACTTCACGAACAACTTCGTGCTCAACACGCAGAACGAGAAAATCGCCTCGGTCGAACTCGGCTACAGCTTCAGCAAGTTCCCGTGGACGGTGAACGTCAACGGCTACTACACGGACTGGAACAACCGGCCCCTCGACGTGCTGTTGCGGTTCGAAACGCCCACCGGCGAAATCGTCCGGGCGAACGTGAACTCGATGAGCGCCGTGCACCGCGGTCTCGAAGCAGATGCGGCATGGGAACTCGGGCGGAACCTCACGCTCGAGGGCTACGTCTCGCTCGGGGATTGGCGGTGGGACAGCTCGGAAGACAGCTTGAAGCTCATCGACGACGACACGAATACGCCGTACCTCGATGCCGACGGGGAGCCGGTGACGATCACGTACGACGCGAAGGGGGTGGCTGTGGGCGATGCGCCCCAAAACCAGTACAGCATCTCCCTCCGCTACGAGTGGAAGCGGTTCTACATCCGCCCGCGCTACACCTTCTTCGACCGCTACTTCTCGGATTTTGACCCGTTCTCGCTGTACGGGGCGAATGCCGGACGGCAGTCGTGGGAGCTGCCGGAGTACGGGCTGTTGGACGTGCACGCCGGTTGGTCCACGGATTTCCGCGAAACGAACCTCGAGTTCCGGTTGTCGCTGTTCAACGTGCTCAACACGGTGTACCTCGGATCGGCCCAAAACAACGACGCCTACGGCCAGGTCTATTACGACGACCCCGCGCGCCGTTACGCGCTGACAACGAACAACTTCGACGCAGCTTCAGCGGCCGTGTACATGGGGCTGCCGTTCCGCACGAACTTCTCGGTGCGGGTGCGGTTCTGACGCGTGTCGGAACGTGGGGCGAAGGTGCGAACTTTGGCCCCCCTGATTCCGACCATGCGCAACCACTTCCTCCCCTCGTTTGTGGCCGTTGCGGCCCTGTTTGCTGCCGCACTGCCGGCGGCCGCCCAAATTTCTGCCGCACGCACCCAGCCCGTCGGGGCGACGGTGACCGTCAGCGGAATCGTGACCAGCGGCGCTGAGTTTGGCTCCGTCCGCTACCTCCAAGACGCCACGGCAGGCATCGCCCTCTACCCCGGCGCCGCCTGGACCGGCTTCCCCGACCCCCAAATCGGCGACAGCCTGACGATGACGGCCGCCCTCAGCGAGTACAACGGGCTCCTGGAAGTCGGCCCGAACGGCATCACGCAAGTCACGGTGCACAGCATCGGCAACGCGCTGCCCACCCCCGAGCTCATCACGCCGTCCATGATGAACGAGACCCGCGAAGGCGAACTCGTCCACATCGAAGGCGCCCTCTTCACAAACGGCGGGCAGGTCATCACCGGCAACGCCACCTATGCCTTCACAGCCGGCGGCCAGAGCGGCGTGGTGTACATCCGCAACTCGAACCCGCTCGTGGGCACGGTCCTCTCGGCCGGCATCGTAAACCTGACGGGCATCGTGTCGCAGTTCTCGTTCACCGGCACGGACGGCTACCAGCTGCTTCCCCGCGGCCCGCAGGACATCGAGGCGACGAGCGCCATCAACCTCTCGGGGCCGGTGACCCAAACGAACCTCGCACCCACCTCCTTCGACCTCGTGTGGCCCACGGACGTGGCCGGAGACAGCCGCGTGCAGTACGGACTTACGCCGGACCTCGGGCTGGAAGTTGCCGTCACCGAGTCGGTGACAGACCACAGCGTCACCCTCACAGACCTCACGCCCGGCACGATCTACTATGCCCGCGTGCTGTCGGCGGTGGGCGACGAGGAGACGGCCTCCAGCGTGCGTCCCTACGCCACCGTGAGCACGTCGCCGGGCTGGATCCGCACCTTCTTCACCGGCCCGGTGGACACGTCGGTGGCGACCTTCGAAGACGCCATTTCCACGGGCACGTCGACGAATGACTCCATCGCCGCATACATCCTCAGCGCGCAGCACACCCTCGACATCGCGGTCTACAACACGAACAACACGACCATCACGAACGCGGTGAACACCGCCGTGGCGAACGGCGTGCAGGTGCGTTGGATCGCCGAGGGTTCGAACGCGAACATCGGCCTCGACGCCCTCGACCCGTCCATCCCCGTGCTGCTCCGCACCGACGGCCAAGGCAGCGGGATGCACAACAAGTTCATCGCCGGCGACGCGGAGTATGCGGAAACGGCCTTCGTGCTGACCGGTTCGACGAATTGGACCACGGAAAACCTGAACACGGACTTCAACAACGTCATCGTGCTCGCGGACCAAAGCCTCGCCCGGGCCTACGTCCTCGAATTCGAAGAGATGTGGGGCTCGACGGGACCGCAGCCGAACAGCGCGGCCAGCAAGTTTGGCTCGGAAAAAACGAACAACACGCCCCGCAAATTCCTCGTCGGTGGAAGCCCGGTCGAGCTGTATTTCTCGCCCACCGACGGCACCACAGCCGCCATCGACGCCGCCCTGCGCACCTGCGACTACGACCTGTCGTTCGCTACGCTCGCCTTCACCCGCGACGACTTGGCCGACGCGATCATCGACCAGGTGAGCCTGTTCATCCAGCCGGAGGGCGCGATGGAAGAGGTCAACACCACCGGCTCGGAATTCGAGTACCTCCTGTCGAACGGGGTCGCCGTCTATTCCCACCAAGGCATCAGCGGACAGCTCCACCACAAGTACGGCATCGTCGACCACAGCCAGCCCCTCTCCGACCCGCTGGTCATCACCGGTTCCCACAATTGGTCTTCGACGGCAGAGACCACAAACGATGAAAACACCCTCGTCGTCCGCGACGCGCGGGTGGCGAACCTGTACTTCCAAGAATTCACGGGCCTGCTGAACGGCATGGGCGTCGGCGTCGTCGAACCCGCGGGCCGCGAGGCCTTCCGCTTCTACCCGAACCCGACCGATGCGGCGGTGGCGGTCGAGTGGACGGCAGACGGCACGCCGGGCCTCCTCTCCCTCTTCGACGCCACCGGCCGCACCGTGGCTTCCTACCCGTGGTTCGGCGGCACGCTGCGCCTCGACCTCGGCCACCTGCCCGCCGGCCTCTACCTGCTCGCCACGCCCGACGGCGCGGCCGGCCGGTTGACGGTGCGGTAAACCCGGGTGATGCGGGCGGACGTGTTCGGTTCGGCCGTTTCAGATGCCTTCAACGCAGACA
>CAZMNI010000031.1:0-13930 GCA_964567615.1 uncultured Chryseobacterium sp.
TCCATAGCGTGAATCTCACAATTTCCACTGAATAGGCGAAAGGTCGTTTCGGCTATTTACGTTGCAAGGTAGCATTAACACGTACAATGCCATCCTGAAAATGCAGTATGGTTTTTAGCGATCCGGCACACACGTATGCTGGGGGTTTCATTTCAGTGAACGTGCATCAAAATGCCCTACCAACCCTCTGGCCTTTCATCTTCGCAATGGGCTTTTGACGTAAAGCCTATAGGTTTCATTGGTGCGGTGAATCGCGAGAGCAGGTGTATCCCGGGAGGATTTGCAATCAGCGCACAGCCCTGTGCAATCGCTAAGGTGTTTCCCACCTAAAGACGTCTTGGGCAACAGATCGCCTTGCGGTCGAACGATTTGCTGCAATCCGACAAGTTGTCGAATGCTCGATGCTTCGTTGTGTGCGTAGAATCCACTACTTCTCCTGAACAGTTTGGCGTTTTTTTCGCTTTTGACCCATTGAAATTAAACAGAGACACTTTCCATGCCTTAACCCTCCGCCCCCATGCCTCTGTGGCGCAGCCGCAACGAACCCCTCAATCTCAACCTCGTCCCGCGCCGCGCAGCGGCGCTCATCCCTCATCCCTCCGCGGCGAAGCCGCGCCTCATCCCGCGCCGCGCAGCGGCGCTCGTCCCTCCGCGGCGAAGCCGCGCCTCACCCCTGCCCCCTCAACTCCGCCCACGAAGTCGGGACCGGGCGGGCAGGGACCGAGTCCGGGACGTCTTCGTCGCGCAGGAATTTGAGAACGAGGTCGTTGAAGACGTCGGGGGCCTCGATGCTGCAGACGTGGCCGCAGTTTTCGATGACGGCGAGCCGCATGTTTTTTTGGAGCTGCGCGAAGCGCGCGGCAGCCCGGAAGAAGATGTGGTCCTGGTCGCCCATGACCACGAGGCCTTTCTTGTCGACCGGGCGGTGGACGTAGTCGCGGACGAGCCGGAAGAAGGGCTTGTAGAGCTCGACCCACTTGAGGTACTCGCGCTGGGTGAGCCGCTTGCTTTGGCGACGGAAAATGTAGCGGCTCAACCGGTGGTTTTTCCGAGGCAACACGATGAAGCTGAACAGCCAATACATCGCGCGGTACGGCAAGAAGATGTTCAGGAATTTCGCGCTGTGCACGAACATGTGCATGGCTTTGCTGCCGTCGAAGATGGCGCCGGCCATGACCATGCGGTCCACGAGGTCGGGGCGCTCCATGTCCAGCTTTTGGAGGATGACGCTGCCGATGGAAAGGCTCAGGAAGTGCGCCTTCTCGATGCCGCGGTGATCGATCACGCGCAGGATGTCTTCGACGAGGATGTCGAAGTCGTAGGCCGGGTACTCGGGGAGGATGTCCTTCGAGTAGCCGTGGTCGCGCAAGTCGATGAGCAGGAGCCGGTAGTGGGGGGCGAAGGCATCGATTTGGAACTTCCACGTGCGGATGCTGCCGCCGGCCCCGTGGATGAAAACGAGCCACGGCGCATCGGGGCGCTCCGCGATGACCTCGTGGTGCAGCAGAACGCGGGTATCCGGGCGGGATTCAGTGTGCATCTCAGGACAAATTTCGTTCATTTCCGTCCGGATTGTTTCTTCCGCGGCAGCACATGGCGCGCGACGATGCGGGCGCCTTCCGCGCGCACCGCCGGCTGCTTGCGGGCGCCCCAAAGCCGCTCCCGAGCCGCCCGCGCCGCCGCTTCCAGGTCGACGAGTGGCGCCGGGTAGCCTGTCGGCCCGAAGAACGCCGCCTCCAGCGGGGGCATCTCCCACGGAGCAAATACGGCTGGAACCGGGACGTCCGCGAGCTCCGGCACCCACCGCCGAATGAACGCCCCGTCGGGATCGTGGTCCTGGGCTTGCTTGACCGGGTTGTAGATGCGCACGGTGGTCACGCCCGTGCAGCCGGCCTGCATCTGCATTTGGGGATAATGAATGCCCGGCTCAAAATCCAGCATGATCCTGGCCAAATGGTCGGCGCCCGCCTGCCACGGCTGCCACAGGTGGTGCGTCAAGTAGCTGACCAGCATCGCGCGCATCCGGAAGTTCAGGTACCCCGTCGCGGCCAAACACCGCATGCACGCATCCACCAGCGGCACCCCGGTCCGCCCCTCCTCCCACGCCCGGACGCGCTCCGGCACCACGACCCGCGGCGCCCCGATTTCCCCGATGGCGCGGTTCACATCCTCGGTCTCCATCCGGCACTCCGACTCGAACTTCTGCATGAAGTGGTCGCGCCAGCGGAGCCGTTCCGCGAACGCCGCCAGCGCCCGGCGCGGGGCGCCGGGGGCTTCGGCGGCGCGCCGCGCCGCGCCGTACGCCGTCCGCACGCTGAGGTTGCCCCAGGCCAGGTAGGGCGAAATCCGGCTGCAGCCCGTGCGGCTGGCCTCGGGTTTGCTGATGCTGCCGGCGTAGCGGCGGGCCCGGGTGGCGAGGAAGGTCCTGAGGTAGGCTTCGGCGGCGGTTTCGCCGCCGGGCTGCCGGCGCGGCGCGCCCGGCCCCTCGGGCGGGAACTCCGGCCTGCCCTCTTCCAGTCCGGACGGCAACTCCCGCCCGACGGGCCGGAACGGCTCCAACCCGTCCCACACCGGCACCGCCTCCGGAGCGGAGACGAACGCACGCCACTCCTCCAGCCACTGCGCACGGTGCGTCCGGCCGCGCTGCACCCCGCAGCCCACGTGGTCATGCCAACGGATGCCGCGCTTCCGGAAGAAACCGGCCATCCGGCGGTCGCGGTCGAAGGTCCAGCGCAGCCCGATTTCTTGGGTGCTGTGCACTTCCAGTCCGTCGGCCGGAGCACAGCGGGCAAGGTGTTCGAAGGCCGCCTCCACAGGGCCGGTGAATTCCATCAAGTCTGCACCGCGGGCGCGCAGCCGCGTGCGGAGGTCGTCGAGCGATTCCGCCACGAACCGAGCGTGCATCGGGCTCCACGTCGGATGGGCGCGCCACTCGGGTTCCCACACAAACAGGAAGGCGTGCGGGCCCGGGGAGGCCAGCGCCGCTGCAACTGCGGGGGCATCCCGGAGCCGGAGGTCCCGCTTGAACCAAACCACCTGCAGCGCCATCGGCTTACGTGCTGCTCCCTGCATCGGCTGTCCCGCGGCCTGACTTCCCGCCCGCCGGCGGCGGAAATCCTGCAAGGAAATCCGCGGTACCGGAGGGCCCGGCGTCGGGTTTGGCATACGCAAGCCGTTCCAGCCGCTCCACCGCGTGGTACCCGTCCAGTCCGCTGATGGCCGCGGTCTGCATCCCCACGAGGTCGAGCGCGCCGTCCGCCGCCACCGCAGCCCCCGGAACGCACAGCCCCACGACCCGGCCCACGACGAAGGTGCACCCGTTCGCCGGCAACGTGTAACTGTCTTCCCACCGCAACGCGATGCGCACGGCCGACTCGGCGACCGCCGGAGCGCGGAACGGGCCGTCGCTGCCTTCCGGGAAAAACCACGGCGTCAGCCCCACCGCCTCAAATTCGCTCGTGCCGTCGGGGTAGCGCGCGCTGGTCGCGTGGGCCTTGCGGTACCACGCGGTTTGGATGTGGCTGATGGTGAACTCCCCGGTGTCGCGCGCGTTGTGCAGGGTGTGGCTGCCCCGCTCCCGCGGCACTTCCGGCCGGAAGACGCATCCGATGAGGGCCGGATCCGATCCGAGGTGGACGATGCTCGAGAGGATGGCGAGGTTGTGGGCGCCGTCGGGCGCCGCCGTTCCCACGAGGTTCGCGGGTTTGAAGCCGGTGGCCGAATTCATCAAGTGGGCCCGGAAGGGACCGTCGAGGGCGGCGAGGGCCGCAGCGTCGAAGCAGAGGTCGCGGGCCATGGTTCAGCGTACGGCGCCGAGGCCAGCGTCCACGGGGAGGATGCGGCCGGTCATTCCTGCGGCCGCGTCCGAGAGGAGCCATGCGGCCAGCGAGGCGATGTCTTCCGGGCGGTGGACCGTGCGGAGCGGGGTGCGTTCTTCGGCGGCCGCGCGTTTCGCATCCGTACCCAGCAGCGGTGCGGCCAACGGGGTGTCCGTCAAGGATGGGGCGATGGCATTCACGCGGATGCCCGGTGCCCATTCGGCGGCGAGCGACCGCGTCAACCCTTCGACCGCACCTTTCGCCGCAGCGATGCTCGCGTGGAAACTGAGTCCCGTACCCACGGCCACCGTGCTGAACAAGACCACCGAGGCCGACGGGGACCGCTTGAGCAGCGGCTCGTTCGCCTGCAACGTAGAAACGGCGCCGAGCAAGTTCACCTCGAGGTCGTGCAGCCACTGCTCCCGCCGGATGCCGCGAAACGGCTTGAGCGCGATGGTTCCCGGGCAATACACGAGCCCGTCGAGCGACTCGGTGAATGCTGCGAGATCACAGGGCGCCGCGACCGCATCGAAGACGAGGCTGAGGTAGCCCTCCGCCGGTTCTGAAACGCCCGTCCGCGACACCCCGATGACCCGGTGGCCCGACGCGAGCAGGTTGCGCCGCAAGGCCGCACCGATCCCAGTGCTGTCGCCTACGACGGCGACGGTTTTCGAGGTTCCTTCCATGTGCCTACGACAACCCGCAGGCCTCGAATGTTCATCCCCACTCCGCGAGTTTGGCGCGCAGGACGTCAAGTTTCGCGGCGGCATCGGCGGCCTTCTTCCGCTCAAGCTCCACCACCGCAGCCGGCGCATTCGCCACGAACTGCGCGTTCGAAAGCTTCGCGTCCAAGCCGCGCAAGAACCCCTCGAGGTGCGCGATGTCCTTGTTCAGCTTCGCGCGTTCTGCTTCCACGTCGATGTCCGCATGGAACGGGATGTAGAACCCGGTGGTGCCCACAACGAAGCCGAAACTCCCGGGCACCTTGTCCTCCGTTTTGCGGACCTCGCCGAGGAAGGCCAAATGCCGAATGACCGCCTCCATCCGCTCGGGATAGTCCGGCCCGGCCTTGACGTGCAGCACCAGCGGTTCCTTCGGCGCGATGCGGTTGTCGTTGCGCACGGTCCGGACTTCCGCGATGATACGCTGTGCAAAAGCGAAGTCGGCCAGCAGCTGTGCATCCGGCGTTCCGGCCACCGGCCACGGCGCAACGCACAGGTCGTCCGCTGACGTCTTCCGCTCGGCCACCCAGTGCCACAGTTCTTCGGAAATGAACGGCATGTAGGGATGCAACAACTTCAGCACCTCCGCGAACAGCCGGCCGGTCGCGGCGTGGGTCGCCGCATCGATGGGCTGCCCGTAGGCCGGTTTGGCCAACTCGAGGTAGACGCTGCAGAAATCGTCCCAAACGAGCTTGTACGTCGCCATCAGCGCCTCGCTCAGCCGGAACTCCGCGAACAGGGCCTCCGACTCCGCCACGGCCTCGTGCAACCGGCTTTCCATCCACGCCACCGCCGTGCGCGCCGCCTCCGGCTGCGGCAGCCCTGCATCCACCTCCCACCCCGCCGTCAACCGGTACGCGTTCCAAATCTTGTTCGCGAAGTTGCGCCCCTGCTCGCACAGCTTCTCGTCGAACGGCAGGTCGTTGCCGGCCGGCGAGGTCAACAGCATGCCCACCCGCACCCCGTCCGCCCCGTACTGCTCCATGAGGGCGATGGGATCGGGGCTGTTGCCCAGGGATTTGGACATCTTCCGCCCCTGCTTGTCGCGCACGATGCCCGTGTAGTATACGTTCTTGAACGGCTCACGGCCGCGGTACTCGTATCCGGCCATGAGCATCCGGGCCACCCAGAAGAACATGATTTCCGGTGCCGTCACCAGGTCCGCCGTCGGGTAGTAGTACCCTACCTCGTCCTCGCGGTAGAAGCCGTCGAACACGCTGATGGGCCAAAGCCACGAGCTGAACCACGTGTCCAGCACGTCTTCGTCTTGGCGCACCTGCACGTCCTGCCCGGTCTTTGCGCGGGCCGCCTGCAGCGCCTCTTCCTCGGTCTTCGCCACCACAAAGTCATCCGGACCGTCCCCGAAGTACCACGCCGGAATGCGGTGGCCCCACCACAGCTGCCGGCTGATGCACCAGTCCTTGATGTGCTCCATCCAGTTCCGGTAGCTGTTCTTGAACTTCGGCGGATGGAAGCGGACGGTGTCGTCCAGCACATGCTCCAGGGCCGGGCGGGCCAAATCCGACATGCGGACGAACCACTGCAACGAAAGCCGCGGCTCGATGACCGCGTCGGTGCGCTCGGAGCGCCCCACCTTGTTCGTGTAGTCTTCCGCCTTGACCAAATGCCCCGCCGCCTCGAGGTCCACCGCAATCTGCTTGCGCACCTCGAACCGGTCCATGCCAGCATACGGCGCCGCATTCAACGTCCCATCGGCATTGAGCACATCGACGGTTTCCAGTCCGTGCGTCTTTCCCAGTTCGTAGTCGTTCGCATCGTGCGCCGGCGTGACCTTGAGGCATCCGGTCCCGAATTCCGGATCCACATACGCATCCGCAATCACCGGCACTTCCCTCCCACACAGCGGCACGATGGCCGTCCTTCCCACGAGGTGCTTGTACCGCGCATCGTCCGGATGCACGCACAGCGCCGTATCTCCGAGGATGGTCTCCGGCCGCGTCGTCGCCACGGTGAGCCACTCTTCCTGCTCGCCCACCACCCGGTACCGCGCGTGGTACAGCTTTCCGCGCTCCTCCCGGTACAGCACTTCCTCGTCGCTCAACGCCGTCAACGCCACCGGATCCCAATTCACCATCCGCACGCTCCTGTACACCAGTCCCTTCTTGTGCAAATCGATGAACGTGTCGATCACGCTCTCCGAGTACTTCTCGTCCATCGTGAACCGCGTCCGCTCCCAATCGCAGCTCGCCCCGAGCTTCTTGAGCTGTTCGAGGATGATGCCGCCATGCTCCCGCGTCCACTCCCACGCGTGCTCGAGGAACGCCTCCCGGCTCAGGTCGGCCTTGCGGATGCCTTGCTCGCGCAACCGGCGCACCACCTTCGCTTCGGTCGCGATGGAGGCATGGTCCGTGCCCGGGACCCAGCATGCATTCTTGCCCTGCATCCGCGCCCTGCGTACGAGCACGTCCTGGATGGTGTTGTTGAGCATGTGCCCCATGTGCAGCACCCCCGTCACGTTGGGAGGGGGAATGACCACACAGTACGGCTCACGGGCATCGGGTTCCGAATGAAAATGGCCCGCTTCAAGCCAATGGGCGTACCAACGGCCCTCAATGGCCGTAGGATCGTACGTGGTGGGGAGGTCTGTGCGCATGGCGGTCGCAAAGTTCGGGAACTTCTTTGAGGCAGCGAAATGCCACCGGCGGTGGTGGCCCACGAAAAAGGCCCCGCACATGCGAGGCCTTTTCCACTCCGATCGAGTCGGAATTACTGCTTGTTCGCCGGTGCGCCAGTGGTTGCAGGCTTCACCGGAGCACCGCCCGCCGGAGCGGTTTCGGTGCCTTCCACCGTGCCCTTGATGCGGATCACTTTCGTGGGTTCATTCCCAGCATTCGAGGTAATCGTCACGCTCTTGTTGATCGGGCCGACGCGCTTCGTATCGTACACCACCGAAATCTCCGACTTGCCACCGGGTGCGATGGGCGCCGTGTCGCACTTCGGCACCGTGCAGCCGCACGAACCTTTGCACGTAGCGATGAGCAAGGGCTCCGTGCCCGTGTTCGTCACCGTAAAGACGCATGCGCCGTCCGCACCCTGCTTGATGGTGCCGTAATCGTGCACGTCCTTGTCCACTGCGATTGCAGGTCCCGTGGCCACTTGTTGGCCGAAGGCCGTCACCACCATTCCGAGGGCGAGGGCGAGTGTAGCGAATTGCTTCATGGGTTCTGAGTTTTCCACCAAATTACGGAACTCCCGCGCTTATGGTTCAAGTCTGCGCGTGTTCTTTAGCGTTTCTTTCAATTTCCATGCCAAAAGGGCCGCCCCGGAGGGCGGCCCTTTCACACAGTTTCAGTGTTTTCGATGCATCAGTTCGGGCAGCTCGTGCCGAATGCAGCAAGGAACATGAGCAGGTCCGGAGTACCCACCGTACCATCCTCATTCAAGTCCCCGGTGCACGAGCTGGCCTCGAAGAGGCACGAACCATTGTCGACGTTTGCAGCCGCGCTGTAGTTCGTGGCGTCAGCGTAGGTGCAACCAGCCACTACCGGTGTGTCGCACGATCCGTCATCCGAACCGCTGAACGGATTGTACTCGAGGAACATCGGGTTCGTGCAGCCCGGGCAGAGGTCGCAGCTGCCGAAGCAGGATGCAGCCGTAGTAGCGTTCGAGCCTACCGTGATGGTCCGGTTGCCACCGTTCCCGCAAGCGCCTACACTTTCGTCCTGGCCCCAGCTGTTGCCGTTGACGAACTTGTACTGGTAGTCGCCGGCTTGGAGCTGCAGGGTGACTTCGTGCACGCCGTAGCCCACAGCAGGAACGTCCGTCGAGCCCGGGTTCCAGCCTTGGAAGCTGCCCGCGATGTGTACGCCGGCTGCGTTGACCGTCACGTCGGACATGTTCACGCGGAACGTAACGAGGTAGGTGCAAGACCCATCGTTCGTGTTTGCAGTGGGGTCAAAGTTCGTGGCTGTGGCATCGTTGCAACCGTTGAATTGGCAGAAGCCCGCGTCGGTCGCGTTCGGGTTGTAGTTGTCCGCGGTGCTGTTTTGGCAGCCCACAATCTCGAATGGATTGCAAATGCCATCGCCGTCCGTATCCGCGACACAGGTACCGTTGCAGTTGTATCCCGTTTGTGGGTAGGTGCAGGATACGCTCAAGTCACAGGGCGCCGTGAAGTTGCAGGCTGCTGGGTTGCCACAACCGAGGTTGAAGGACGACATCGGAGCGACCCAGAGGTACTGGTTGCCTTGGACGGGAACGATGGTCTTGTACACCCCGTTGTTTTCAGCAAGGAACAGCGTGTTGCCTGCGAGCTGAATGGCGACGTTGTCACCGCAGATGCTGAAGGCCGTAGCGCTGGCCACCGGGATGAGCGAACCGAGGAGCCCGGTCGGGTCCGTGATGTTGCTCAGGTACTGGAATCCGCCGGTACCGTTGCCGAGGATGACCCCGTTCACTGCGAGGTTCGGGTTGACACCGCCATTCGTTTCGCAACCAGCAGCATACGGAGCGAGCGGGGTGCCCGTCACCGTCAAACCGACGAGCCAGGGGTTCGATGCGCCGACCGGGAGGGTCGTCGTGTTCAGGTAATCGCAAGAGCCGTCGTTGTTCGTAGCGGCGTTGTTGTAGTTGCACGCAATCGGGTTCGTGCAGCCGTTGATGACCGTGGGGTTGCCGTCGCAGTCGAAACCGGCAGCGGCGTAGGTGCAGGAACCGTCATCCGTGGTGGCGAGGGCGTTGTAGTTGCACGCTTCCGTGTCGTTGCAGCCCGGGCCGAGTTCTGCGAGGTCCATGGAGGCCGCGAGACGCGGAGCCACGTAGTCTTGGATTTGGCCGATCCAGAAACGCCCTTCTGCTGCACCCATCGTCGGGTTCAACGTGAGCTGCGTAGCGGCGATGTTCGTGCCGTTTGCTGCGTCATAGGCCTGCACGGTCGGGACATCCCACCACTGCCACGGCGAACCGTCGTAGGGCTCGGTCGGCGCACCGTTCACGTAGTTGTTCAACACCGGGTATAACCCGTCCCAGCCCTGGTTGCCGAAGGCCGTCGCCGGATCCGGCAAGCCGATTTCCGCGAACGAGGCATTGTTGCTGACGGCGTAACCGTTGATTTCTTGGTGCACGTGGTACGCGCCAGACACTTCAACGACCGGCTCGTTCGTGGTCGGAACGATGAGCACGCCCGTGGTGTACGGAGCGAACTGGTCGTGCGGAGCCTGGAAGCTGATCATCGGGACATCGCCTTGGTCGAGCCAATTGAGGTCGCCGAGGGCACCACCGAGGTTCACCTGGAAGTTGATGTTCGAAGAGTAGCCGGTGTGGTTCGCCATGCACAACTGGAACCCGCCCGAAGAAGCTGGAGCATAAGTGTTCGTTGTGGCATCGGGGTTTCCGTGGATGGTTTCAACCACCATCGGGATGTACCCGCCCGGTGAATTGTACCAGAACTTCGTAATCGGAGCACCGGCATCGTTGAGGATGATGTCGTTGTAGTTCGAGATGGTGGCAGAAGCCAGGGTGATGTAACCGCCTGTGCCCTCACCGAACATCGCAATCTTGTTCGGGTTCACACCGTAGGGGTTGCCGCTCTCTGCGACCGACTTGCGGAAGAAACGGACGGCCGTGCGGCTGTCCTGGACGCCGCGGTATGCGGCTTGGATGAGCTGCAACGTGCGCTCAGACTGCGTCGCAGCAAGCGGGTTCCAGCCGAGGCGGTAGTCCACCGAAGCGACCACATAGCCCATCCGGGCAAATCGCTTGCAGATTTCCACCGCTGAACTATCCGTCTTCGTTCCCGTAGCGCCGCCGTTCATGTACTTCGGCAAGAAGTTGCCCGTGTGGAAGTACAGGATCAGCGGACGGTTCGTTTCCGTGTCGCCCGCGGGCTCGTAGATGTCGAGCAAGAGGTTCTGCGGAGCGGGGGGAAGGCCCTGGAGGGCCGTCAGCACGGTGATGTTCTGGCCGTAGGTGATGTTCGAGGTGACCTCGACGTCTTCGAAAACCTCGTCGATGTACCGCACACCGCCCGTGATGTCCCCTTCCGTCAGTACCCCGAGAGCGAGGCCCATCCGCGGCGTGTTGTAATCGATGATTTGGTCAATCCAGTACCGGCCTTCCGTCGGACCCATCGTCGGGTTCAACGACATCTGCGTCGCGTAGATGTTCGTACCGCTTGCCGCATCGTAGGCCTGCACCGCTGCAGGGCTCCACCACTGCCAGGGCGAGCTGTCGTACGGTTCCGTGGGCGATCCGTTCACGTAGCTGTTCTGCACCGGGTACAGACCGTCCCAGCCGTTGTTGATTGCAGAAACAGGATCTGGAAGGTCTGCGTCTGCGAAGACCGCGTTGTTGTTGACCGCGTACCCGTTGATCTCCTGGTGAATGTGCAGCGCACCGCTCACCTCCACAACCAATTCGTTCGTCGTCGGGACCACGAGGACACCCGTGGTGTAGGGAGCAAAGGGGTCATGCGGCGTTTGGAAGCTCACCATCGGGACGTCGCCCTGGTCCAGCCAGTTCAAATCCCCAAGGGCGCCGCCCATGTTCATCTGGAAGTTCGGCATCGACGGGTATCCCACGTGGTTTGCCATGCAGAGCTGGAAACCGCCCGAAGAAGCCGGAGCGAAGGTGTTCGTCGTCGCATCCGGGTTGCCGTGGATGCTCTCGATGACCATCGGCACATAGCCTGCGGCCGATGTGTACCAAAACTTCGAAATCGGCGTGCCTGCATCGTTGAGGATGATGTCGTTGTAGTTCGAAATCGTCGAAGAAGCGAGGGTGATGTAGCCGCCCGTGCCTTCACCGATCAGACCGATTTTGTTCGGGTCGATGCCGTAGGGGTCGCCGCTTTCAGCCACCGACTTGCGGAAGAACCGGATGGCCGTGCGGCTGTCTTGGACGCCCCGGTATGCCGCTTGGATGAGCTGCAGGGTGCGCTCCGTTTGTGTAGCAGCGAGGGGGTTCCAGCCGAGGCGGTAGTCCACCGAAGCGACCACGTACCCCATCTTCGCATACCGCGTGCAGATTTCCACCGCAGCGCTGTCCGTCTTTGTGCCGAGCGGGCTGCCGTTGAGGTACTGCGGCAAGAAGTTGCCTGTGTGGAAATAAAGCAGGACCGGACGGTCAGTTTCAGTGTCGCCTACAGGGCGGTAGACGTCCATCACAAGGTTCTGCGGGGCAGGCGGAAGACCTTGGAGGGCCGTCAGCACCGTGATGTTCTGGCCGTAGACCACGTTCGACGTGACCTGAACGGAGCTGAAGACCTCGTCCAGGTAACGGGTCTGAGCCGTGGTGGTGACCACAGCGCAACACGCTGCAAGCGCGAGCAATACAAGACGTTTCATATGGCGAATGGATCTGGTTGCACAGGTTTTGGCTGCGTTAAGGTACAAAGAATTGAAAAGTTTGGTGTACGAAAGACACCCTTTGTCGATAAAATCCCCCCAATAGAACGCAACAGAAGCCGATTGAGCGACTTCAGCTTTTCTTCCGATGGTCGAGCTCAAAGAGCACAGAACCGTACACGAGCCGGCCCACGAACGGCCCGCCGTAGGTCTCGATGTGGATGTTCTCTAACAAGTTTGACCCACCCACTTTGAAGGTGGTGTTCCACTTCGGAACGGCGACGTTCACCTGTGCATCGAGGAGGTCGTACGTCGGAACGAAGCCCGTGAACTGTGGGCTGCCTTCAAACACGAAGCCCTGGATCCACTTGTAGTTGAGGTTGCACCCCCAGCGAGCCTCTTGCGTGAGCTCGAGATCGCGCAGCCCGAAGCCCACGTTGTATTTGTGCTTCGGCGTGTTGAAGGCCGGAATGATGGGGTCCTCGTCGTCCGTGACCAGCAATTCGTTGAAGCTGTAGTTCCCGTTGAATGTCAAGTTGTCGTTCACGAACCAATTCACGCCAATCGACGCGCCCTGCGTGAGGACCGTAGTCAACGAGTTTGCAGCATAGCGGAAGGCGTCCACGCCCGTGATGGAGTTCGGGAAGGCCGGGTTCTCGAATTTGATGTCGAGCCCGATGTTGTAGCCGATGAAGTCGCGGTACCGGCTGAAGTACCAACTTCCGTCGACGTACAGCTGGTTCCACAGGGTCGTCCGATACCCAATTTCCACGCTTTGGGACCGCTCCGGCCGGATGGGCGCGATGTTGAAGTAGTCCAACACCGACAGGTCCCCACTGATGTTGCCGGTCGAGGCGCTGATGCTGTTCCGGTAGTCGATGAAGCTGGCGATGGTGACGAGGCTGTCGCGGCCGTTCAGGTTGCCCACGAGGGTGGCGGGCCCCACATCGAGGAAGAGGTACTGGTCCGCGAGCGTCGGGTTGCGCAGGGCCGAACTGAAGGAGACGCGCAGGAAATCTTGCGGGCGGGGGCTGAAGACAAACGAGGCCGCCGGGGAGAAGACCCAGTCGAAGTTTTGGTTCTTGTCCGCGCGGAGGGTCGCCGTGGCGATGACCCGATCTTCCGCGAAGCGCTTCTTCAACCCTGTGTAGAAGCCCATTTCGCTGTTCGTAATGACACGGCCGGCGGTGTCGCTGAAGATGGTCCCGTCGCTGTTCGGGGTGTAGCGCCGGAAATTCCCCCCGATGCGCCATTCTTCAAATCCCTCCGGCGTAAAGGTGTACTCGCCCTGGGCGTGTACCAAACTCGATTGGTCGAAAAAGCGCGTGCCGCCTTCGCCTTCGTTGTTCTTGCGCGAAGTGAGGTCGTTGAAGGCCGTCTCAAACTCCGGAGTGCCCGGGACAAAAAACCCGAGCGGGGTGTCGGCGATGTCTGCCATGCCCGCGTAACCGGAGTTCGTCCAGTCCGCCACCGTCGCATGCCACTGCTGCAGCGAATCCCCGTTTGCCGCGTACCACGCCTCCACCGAGCCCTCGGGGTAATCGAAGATGGGGAACCCGAAGTCGGGATCGACCCCCACCTGCACCATGTCCGGCCACGTGGCATCGATGGACGGAATGATGCTGTCTACCCAATACGTATAATAGACCCGCGCCCAATCGTTCGTCGGGCGGGCCCGGTCCTGCAGCCGCAGTGCCGTCGCATAGGGATCGTACGACCGGCCGGCGTCTTCCGAGGTCCGGTAGCCGCGCACGAACCACTTGCCCGGTTGCCGCAGTTCCACTTTGTGCTGATAGAACTCAATGTCGCGCAAGCTGAACCGGTTGTCGCCTTGGTACACGGTGGTGCCGAAGCCGCTGCTGAAGCCGTAAACGAGCTCCGGCGATTCGTAGGTGCGCTCGGGTTGCAGCCGCCAGTGGACAGCCGTGCTGAACTTGAGGTTTTTCGTGTCGTAATCGACCAAATCCACCTCCCGGTAGCCCGTCCGGTGGAGTGTTCCGAGTCCGCGCGCGTTGTCGGAGAAGTCGCCCGAGTAGTCCATGACGCGCTGGTACTCGTCGCCGTAGATGTTCACCGCATCGTATCC
>CAZMNI010000032.1:0-13819 GCA_964567615.1 uncultured Chryseobacterium sp.
GACCACCTGCGGGTGGTCGCGGTTGACCCAGTCCCGCCCCGGTTCGGCGGCCCGTTCGGCCTCCGTGCGCAGGTCCACATGGATTTCTGAGCAGGGGCCGCACGGACCGGTGTCGCCCATCTCCCAGAAGTTGTCCTTCTTGCTGCCGGGCAGGATGCGGTCTTCGGGCACGTGGGCGAGCCAAAGTTCCCGCGCCTCCTGATCTTCCTCCAGTCCGTCCCCGGCGTCGCCGCCAAACACCGTCACGTACAGCCGGTCCTTCTCCAGGCCGTACCGGTCGGTCAGCAGTTCCCACGCCCAATCGATGGCCTCCCGTTTGAAGTAGTCGCCGAAGCTCCAGTTGCCCAGCATCTCGAACATCGTGTGGTGGTAGGTGTCCACGCCGACTTCTTCGAGGTCGTTGTGCTTGCCGCTGACCCGGAGGCACTTTTGGGTATCCGCCACCCGCGGTTCCACGATGGGGCTGTTCCCGAGGAAGATGTCCTTGAAGGGGTTCATGCCCGCATTGTTGAACATCAGCGTCGGGTCGTCCTTGATGACCATGGGCGCCGAGGGCACGATGGTGTGGCCTTTCGAGGCAAAAAAGTCGAGGAAGAGCTGGCGGACGCGGCGGGATTCCATGGGGTGCGTTGTTAACGTGTGCAAAATACACACCGTCTGAGGCAGGCGGCGCGTGAAATTACACCGCACATTTGCTTCCATGGCGAAAAGGTTCCACAAGTACCGCTTCAACGAACGGACCCTCGAGATGGAGGAAGCGCCGTTCAGCGCGCGGGACTATGTGGTGTGGGGACTGCGGCAGCTGGTCGTCGTGGGGGCGGTGGGTTTTGTGAGCGTTTGGATTGCAGAGAACCTCTTCACCAGCCCGACGGACATCGCCCGCGAGCGCGAACTCACCTACTTGCGGGAAGAGGTGGACCGGCTGAACGGAGAAGTGGAGGAGATGGACGCGGTGCTTACCGGAATTACGCAGCGGGACGACGGGATCTACCGGGCCATCTTCGGGGCTGAACCCTACCCGGAGCACCTGCGCAACCCGGGCGTGGGAGGGGCGGACCGCAACCGCAACCTCCGCGGCTACGAGAATTCCGATGCCGTCATCGCGCTGCAGGAACGGGTCAGCGAACTGCAGCGCAAGCTCGTTGCGCAGACGCGGTCGTTCGAAGAAATCCTCGGGCTGGCGCGGAACTCCTCGAAACTCGCCGAATCCATCCCGGCCATCCAGCCCGTGCGCAACCGCGATCTCCGGGCGCTGGCCAGTGGCTGGGGCTACCGCATCCACCCCATCTACAAGGTCCGCAAGTTCCATTACGGCATGGACTTCAGTGCGAAGACGGGCACAGAGGTGTTCGCCACCGGGGACGGCGTCGTCGTGGCCGCCGAGCAGAAGTACGACGGCTACGGCCTCCACGTCGTCATCCGGCACGGCTACGGGTACCAAACCCTCTACGCCCACATGAGCAAGCTCGCCGTCCGCTCCGGCCAACGGGTCAAACGCGGCGAAGTCATCGGCTTCGTCGGCTCCACGGGCACCTCCGTCGCGCCGCACCTCCACTACGAGGTCATCAAGGACGGGGAGAAGGTGAATCCGGCGCACTACTACTTCAACGATTTGACGCCGGCCCAGTACGAACAGATTTTGAAGATGTCGGACGCGGCGAACCAGTCGTTCGATTGACGTACATTCGTTCCATGCCGTTAGGGAAACCGGTAGCGAAGCGCTACTTCACCATCACGGAAGTCTCAGATTTGCTGGGGCTCAACGCCTCCATGCTCCGGTATTGGGAAAAGGAGTTCCGGCAATTGAACCCGCGCACGAACGCGCGTGGCAAGCGGTTTTACACGGAGCGCGACATCGCGACCATCCGCGAGATCCACCGCCTCGTGAAGCTGCAGGGCTTCACCCTCGACGGCGCCCGCAAGGCCCTTTCGGGTTGGACCGCGCCGGCAGAGTCCCCGCTGGAGTGGGAGGGGCGCGGCATCGACGGCGCAGCCGTGGCGGAGGAGTTGGTTGCGGTCGCTGCTGGACCACAGGATGCGGAACGGCAGGCCGTGCTGGAGCGGTTGCGGACGTTGCGGGCGCGGCTCGAAGCCCTTCAGGAGGCCACCGTCGAGACGAGGTAGTCCTGGACGTAGCTGCGGACGGCGTCTTCGAGCGGCGTAAAAGGACGCGCGTAGCCGGCTGAGCGCAGCTTCGAGAGGTCGGCTTCCGTGAAGTACTGGTAGGTGGCGCGGATGTCTTCGGGTGTGTCGATGAAGTCGATGTGGGCCGGAAGGCCGAGGGCTCCGGCGGTGGCCGTCGCCAAATCCAAGAACGAACGCGCCGTCCCCGATCCGAGGTTGTAGATGCCGGCGTGCTCCGGTTTGCGGTGGTGCATGAAGTGCACGAGGACGTCGACGAGGTCGTCCACGAAGACGAAGTCCCGCATTTGGCCACCATCCACAAAATCCGGCCGGTGGGAGCGGAACAGCCGCATCCGCCCGGTCGTCCGGAACTGGTGGAAGGCGTGGAAGGCCACCGACGCCATGCGGCCCTTGTGGTCCTCGTGCGGCCCGAAGACGTTGAAGAACTTCATCCCGGCCCAGAAGTAGGGCGCCCGGCCGGCCGCCGCTTCTTCCAGCGCCCACACGTCGAACAACTGCTTCGACCAGCCGTACGGATTCAACGGCTGCAGCGCCGGAATGCCCGCGTGGTCGTCGGTCCAGCCGTGTGCTCCGTCTCCGTAGGTCGCGGCCGACGACGCATAGACCAGCGGGAGGCCAAACTGTACGCAGGCCCGCCACACCTCTTGGCTGTAGTGCAGGTTGAGCCGGTCGAACACCTCGCGGTCCTGCAGCGTCGTGTCGGTACGGGCGCCGAGGTGGAAGATGAACTGCACCTGGTCTTCGTTTGCCGCGAGCCACGGCAAGAACTCCGCGCGGTCGACGCGGTGGGCGCATGCGAGTCCTTCGTGGTTGCGGGCTTTGTCCGCACGGGAGAAGTCGTCCACGAGGACGAGGTCGACGAAGCGGTCGGCGTTGAGGCGGCGGGCGAGGCGGCTGGCGATGAAGCCGGCGGCACCGGTGACGACTATCATGCGGCGAAGGTAGGCCGTATCTTTGCGGCGTGGGAAGGACGGTTCACATCACCCGGCGGGTCCGGTTCAATGCAGCACACCGGCTGTGGGTCGACGCGTGGGACGATGCGCGCAACGAGGCGACCTTCGGCAAGTGCGGAAACGCGAACTGGCACGGGCACAATTTCGACCTGTACGTCACGGTGAAAGGGGTGCCGGATCCGGTGACGGGGTACTTCATCAACTTCGATGACTTCAAGCGGATATTGAAGGAGTGCATTGTGGAGGAGCTGGACCACAAGAATTTAAACCTGGATGTCCCGTGGTTGCTGGGAATTCAACCCACAACGGAGCAGGTGGCGGTGGCGATTTGGGACCGGTTGTTCCCGGTGCTTGCGGACCACGGGTGCACACTGCATTGCGTCCGGCTACACGAAACAGAAAACAACGCGGCTTCCTACTACGGCGAATAATGGCAATCTACCGGAAGACAGAGCATTACGACGAGGCGGCGGTGGCGGAGATGGCCGCGGCGTACCGGACGTTGCTGGGGGTGGTCGGCGAGGATTTGGACCGCGAAGGGCTGTTGAAGACGCCCGAGCGGGCTGCGAAAGCCCTCGCTTTGTTGACTTCCGGCATCGGGACGAATCCCGATGAACTGCTGGGTACGGCGCTCTTTGAATCGCCGGGCGACGAGATGGTGCTGGTGCGCAACATCGAGGTGTACAGCCTGTGTGAGCACCACCTGCTTCCGTTTTTCGGAAAGGCCCATGTGGCGTACATCCCGAGCGGTAAAATTGTGGGGCTGAGCAAGATTCCGCGGATGGTGGATGCGTGGGCACGCCGGCCGCAGGTGCAGGAACGGCTTACGTGCGCCATCCGGGACAGCCTCGACCGGGTACTCGCCCCGCAGGGTGTGGCGGTGGTCATCGAAGCACACCACCTGTGCATGCAAATGCGCGGGGTTGAAAAGCAAAATGCAACCACCACCACCAGCGCCTTTACGGGCAGTTTTTTGACCGATGCGCGCACCCGGAAGGAGTTCATGGACCTGGTGACCCGGTGAAGAACTGACAGGGTGGCAGGGGTGGTGGGTTTGGTGCGGATGTTGTTACTTCGGGGGCATGGCAAACTTTGATCCCCCCCGCATTTTCGACGGAGCGGTCGCATCCGAACAAGTAGGTGTTAACCGCTTCATTGCGAACGTCTTCTCATGGATGGTGGCCGGTCTGGCGGTCACGGCACTGACGGCGTGGTACTTTGCAGCGTCTGGCGCCATTGCAGCATTTTACACGGAGACGGGCATGTCGGCGCTCGGCTGGTTGGTGATGCTCGCGCCCATCGGCTTCATCCTGGCGATGAACCTCGGCTTCCAGCGCTGGTCCACGTCGGCCATCACGCTGCTGTTCTTCGCGTTCAGCGTCGTGATGGGCATGAGCCTGAGCAGCATCTTTATCGTGTACACGACTTCTTCGCTGTTCCAGGTGTTCATGATCGCCGCGTCGACCTTCGGGGTGATGGCGGTGGTGGGCTACACGACCTCGACGGACTTGACGCGCTTCGGCAGCCTGCTGGGCATGGCGCTCATCGGCATTTTGATCGCCAGTTTGGTCAACATCTGGCTGGGTTCTTCCGGACTGGATTTCATCATCAGCATCCTCGGGGTCCTGATTTTCACCGGATTGATTGCCTACGATACCCAAAAACTAAAGCGCATCGGCCAAGGCGTGGAGTACGGAACAGCGCCAGCGACGAAGCTCGCCATCCTCGGCGCTACGAGCCTCTACCTCGACTTCATCAACCTCTTCCTCTTTTTGCTCCGGCTCTTCGGTGGCAAGCGCGAGTGAGGGACTCAGCGCACCATGAGCCGTTGACTTGCTGGGGCTTCACCTTCGATTTCAAGGAGAAGCACGTACGCACCCGGTGTGAGCTGTGCGGCGTCGATGAAATGGTTTGACTTCCCGGCCGCGAACAAGCCTTCGTACAGCAGCGCTACGGTTGCGCCCCGCACATCCTTGCACGTGAGCTTGCCGCGGGCGGCGACGGGCACTTCGATGGGCACGCAGGTGATGGCACTTGCGGGGTTCGGATACGGTGCGTGGAACTGCGCGGCGGGCCGTGCAGCAGCAGCAACCCCGGACGGCGCATAGACGTCGAATGACCACCACCCTTCCGGCGCGGGCATCGGGCGCACCCCGTGCTTGCCAGAAACCGCTGTGGCGTCGGCATAATAGTACACCGTCGTGCCTGCCGGTTGGGCGGGCAACGTGCAGAGGTAGGTGTCAGGTGCGGTGCCAGGCTCCAGTGGCACTTCCGTCCACGTTCCGGTCACTGGGTCCGTGGTCCAAAACACCGACGCCTCCGCAATCCCGCTGCGGTGCGACAGGTACACCTCCACACCATACGGCTCGGTGGTGTTGTCGGTGTCCGGCAGTGGAAGGTGGCTGATCATCAACGGGTCTTCTACCCCCACAGAATGCGTGATGCAATGGATGGCCCCGCTGGCGGCGATGATGGGTTCGCTGTTACCGTCGCAGTCGATGCCTACGATAGTGTAGCCTGGCAACGCTTCGGCGTAAATGCGCAGGGCCGTGGTGTCGTACTGCGTGTAATACGTAGGAACGAGAACGGTGTTGTTGACGAACACCGAGTTCGTGTAGGTCATGTACCAGCCACCGGCGTTCGGATAGCCCTGGCCGGGTTCAGGCGGGCTGGGAATGCGGATGACCTCGAACGGCGTGCCCCAGCGTGTGGTGAAATTCGAGAGCACATAGCTGATGTTCGCGTTGATTTGGGGGCCGTCGGCGGTGTTGTTCGGGTACTCCGCGACGAGGAGGGTGGATTCGTCGAGGAGCTTCATGTGCATGTCGATGTGGTGGATGCCGTCGTACGGCAGCGTGGGCATCCGGATGTAGGTGTGGACTCCGTGGAAGTCCTCGACGAGCTGCTCGATTTCCGGCTCCGTGTGGTCCGGAAAGGTCTCCCCCGCATCCATCCACCACGCCGAGCCGCCGCCGTTCTCTTCGACGATAAGTTCTGATGCGAAGGCGGTGCCGAAGCCGTCGGACATCCAGTTGCCGCCCGTGTTCATCAGGTCGTACGGCGCCGCCGTGGTCGAATAGACCGGGATTCCCATGGTCTCGCCGAGGACGTCGGGGATGATGTCGTCGAGCGGCCGCGGCCGGTTGTACTTCCAGTCCACCAGTACCCGGTCGTCGTTCCACGAGCCGTAGACCGTGTTTGCACCGTAATCTCGCATCCACACGCTGTTGTAATCGGCGTCTACGACCGTCACATTTTCCAAACTCAACGGCCCGCCACATTGGTTGCCCGTGAGGTAGTTCGTGCACGAGGTAGGATTCGAGGCGAAGACGATGACCTCGCATTCCTCCTTCGCCGCGGCCACGATTTGCTTTTGGATGCAGGGATATCCGGTCCACGAAATCGTCAGAGCTTCAATCTCTTCCCATTCGGCTGCGGTGCGCAGGTTGTCGTACGGGGGCGGTTCCGGGATGCCGCGCAGGGCAGGGGCCGGCTGGGCTGAAGCACGGTGGGCAGCGACTTCTTCTGCCGTGGTGTAGTTTGGCCAGCCCGCATGTTGGGCCCTCACGCCCGGGATGATTGCTGAGCAGGTGGCCAGGAGTAAAAAGAATTCACGGCGCATGGCAGGTCAGGTCGGTTTCGGTGCTGCGTGAAGGTACTTCCGTTTTTCGTGCTCAAGGCGGCTCAATTGCAGGGGTACACTTTATTTAAACTCAATTGAACTGGATGATGCGGGCCGTTCCCCTGCATCTTCGTCCCGCGATGCGCAGGTACACAAGCGTGAAATGGGCAGGGACAATCGTTTCCTTCGTCCTCGTGGGCTGGGTTCATGGGGCGATTCCATCGTGGACGCCCCTTCACTTGTACATGGGCAAACCGACGGTCCTCGACCCGGGGCTCCCACGGTACCAAGTGCGCGGGATGGATGTAGTGGATTTTGATGGCGATCGTGTTCTCGACATCGGTCTGCTGTTAGAGGATGGTTATGCGGTGATGTGGGGGAGAGGCGGCGGAGCGTTCGAGCCGATGAAGCGGGTGTGGAAGGCAGCAGGTCAACATGCGGTCGCAACCGTTCACAACGGAGACCGTCTGTACTTATCGGAAGCGGGGTCGGAACAACTCCTCGTTGCCACACTCAAGGCCAAACAGTTTGCCATCGAATGGACTGCTGACCGGGTCGGCGGGGAATGGATAGGCGCCTGCAAGGAAGGCCTCATCCAAGGGCCTGATGCCATGGGCACGCTGTATTTGGAGTCTGAGGGGGCGCGCAAGGCTTGGGCCCGCGGGGTCCCAGCCTCGAGTACGCTGGACGTGGTCGACCTCGACGGCGATGGCGATACGGATATGCTGGTCCACGACAAGGCAGGAGACCGGTGCGGCGTGGTACTCGGTGTGGCGGGAACACCCGCAGAAGTCCAGTGGCTGCCTGGGTCGGATCGCTTCAGTTGGATGAACGTCTACCGGATGAGCTCCACAGCCTACGTGGTATGCACGGGCCCTGATCGGGACGCTGTTGCTTATCCGATGAGTGGCCGGAACGCTCTTAAACCGGTGGCGGTGCCTTTCGCCAGCGATGGCATGCGGTACGATCGCGTGAGCATCTTGCCTTGGAACGGGGGCATGGGGCTCTTTGTAGGACACCACCAGGTCACCCACGCGGCTATCGGAGGCCTGATCGATGGCGGAGAGCTGGGGCCGATGCGGTCGTTGTTCGAGCGGCCACGTCCTCGGGACATTTTGGCCCGGGACATGGACGGCGATGGAGATTTGGATTTGGCCGTGGTAGATTTAGATGCAGGCCACGTGCTCATTCTGCCGTGGCTCGGAGGGGGCAGCAAGGGGGTTAGCCGAGAAGCATCGGTCGTTTGGGGTGCAGGGAATGCGCTGATTCCGGCAGCGGATGCACTTCCACGCGCTGCGCACACATCGTGGACGCTGAACCTGGAGCAGGATGCATCCGGTTCCCGGAGGGAGGTGGTCCAAACAGCCGAAGGACTCGTGGTGGCGTCAGGCGAGGATGTGGCCGTGCTCGAGCCTGCGCGGGCTGCGGTGGGCTTGACTCCGGAAATCCGCTCTTGGCCCGGGGAACGGGGCAACCTCTGCGTCAAGGCAGATGGGTTGGTCACTCAATTTGCCCTCGAGTCCCCATGCATCTCAGAAGTCGCTCCGTCTGAGTGGGTGCACGTGGCCTATACCCGCGACCGGGACTTGCGGACCAAGGTATTTGTCAACGGAAAGGAAGTCTTCGCGGGGCGGTCGAACGATGTCGCGTACGACCATGTGATGGTTCACTTCGGTGCGGTTTTCAACCTGACGTGGTCCACGTTCTTTACTGGCCAAATCGACGATGTCCGCATTTCGAGCTCCATCCGTTCCGCTGAAGAAATCGCGGCAAATGCGCGGTCTGGAAGCGCACCAAGGGATGCGCGCACGGTGGCGCTTTGGACCTTCGACGGAGCCACCCCCTTCAACGAAGAAGTGACCGGCGCAGTGATGAACCTGCAAGGCGCGCCGCGCACCGTCGCCACGCCCTGGGGCCGCGGCATGGAGCTCTCTGGGGCAAACTTCGGTTACACCTTCATCGACATTCCCGAGCGCGAAATCACCCTCGAGTTCCGGATGCGACCGCAAGGCCAACCGCTCAATCCCCGCGAAACGGGCTGTGCCGTTGCGTTGTATGGGATGTACAACTTGTGCTTCGGCGTGTCGAATGATCCCATCTTGCAAGAAGGGGCCCGGTCGCCTTCTGAAGTCGATGTGCTACCGGCTACCGAAGCGCGTGGTGGACGGGCCTTCGCCTGGGAGGGAAGGCCTGCGGTCCTTTTAGACAACGGGCGCATCCTGCGGAAGTTGGACTCAGGGTGGGAGGAAGTCCCAGTGAAGGGCGAGGCGCCTTCTGGTGCGGTCGATGCGGGGCCTTGGGCCGCGGACAATGCGTTGCATGCCGTGGTGGGGGGGCATTGGGCGGTGTGGCATCCAGAGCGGGGCTGGGAGGAGCGCGGACGGGTCAGCCGTGCATTGGCAGCTTGCACGGAGGCGGTGGGCCAAACCAACCGCGTGGTTTTCATGGATACGGCGAATTCTACGGGGTGGTGGCTCAACACGGCTACGCTGAAGTTGTATCCGCTTCCGGTGGAGGTTTTTTCGGGAAGCCGGGTTGTGGGTTTGGTTGCGGCGGCGGGAGCCTTGGAGGTCTTGCTCGAGAACGGCATGCGGGTTCCGCTGAAGCTCGAGGAGGTGCCCGGTGAGACAGGGGAGCCGTTCTTGCGTCCGTGGTGGGATACGACGTGGTCGTGGGCCGGTGGGGGACTCCTCTGCGTAGTGGCTGTTGCAGCATATGTGCGGCGGAAGCAAACCGATGTGCCGTCGCATGCAGCGTCAGACGGCGAAGTCAGCGGACAACAGGTGGCTCCGGCTTCTGTGGTGCGGCTTTTGGCTCCGCTTGTTCCGGTGGCCGGGCAGGAGGTGGATGTGCTGCAGCTCGATGAACTTTGGGGGCTCGATGGGATTCCGACGGATGAGACCCGTCGCTCGCGCCGCTCGCGCCAAATCAAGGAAGTCAACGGGTGGTCGTCGGAAGTTTGGGGAGTCGAAGCCCTGGAACGCACGCCCGATGCCGAGGACCGCCGTCGCCTGCTGTACCGGATTCACCCGCGTGTTGCGGACACCGCGGGGCAAGCGGGCGAGGAACCGTTTGGTCCCCCAGCGTCAGACGCCCGCTAAGAGGGACCGCAAGGTGTCCGGACACACAGCATGTCCTCCGGCATACCGCACCGTCCGGACGGCGACACCAGCCGCCTGAAAGCGGGCATCCGTTTCGTCGATCAGCCCCTCCCCGAAGAACGGGTCGGCATCCCCTAAGACGCAATCGATCGGCAGCGCACGCAAGCGGGTCGCGTCGGGACCGAGGTCCACATCGGGCGGAAAGACTCCTGCCCAAAGGATCAACCGCTCAAACGGACCTCCGCCCGCGGCGGCCCAGCGCGCGGCGGTAGCGACTCCTTGGGAAAATCCCAGCAGCACGGCGCGTCCGTTCGACGGAAGGGGAAAGCGCTCCTGCACTTGGGCGAGGTAGGCCAAATAGTCCCCGATGTCCGTCGCGCGGTCTTCCCGGGTCATCCACGATGCGCCGACCCGACCCGAGGTGCCTTCCGTATAGAAACGGTGCAGTCCTTCCGGAGCAACGACGGTCCACCCTGCTTCAGCGAGCGGCTCGAATTTGCGGAGGAAGTAGGCGGGGAGTTGGCCGTAGCCGTGCAACGCATACAGGACCCGGGACGCCGAAGCGATGGGCGGCCCGATGCAAAACACCCGAGCAGTCCGGGCCACCGCAATGCGCACTTCTTCCATGTTACCAGGCGATGACGGCTTCTGCCGATGTGAATGCGGGAACCCACACGGAATCGAGGATTTCCGGAGCAGACCCGATGCGGTACGCGTACGGGATGTAGCGGTCACCGCGGAACGTGCAGCTCCACGACGTGTCGACCTGCACCTGCAGCACCTCGACGGCGGCAGGCGGGCATCCTGGCAGCAGTTCCGCATCCGATGTGGGCCGCACGTACAGGGGCGCTTCCGGCACAGATCCCGGCACCCGCACACAGCGGAACACCAGCTCTCCGAGCGGCGATAGCGCCACATCGTAGGCCCGCAGCGGCTCGTCTAAAAATGCATCGGCCGACCACACAGCGGTGTGCGGCGCATGCCCTGCGCGTTCGACCGTCAAGCGGTAGGCCAATGCAGTGGTTCGCTCAAACGGCAGCGTATACAACCCGTCTGTGCCAGTTTCCGTTGAGCCCACCTCTTCCCACGTGTCCACCCAAACCCCCGACCCGACCACCTGACGTTCGAGCTTGCAAGTCGCCCCCGACACGGGCGCCCCGTTGCGGTCGTCTTGTACCACACCGTGCACGTCGAGTGCATTTACATCCGTGCGTTCGCAGCTGGCCAGCGCCGCTGCTGCAACTGCGAGGAAGGCCCAGCACCGATCCATCTCAGGCGTCAAGCAAGGTGAGTCGGGCGAACTTGAGAAGGAGCTGCTTCGTGCCGGCAGCGTCGAAGGCAACCGTTGCCTTGACGTTCGGCTCAGCCCCTTCCACGGAAAGGACCGTTCCCCGGCCGAACCGCTCGTGGGCGACGCTGGCGCCAGCCACCAAACCAGCGACTGCGCCGGCACCGCCGGCAGCTGCCGCTCCGCGAACCGGTGCCTGGGCCTGGGCCGGGCGAGCGGGGGTGGGACGCGCAGGAGCAGTGGCAGCAGGGGCGGCCGGTGCGGGCCGCGGTGGACCGTTCCAACCGGTCCGGGCCGCATCCCAGCCGCCGGCTTCGGGTCGCGGTGCGCGGAAGTCCCGGAATGCAGGCACGTCGAGGCACGTGGGGTCGATTTCACCGATGAAGCGGCTCGCGTCGGCGTGGGTGATGGAGCCCCAACGGAACCGCGTGAGCGCGTAGGTCAACGTGCAGCTCTCGCACGCGCGCGTGAGCGCGACGTAAAAGAGCCGGCGCTCCTCTTCCAGGTCCGCGCGGGATTGCATCGCCATTTGGCTTGGAAACAGATTTTCTTCCATGCCCACCACAAAAACATGGGGGAACTCCAGCCCTTTCGCGGCGTGGACCGTCATCAGGCTGATTTTGTCGAGGTCGCCGTCGTCTTCGTCTGCGTCGGTGAGCAGTGCAACGTCGGCAAGGAAGGCGTCGAGGGTCGGCACTGCGTCAGCGTCTTCTTCGAGCCGGCCTTGGACGAAGGACTGGACGCCGTTCAGGAGTTCTTGCAGGTTTTCGTACCGCGAAACGCCTTCTGGGGTGCGGTCGGCGTGCAGGGCGTGGACGAGGCCTGAGGTGCGGGCGATGTGCAAGGCCAAATCGTGCGCAGGCACCCGGGGGAGTTCAGCTGCAAAGCTGCGGATCATCACCGCGAACGCGTCGAGTTTGGCCCACGCGGCGCCCCGGAGCGCCGCGGGGGGATCCCCCTGCAGCACATCCCAAACCGCCACATCCCGCTCCGCAGCCTCGGTCACCAGCCGGTCCATCGTCGTACCCCCGATTCCCCGCGCAGGGTAATTGATCACCCGCCGCAACGCCTCGTCGTCGCGCGGATTGACGGCCAGCCGGAAGTATGCAATCAGATCCTTGACCTCTTTCCGCTGGTAGAACGAAAGCCCACCGTAGATGCGGTACGGCAGATTCAGCTTTCGCAAACTCTCCTCGAAAGCGCGCGACTGGGCATTCGTCCGGTACAAGATGGCGAATGCGCTCCACGGAGCTTGACGGCGCGCGGAGACCTCAAAAATTTGGGAAGCCACAAACCGCCCTTCTTCGTTGTCAGAGCTGTTGCGGATGACGCGGATTTTTTCTCCGCCAGCATTCGCCGTCCAAATCTCTTTCGGAATCCGATCGGCATTCTTCTCGATAACGGAATTCGCCGCCTGCACGATGGTTCCCGTGGACCGGTAGTTCTGCTCGAGCTTGTACAGGGCCGCATCGGGATAGTCCTTCTTGAAATTCAGGATGTTCTGAATGTTCGCTCCCCGGAATCCGTAGATGCTTTGGGCATCGTCCCCGACGACACATATATTCTCATGGACCGCGGCGAGTTGCTTGACGATCAAGTACTGGGCAAAATTTGTGTCCTGGTACTCGTCCACGAGCACAAAGCGAAAGGTGTGCTGGTACTTGCTCAGCAAATCTGGGAAATCGCGCAGCAACACATTCATTTTGAACAGCAGGTCGTCAAAGTCCATGGCCTGTGCTCGGAAGCATCGGGCTTCGTAGGCCTTGAAGATTTCTGCAATGCGCGGTCGGCCAGCTTGCTTGTCCTCGCCGACGATCTCGTCGTTCTCCGCATAGCCGCGCGCATCGATGAGGTTGTTCTTCGCGGCTGAAATGCGGGATTGGACGCTCGCGGGCTTGTACACTTTGTCGTCGCAGCCGAGTCCGTTGATGATGTCTTTCAACAACGACCGGCTGTCAGCGGTGTCGTAAATGGTGAAGTTGCGGGTGTAGTTGAAGCGCTCAGCTTCGGTGCGCAAAATCCGCGCGAAGACGCTGTGGAAGGTGCCCATCCACAGGCTCCGCGCTTCGGACTCGCCGACGACCTGCGCGATGCGCTCCTTCATCTCGCGTGCGGCCTTGTTCGTGAAGGTCAAGGCGAGGATGGAGAAGGGGTCGACACCGCACTCGATGAGGTGGGCCATGCGGTAAGTGAGCACACGCGTTTTGCCTGAGCCGGCCCCGGCAATGACCATCATCGGGCCCTCACGGTGGGTTGCAGCAGCCCGTTGGGCAGGGTTCAGTGTGTCGAGAAAATGCACGTTTCGAAGGTAGGGCCGGGGAGCCGGTGGGTGTCAACGAAACTGTCCGAAAAAAGCCACAAGTCGCACTTGTTTTCTAACAGCTATCTGTTACCTTTGCGGCCCCTTATTTCGGGGAAACCTCTGTCTGTACCACATCGAACCTGATCGAACCGGAACGAATGCCTACGATTTCGCAGCTCATCCGCAAGGGCCGCACCACACTCGCAGAGTCGAGCAAATCCGCAGCTTTGGACGCATGTCCACAGCGCCGCGGTGTGTGTGTCCGCGTGTACACAACGACGCCTAAGAAGCCGAACTCCGCGATGCGGAAGGTGGCCCGTGTGCGTCTCACGAACGGCAACGAAGTGAACGCCTACATCGGCGGTGAGGGCCACAACCTGCAGGAGCACAGCATCGTGTTGGTCCGCG
>CAZMNI010000033.1:0-13705 GCA_964567615.1 uncultured Chryseobacterium sp.
GGGCCATGTCGATGCCGTAGCAGTCGGGGTAGCGGATTTGGGGCGCGCTGGAGGCGACGACGATGCGGCGCGGTTCGAGCCGGTCGAGGATGCGCAGGATGGACCGCTTCAGCGTGGTGCCGCGGACGATGCTGTCGTCGATGACCACGAGGTTGTCCTCGCCGGCGCGGACGGTGCCGTAAGCGATGTCGTACACGTGGGCGACCAAATCGTCGCGGCTGGCGTCTTCTGTGATGAACGTCCGGAGCTTCGCATCCTTGATGGCCACCTTTTCGATGCGCGGCCGTTCCGTAAGGATGTCGCGCACTTCGGCCGGGTCGGGTTCCGCGCCGAGGCCCAGAATCCGGGCGATTTTCGACGTGTTCAGGTGGTCTTCTAAGCCCTTGATCAACCCGTAAAACGCCACTTCTGCAGTGTTCGGGATGAAGCTGCTGACGGTGTTGTGCAGGTCATGTTCCACTGCCTCGAGGACACGGGGGACGAGTTGGCGGCCGAGGGCCTTGCGCTCTTCGTAAATGTCTTGGTCGTTGCCGCGGCTGAAGTAGATGCGCTCGAAGCTGCAGGCCGTGCGGGGGCCGGGCGTTTTGACTTCGTGGAGCGCGGTGGTACCGTTGCGCTTGACCACCAGGGCGTGGCCTGGGGGGAGTTCGTGGACGGCGCCCGGGGCGAGGTTGAAGGCCGTTTGGATGACCGGCCGCTCGCTCGCCACAACGACGACCTCGTCGTCCTCGAACCAAAAAGCAGGACGGATCCCATTCGGATCGCGCATCGCAAACAGGTCGCCGTGGCCCACCAGCCCACACATCACGTAGCCCCCGTCCAGCGAATTTGCCGACCGCCGCAGCACGTGTCCCAGGTCCAACTCGTCTGCAATCCGCTCAGAGATCACGTCGTTCGGCAATCCCTCGGCCTTGAACCGCTCGAATTGCCGCTGGTTTTCGTCGTCGAGGAAGTGCCCGATGCGCTCGAGCACCGTGACGGTGTCGGCCTTTTCTTTCGGGTGCTGGCCGAGGTCGACGAGTTTTTGGAACAAATCGTCCGTGTTCGTCAAATTGAAGTTGCCGGCGACCAGCAAATTCCTTGTGCGCCAATTGTTTTGGCGGAGAAACGGGTGGCAGCTCTCGATTTGGTTCTTCCCGTAGGTCCCGTAGCGCAGGTGCCCGATGAACACTTCGCCCGTGAAGGCAAAATCCCGCTGCAACCGCTCGGCATCCCGCAACTCCTCGGCGCTCAGCCCTTTGAACCGTTCCATCACCCGCGAAAAGATGTCCGGGATGGCGCGGCTCTCGACGGATCGAATCCGCGAGATGTACCGCTGGCCCGGCGTGGCCGCGAGCTTCACATTCCCCAGCCCAGCCCCATCCTGGCCGCGGTTGTGCTGCTTCTCCATCAGCAGGTACATCTTGTTCAGCCCGTAAAAGGCCGTCCCGTAGCGGTCGATGTAGTGCTGCAACGGCTTTTTTAGGCGCAGCAGGGCGATGCCGCATTCGTGCTGGAGGAAATCGCTCATGGGGATGAGCCAAAGGTAGGATTGAGATTGAGATTGAGATTGAGGTTGAGGTTGAGGTTGAGGTTGGGGTTGAGGGTTGAGGTGACAGGGTTGAGTGTGGAGGGGACGACGAACTTCGAGGGGATCACCGTTCCGGAAACCTGAAAGCGGCGAAGCCGCGCCCTCTCGCCGCGCAGCGGCGCCTCATCCCTCACACTCATCCCTCGCCGCGCAGCGGCGCCTCGTCCCTCACACTCACACTGTTTCCCGCCGCGCAGCGGCGCCTCATCCCTCACACTCACCCCTCGCCGCGCAGCGGCGTCTCATCCCTCACGCTCACACTGTTCTCCGCAGCGTCGTTGCTCCATGCGCGGAGCCGGGCTTCGGTGGGGCCGAATGCAGTTTGGTTCAACCACCGGCTGAAGACGATGCCGACGGTCGTTCCGACAACCAGGATGGCGGCCAGGAGCGGCAGAAGGAGGGGTTGGGCGGTGAGAAGCTCGGTCAAGGTGCTCAGGGAATGGGAGTGGGGGGCGGGGGGTGCCTGCTGGGCTGATCCCTCGAGGATGCCGAAGGCGAGGCCGGTGGCGAAGGAACAGGGAATGAGCCAGTAGGAGCGGCGTTCGGCGGACCGACGCCACAGGTGCAGGCGGTGGGCTGCGGCCCGCGCATAGACCGTCGTGGGCACATCCAACTCGGTGCGGCTGCGGTGCAACAGCCGCTCGATGCGGTAGATTCCGATGAGTTCATACAGCGTGGCTGCGACGAAGAGTGCAAGGAGCACACGCAGCCAAACAAAGGGATGCGCCACCGCGATGAACCCCAGGGTTCCAGCATTCAAGATTGCCCAACCGTAGGAAATCCGGCACAGCAGGATGGCGCGTTCGATGGCGGAGTGTCGCCGAACGGTAGCTCGGTGCGGCGCGGGAGGTGTGGCGGGGGGAGGGGAGTTGAGGCGGTCGCGCAGCAACGCCCAATCCAACGTCAGGGAGTCGAGGGGCTGATCCATGCGGTAAGTCGTTTGCGGATGCGGTGAATGCGAACGCCGACAGCCCCGGGAGAGAGGCCGGTTACGTCGGCGATTTCGGTGTAATCGAAGCCTTCGAGGTGCAGGGCGATGACCGTGCGTTCGAGCGGGTCGAGCCGTGCAAGGGCGGTGTAGAGCACTTCGGCGGCGTCGTGTTGCGGGTGAGGATCGGAAGCGGGCGTTGTGCCGGGGGTCAAATCGTCCAGGGAAGATGTGCGCCGGTGGCGCGAACGCCGGTGGTGGGTCAGGAGGGCATTGAGGACAACCCGGTAGAGCCAAGTGCGCGGTGCCGCGGTGCCGCGGTAGCCGGGCCAACCGCGGTGCACCAGCAGGTAAATGTCCTGCCATGCGTCTTCCGCGTCCGGTCCCCGCCCGAGGTGGAGCCGGATGAGGCTGCGCACCATGGGCGCGTGCGCTTCAATCAGTTCAAGCGGCGTCATTGCGTCCGATGCCCGCACCGAGCAGGGCTGCGGTGGTCGCTAATACGGCGAGGAGCCACAGTTTTTGGAGGAGGGGGCGCTGTTTCCAAGGCATTTCCGGGTTGAACGGGTCGAACGCGAGGGAAATCCCGAAGGTGGCAGCAGCTTGAAGGGGGTCGTGCGAGGCGAAGAGGTAGTAGAGGCCGAGGGCGATGAAACCGCCGTGGAGGAGGCGGTTGACGGAGGGAGTGAACGAAATCACGGGAGGGCGGTTTTGGGTTTGGACGCCGCAGGCGGACGAAAATTACCTTTGCCCATGCCCACCGGCCTCGAACCCGAGGATTTTTACCTCAGCCCCGAGGGCTATGTCGTGTTCACCGAGCATTACCACTTGAAACGCGGGTATTGCTGCAAAAGTGGATGCCGGCATTGCCCATACGGGTACGACAAGCGCACGGGCACCCTTCGCAAAGCACAGCCATGACCGAGACCGAAGCCTTCCGATCAGCTCTACTCGCCGGGATTCCCCGGGAGCTGCCTCCTCACCGCGGTCCTTCGCCGGACGTGAGCCATGCGCCCGTGCGCAAAGCCATCCTGAACGACCGCGAAAAAGCCCTCGCCCTGCGCAATGCGTTGCGGTACTTTCCGGCCGCGCACCATGCGGTGTTGGCCCCGGAGTTTGCCGAGGAATTGCAGCGTTATGGCCGGATTTACATGTACCGCTTTCGCCCGACGTATGCGATGCATGCCCGGCCGGTGGACGCCTATCCGGCACGTTGCCAGCAAGCTGCGGCGATTTTGTTGATGCTGATGAACAACCTCGACCCGGCGGTGGCGCAGCATCCGGAGGAGTTGATTACGTACGGTGGGAACGGCGCGGTGTTTTCGAATTGGGCGCAGTACCTGCTGACCTGCAAGTACTTGTGTGAGATGACGGATGAGCAGACGTTGGTGATGTACAGCGGTCATCCGCTTGGGCTCTTTCCGTCGCATCCGGATGCGCCGCGCGTGGTGGTGACGAACGGCATGGTGATTCCGAACCACAGTGCGCCGGACGATTGGGAGCGGATGAATGCGCTGGGGGTGAGTCAGTTTGGCCAAATGACCGCCGGCTCCTACATGTACATCGGCCCGCAAGGCATCGTCCACGGCACAGCGATTACTGTCATGAATGCATGCCGGATGCGCGGCCGGGAAGCAGCGGGCAGCCTGTTCGTGACGGCGGGGCTGGGCGGCATGAGCGGGGCGCAGCCGAAGGCCGGCAACATCGCCGGGGTGGTGAGCGTCACGGCGGAGGTGAATCCGGCGGCGGCATGGAAACGGCACAGCCAGGGCTGGGTGGACCACGTCGTCGAGGACCTCGGGGAGCTCGTCGCACGCGTCCGCGCCTCCGTGGCTGCGCGCGAGGCGGTTTCGTATGCGTACCTCGGCAACGTGGTGGACCTGTGGGAGCGGTTCGCGGCGGACGGGGTCCACGTGGATTTGGGCTCGGACCAAACCTCACTCCACAACCCGTTCGCAGGCGGGTACTACCCGGCTGGCATGGGGTTCGACGAGGCAAACGCCTTGATGGCTGCCGATCCTGCGGCATTCAAGGAAGCGGTGTACGCCTCGCTGCACCGCCACGCTGCGGCCATCGAGCGGCTCGTCGAGCGGGGCATGTATTTCTTTGACTACGGCAACGCCTTCTTGCTCGAAGCATCGCGTGCAGGGGCGGACGTGTGGTCTGCCGACGGGGTCGGATTCCGGTACCCGAGCTACGTGCAGGACATCATGGGGCCGCTGTGCTTCGACTACGGCTTCGGCCCGTTCCGGTGGGTGTGTGCCAGCGGAGATCCGGCGGACCTTGCGGTAACTGACGCGCTCGCGGCCGACGTGCTGCGTGGGCTGGCCGCAGAGGCGCCTGCGGAAATCCGTTTGCAGCTCGAAGACAACGTGCGTTGGATCGAGGCGGCGGATGCGAACCGGCTCGTGGTGGGCTCCCAGGCGCGCATCCTGTACGCCGATGCAGAAGGCCGCATGCGCATTGCAGCGGCGTTCAACGCGGCCATCCGGTCGGGTGCGCTGCGCGGGCCTGTGGTGCTGGGCCGCGACCACCACGACGTCTCCGGAACCGATTCGCCCTACCGCGAAACCTCGAACATCTACGACGGCTCCGCCTTCACCGCCGACATGGCGGTCCAAAACTTCGTCGGCGACGCCTTCCGCGGCGCGACCTGGGTCAGCCTCCACAACGGCGGCGGCGTCGGCTGGGGCGAGGTCATCAACGGCGGCTTCGGGCTGGTCCTCGACGGCAGCGATGCCGCCGACCGCCGACTGCACGCCATGCTGCACTGGGATGTCAACAACGGCATCGCACGCCGGGGCTGGGCCCGCAACCCCGGCGCCGAGTGGGCCATCCGCCGCGCCATGGAACGCGAACCGCGGCTTGCGGTGACCCTCCCGGAACACGCCGACGACGCCCTGCTTGCTGCCGCTTTAGCGCACGCCTTCGGCACCACGCCGGAAACGATTTAACGATAATTTCGTTTCCGGCGTTCCCGTTTCCGGAAGTGCGGCCGTACCTTCGCGCCGCTTTTCCCGAAACCCATGGACGTCTCACCCGTTGCTGCACATCCTGCGCAAGAGGCCAACGCTTCTGACGTGCGCCGCGAGCACGAATTGCTCGCAGGTGCACTGGGCGTCTTCTTGCGCTGTGGCATCAAGGCGGTGAACATGGACGACATCGCGCGCCAGCTCGGCGTGTCGAAGAAGACCCTCTACCGGCACTTCCGGGACAAGCGCGACCTCGTGGCGCGGACCGTCGCGTTCCAAATGCAAGCCCAGGAGCACATGCTCGACGAGTTGGACGGCGCGGCGGGCAACGCCATCGACGTGGAGCTCGCCCTGATGGACCGGATGCGCGGTCTCATCGATGCCATGCATCCCAGCGTCTTGTACGACCTCGAGAAGTTCCACGGCAAGGTTTTCCAAGAGCTCATGGAACGCCGGGCGGCCTCGCTGCTGGCCTTCAGCGAACGCAACCTCGTCCGCGGCCAGCGGGAGGGCGTGTACCGCGCGGATTTCGAGCCGAAGCTCGTCGCCCGCTTCCTCATCGGGATGACCGAACAGCTCGACCCCATGCGCCTCGTCGCAGAAACGGGCTGCGGCCTCGCGACCATCCATACCAGCGCATTCGTCTACCACATCCGCGCGATCGCAAGCCCCGAAGGGTTGGCGTATTTGAACGAAAAACTCGCCGCGCAGGCGACCTCTGCATGAATTTCTTCCTCATTCGCCAGACGCTTGTGGCCACAGGCCTAGCCGTCGTGAGCGCCGGTTCAGCGCCTGTCGCGGCCCAAACCGCCCTCACCCTCGCCCAGGCCCAGGACCTCGCCGTCTCCCACAGCTTCGCGGTGCGCAGCGCAAACCTCGACCGCACCCGCGCCGAACGCGACATCCAGGAACTCACCGCCACCGGCCTACCCCAGGTGAGCTTGGTTTCCGATTACACAAACTTCATCGACCTCCCGGCCCAGGTCGTTCCTGCAGACGCCTTCGGCTTCCCCACCTACCTCACGGACTTCTTTTCAGGTGTTTCTGAACAGACGGGAGTGGTTTTGAATGCACCTGCGCCGGATCCGGACGGCACGTCGGTGCTGCAGTTTGGAAACCGCCACACCCTCAACGTGGGCCTCGAGGCAAGTCAGCTCCTGTTTTCCGGCAGCTACCTCGTGGGACTGCAGGCGGCCAAACGCTTCGCGGAGTCGCGGAATTTGGCCATCCAAAGGACCGAACGCGAAGCACGCCGGGCGGTGACGGATGCGTATGTCCTGGTGGCCATGGCGGCAGAAAACGTGCGCATTGTGGACGATGCACTTGCCACGGTTCAGAAGAGTTTGAACGAAATGGGCATCCTCTACGATGCAGGTTTTGTGGACCTCGTGGACGTGGAGCAGCTCGAACTTGCTGTGGCCGAGTGGGAGCGCCAAGCGGCTGAAGCCCGGACGTCCGAGCTCCTCGCGCGCAGGGTCCTCGGATTCCAATGCGGCCTGCCGCTGGACGCGCCCCCCACCGCCGCGGAAGACGCGAAAGTCCTCCTTGCCGCAGTTTCAGGTGCTGAGCTGTTAGGGCGCACATGGAATCCTACCGGGTTGCCCGCAGTGCTGGAGCAGCAGGCCCTCGCGGACCTGGCGGCCCTCGACGTGAAGAACAAGCAGGCCGCGGGACTTCCCGTGCTGTCAGCTTTTTATGTCAACCGCGCGAATGCCCAACGCGATTCCTTCGACTTCTTGAAGAGCGACCGCGACTGGTTCCCGGTGCAGCTCGTCGGGGTGAACATGAGCGTGCCGCTTTGGACGAGCACAGGGGGGAAGCAGCGGGTGGAAAAGGCCCGCATCGAACACGAGCGTGCCCTCGCAGGACTTGAGGAAATGAAACGCGGCATGGCGTTAGAGCACGCGGCCGCCCGCACGGAATTCGAAAACGCCACCGCGGCGCTGTCGCAGCGGACTTCGGAAGAAGCCCTGGCCCAGCGGTTGTACCAGCGCACGGAGGAGTCGTTTCGCGCCGGCGTGCGCTCGAGCTTCGATTTGACGCAGGCCCGGAACCGGTGGGTGGAGGCGCGTGGCGGTGTGGTTGCAGCACAACTCGCATGGCTCAACGCCCGCACCCGGTTGCTCGATACGTTGAACTGAATTTGAATCGCATTGAAATCCACCGCTATGAACCGGTATGTTCTGGGAGTGTTTGCAGCTGCGGCTGCTGTTGCAGTAGGCTGCGGCCCCGCTGAAGAGGCGCCCGCGGCGTCGGCAGAAGCCGTTGCAGATTCATCCGCTGCGCTGTCGGTGACGGCACACGCAGTAGTTGCAGGGCCTTTTTCGCATGACTTCTCCGTCCAAGGCAACGTGGAAACCGAGCAGAATGCCCAAATCACGAGCACATTTTCAGGTTCAATTGAACGGATCGTGGTGCGCGAAGGGGAGCGGGTATCGAAGGGCGCACCGCTCATGTACATCTCGACGGACGTGTTGAAGCGGTCGGAAGCGGAGCTGCAGGTGCAGTTGGATTTGGCAAACGACATGCTCCGCCGCCAAGAGAAGCTCTGGCAATCAAAGATCGGCAGCGAGGTGGACCTCGTGACCGCCCGATCGCGGAAGGAGGGGCTCGAACGCAGCATGGCGACCCTGCGGGAGCAGCTTGCCCAGGCGGTCGTGCGCGCGCCGTTCAGCGGCGTGGTCGACCGGATCTTCATCAAGCAGGGAGAACTTGCCGCACCCGGCATTCCGCTGGGCCGCATTGTCAACCTCGGCGGGCTGTTTGTGCGGGCTTCGGTGAGCGACCAAGCGGCGCCGCTCGTGAAAGCAGGCACGCCTGCGCGCATCGTGGTGGCCGGCCTGGATACGGTCGTCACGAAGGTGGGCCGCGTAGGACAGTTCATCAACCCGGCGAACCGGTCGGTGGACATTACGTTGCCCCTTCCGTCCGGTACGTCGTTGCTTCCGAACATGTTCGTGAGTGTGTTGGTGACGGACTACGCGGTGGAAAATGCGGTATCTGTTCCTGCATCTCTTGTGCAGCAGGATGTCCAAGGGGCTGATTTTGTATGGGTACTCGAGGGAGACGATGCGTCAGCCACAGTGCGCAAGCGACCGGTAGTCCTCGGTTTGGCCTCCGGCGACCGGGTGCAGGTTTCCTCCGGATTGCAGGCGGGTGAGCGCATCGTCGACAAGGGCGCCGGACGTGTAGTGGATGGCCAAACGGTGCGCATCTCCGCCCAATGAGCACGCCGCAAGAACAGCTCAGGGAGTTCGGACTGACGACCTGGAGCATCAACAACCGGACCACGGTATTTGTCATCACGGCCATCGTGGCCCTGAGCGGGGTGTACAGCTACATCTCGGTCCCGAAGGAGAGTTTTCCGGAGATTGTCGTACCTGAGGTGTTCATCGGAACGGCCTACCCGGGAAACAGTCCGACGAACATCGAGAAGCTCATCACGCAGCCACTTGAAAAGGAGCTCAATACAGTCTCTGGGGTAGACGAGATTATCTCCACCTCGGTGCAGGGATTCAGCAGCATTGACGTCAAGTTCACGTTCGATGTGTCTCCGGATGAGGCGCTGCGCAAGGTGAAGGACGCGGTGGACAAGGTGAAGGCAGATCCGGATTTTCCGAAAGATTTGCCGGCAGAGCCGAACGTGTTCGAACTGAACTTTTCGGAATTGCTGCCCGCGATGAACGTGAACCTCTCCGGCAACTACAGTGCGGACGAACTCAAGGGGTACGCGGAATTGCTCGAGGAGCGCATCGAAGCCCTACCGGAAATCTCCAAAGTGGACATCCGCGGAGCGATGGACAAGGAATTAGAGGTCGAAGTGGACTACCTGCGGGCAGAAGCGATGCAAGTGAGTTTCAACGACATCGCATTTGCACTTGCCTCAGAAAACCTCACCGTGTCCGGGGGTGACCTCTTGACGGACCGGTTTCGGCGTACGGTGCAGGTGGTGGGAGACTTCGAAACGCCGGATGATTTGCTGAATGTCGTGGTGAAGGCGGAGGGGGGAAGACCGGTGTATTTGCGCGACGTAGCTACGGTTGCATTCAAGGAAAAGGAAAAAACGAGCTATGCGCGGGAGTTCAGGCAGCCCGTGATTTCGCTGGACATCGTCAAGCGCGCTGGAGAGAACATCATCGTCGCTTCGGAAGGAATTCAAACCATCCTGGCGGAAGCGCGGGCGAAGGAATTGCCGTCCGATTTGACGGTGACCATCACGAACGACCAGAGTTACCAAACGCGTTCACAGGTAGATGAGCTGCAGAACTCCATCATCTTCGGCATCCTGCTGGTGGTCGGGGTGTTGATGTTCTTTTTGGGCCTGCGGAATGCGTTGTTCGTGGGGGTTGCCATCCCGATGTCGATGTTCTTGTCGTTCATCGTTTTGGCTGCCTTGGGAATCACCTTCAACACCATGGTGCTCTTTTCCCTCGTCCTTGCACTGGGGATGCTCGTAGACAATGGGATTGTCGTGGTCGAGAATGTGTACCGGTACATGGACGAGGGGAAATCGCCTTACGATGCGGCGAAATACGGGGTAGGCGAAATCGCATGGCCCATCATTTCCTCCACAGCAACGACGGTTGCAGCGTTCATCCCGCTTGCACTTTGGCCCGGGCTCATCGGACAGTTTATGCAGTACCTGCCCATCACCTTGATGGTGGTTCTCAGTGCGTCGCTCTTCGTGGCGCTGGTCATCAATCCGGTGCTTGCCGTGTTGTACATGCGTGCCGGGGTGGAGACCCTTCGTGTGCGCCAAAACCTGATTGCAGCCGCGGTTCTGGTGGGAATCGGGGCGGTTCTGTTGGCGTTGGGCGCTACGGTTGTGGGCAACCTTTTTGTGTTGACCGGACTGTTTTTGGTCTTCAACGTCTACCTACTGACTCCGGCTGCGACACGCTTCCAGGAACGGTTCTTGCCCCGGCTCGAAAATGGCTACGAGGCGCTGATCCGCACCGCACTTCGGGGGAGGAATCCGTGGGCCTTTTTCTACGGAACCATCGCACTCATGGTCGTGGGCTTCGTCTTGCTCGGACTTGTGCCTCCGCGGGTCGAGTTTTTCCCGTCAAACGAGCCGCAGTACGTGAACATCTTCATTTCGAAGCCCATCGGAACAGACATCGAAGAGACAAATCGGGTGACCAAGGAGGTAGAGGCCCTTGTGGATGAAGTGCTCCATTCGGATGCTTTCAAGCGTCCAAACCCGAAGACGGGTGAGCTCGAGTCCTTCATCTCGAACTCCGTTATCGCGCTTGTGGGCAACGGCACCAGCGATCCGTCGGAAGGTCCTTCCTTCGGAGACACCCCGCACAAGGCTCGCATTGCCGTGAACTTTGTGCAGTTCCCTGAACGGAGAGGGCTGTCTACAAAGGAGGTCTTGAATGCGTTGCGCGATCGGTTGAATGCATATCCGGATGCAGAAATTGTCGTTGCAAAAAACTCGAACGGCCCGCCCCAAGCGCCTCCGATCAACATCGAGCTGCGCGGAGAGAACTACGAAGAGGTTCTTACCACCGCGAATGGCATGCGGCAGTTCTTGCGGGATCGCAACTTCGCAGGGGTCGAGGAGCTCAAGATTGATGTGAACAAGCAGAAGCCGGAGATCACGGTTGAGGTGGACCGTGAGAAGGCACGTCAGTTCGGGTTGAGCACTCAGGATGTGGGCTTTGCCATCCGGTCTGCTCTGTACGGTCGGGAGGTGAGCACCTTCAAGGACGGAGAGGACGATTACCCCATCAACCTGCGCTTCGCCGCTTCGGACCGCCACGACATCGACGCCTTGATGAATCAAAAGGTCATTTTCCGGAGCCAGAGCGATGGCCAAATCAAGGAAGTGCCCATCAGCGCAGTGGCGAGCATCCGCCGCGGCACCACGTTCAGTGCAGTCAAGCGCAAGGATTTGGACCGCGTGGTCACCTTGAGCTCAAACGTCCTCGAAGGGGCAAATGCGAACCTGATCGTGGCAGACATGCAGGAGCAATTGAAAGCGTTCGCAACCCCAGAGGGCGTTGAGTGGGAATTCACCGGCCAACAGGAAGAACAAGCCAAGGAGATGGCGTTCCTTTCCAAGGCCCTCCTCGCTGCCTTGTTCCTCATCTTTTTCATCATTGTCGCCCAATTCAACTCGGTTTCGCGGCCCTTCATCATCGGCTTCAGTGTCTTGTTCAGCTTGATCGGGGTCATCCTCGGTTTGGTCATTTTCCGCATGGATTTCGTCATCATCATGACGATGATCGGCATCATTTCCCTCGCCGGTGTCGTCGTGAACAATGCGATCGTGTTGATTGACTACACGGACTTGGTTACATCGCGTTCCGCTGCCGCCCGTGGTCTCGAACGGTTGCCGTTCTCCGAAGTCACACGGGCCATCATCGAAGGGGGAAAAACCCGCTTGCGCCCGGTCTTGCTGACGGCGATCACCACCGTCCTCGGGCTGTATCCCCTTGCAGTCGGCTTCAACATCGACTTCTTCAGCTTCCTGCGTAGCTACGACGCCAACATTTACATGGGCGGCGACAACAACATGTTCTGGAAACCGATGAGCTGGGCCATCATCTACGGCTTGACCTTCGCCACCTTCTTGACGCTCGTCATCGTGCCGGTCATGTACTGGTGGATGCTGCGGATGAAGTACAAGTACCTCTGGAAGGAGGCGGTGTGAGACGCCGCTGCGCGGCGGGGAACAGTGTGCGTGTGAGGGATGAGGGGCTGCGGCTGCGCCGCGAGGGATGAGGCGCCGCTTCGCGGCGAGAGGGCGCGGCTTCGCCGCTTTCAGGTTTCCGGAATGGTGATTCCCTCGAAGGTCGTCGTCCCCTCAATCCTCAACCCTGTGCCCTCAACCCCCAACCTCAATCTCAATCCTTGGCGCGCAGCGCCCCTCAACCTGTTCCCTGAATCGTCAGCTTCCTCTGTGGACACGGGCTACGCGGGCGGGGATGCGGGTGAGGAGTTCGTAGGGGATGGTGCCGGCTGCGGCAGCGACGTCTTCGATGCGCGGGTGGGCGCCGAAGAGGATGGCTTCGTCGCCGGGGGATGTGTCCGGGAGGGAGGTGACGTCGACGAGGGTCATGTCCATGCAGACGCGGCCCACGACGGGGACGAGGGAGCCGTGGATGTTGACACGGCCGGCGCCGTTTGAGAGGTGGCGGGGGTAGCCGTCGGCGTAGCCCACGGGCAGCACGGCGATGCGGCGGTCGTGGTCGGCGGGGTCGGTGGATCCGTAGCCGACGCCTTCGCCGGCGGGCACGGTGCGGATTTGGGAGACGGTGGTGCGGAAGGTGACCGCCGGAGACCACGACCAAGGCAGGCCGATGCCGCCGATGCCGAAGAGCCCGATGCCCAGGCGGACGTACTCGAAGCAAGCTTCGGGGAACCGCAGCAGTCCAGCGGTGTTGAGCAGGTGGCGCTTGAAGGGGTGGTAGTGGTCGGGGTCCGCGGCGCGCAACGTGTCCACAGCGTTGCTGAACCGCTGGATTTGGTGACGGGTAAACGCATCTTGCTCAGGCAGATCCGCGGACGCCAAATGCGAAAAGACGGTTTCCACCCGCAGCAGCGGCTGCCACAGCGCCAACGCCGCGCACAGACCGGACAGGTCTGATTCTGAGAAGCCTAACCGGTGCATGCCCGTATCGAGCTTGATGTGCACCGGCCACGGGCGCCGCGGGGCCAGCTGCTCCACGGCTGCCGCGAAGGCTGCCGCGTGCCCAGGACTGTAGAGTTCCGGCTCAAGCCCGTGCGCAATCAAGGCCCCGAACGTCGTGGGATCTGGGTTGAATACGAGGATCCTGCCCGTGATGCCTGCCTCGCGCAATTCCACCCCTTCTTCTGTGCACGCAACCGCGAGGAGTTCCGTCCCGTGGAACTGCAGCACACGGGCCAAATCTGCCCCGCCCACCCCATAGCCCGAGGCCTTGATCACCGCAATGAGCCCCGTCCCAGCCCCTGCAGTGCGGCGCACGTGCCTCCGGACTTGGGCCAGGTTCATGGCGATGGCCTCGAGGTCCAACTCCAACACCGTCACATTGCCCCGTCGCAGGAGTGGATCGAGGAACCGCTCAAACCGCTCATTCCGCGGGCCCTTCACAAGCACATGGTGCCCGTGGAAGGGGTTTTCTACGCGCAAGGCGGCGAGGGCGGATTCGGTGGAAGGGAAGAGGGTGAGATTGAGATTGAGGTTGAGGTTGAGATTGAGATTGAGGTTGGGGTTGGGGTTGGGGTTGAGGTTGGGGGAGATGA
>CAZMNI010000034.1:0-13374 GCA_964567615.1 uncultured Chryseobacterium sp.
GCTGGATGTACAGCTGGCCGCAGCGTTCTTCGAACCGGCGCATCAGGTACATCTCTTCAAACCAGCGCATGTACGTGTCCTTGCCATGCAGCGGTGCCGGTGCGGCAGTGCGGGTGGACTTCTTCGCGGCAGCCGCGGCAGCCGCGGGTTGAGCGGTCCGTGCCGGACGTGGGGGGGTAGCCATGGTTTCCATCGGGTTGACTGCAAATATAACCTTCGAGGGGATGCCAAATGTGCTCTCCGCGCCCGACTCCGCCTCATCCGAACCCATCCGTGTCCTGTGTACACAGGAAGCCGAAACCCGAGCACGATTCGTACTTTCGGGGGCATTGAACCTGCCGGATAGCCTGGGCCTGTTGGAACCGATTGCCTTGACGGACCTCCAAGGAGCCGAACTCATGAACCGCCGGGACACCAAATTCCCGGTGCTGAACTCCTGGATTCCCGGGGTCGTGGAGGCGTGCGCCCCCACGTACCGGGTGCTTGAGGTGGCGGGCATCCGGGCAGCCTCCTACCGCAACCTGTTTTTCGACACCCCGGATCGGCGTTGTTGGTCTGACCATGTCCGCGGACGGGGCCGTCGGTTCAAAGTGCGCATCCGCAACTACGGGGAAGGTGCTTCCACTTTTCTTGAAATCAAGCACAAGACGGCTTCTGGAAGGACGGAGAAAGAGCGCTGGTTGCGGCAGGCCGATGTGCCATGGGATGCGCCGTTGACCGAGGAAGAACGCGCTTTGCTGTGCGAGCGTCTACCCGGTGTGGACGATTTGAGTCCATCCCTGCGGTGCGATTTCACACGGGCCACGCTGGTGTCCACTGCCCGCGGAGAGCGGATCACCGTCGACGTGGATCTGCACTTCGCCGATGCCAGACGGTCCGATGCGGGGGGGGATGCGGCAGGTTTGGCCATCCTTGAAATCAAGCAAACACGGGTGGACCGCAATTCGCCTGCCCACCGCGCACTCGATGCCCACCTCGGCGCGCCTGTTCCGCTCGGCCGGCCGACCTCTCTTTCGAAGTACATCCTCGGCCTGGGGCTTCGCGCGCCCGGCCTGCATCCGCGCACCTACCGTCCGGTGCTGCGTCAACTCCAAGCCTTGATCGCCCCATGAATTCCCTCCTCGACACGTCCGTGATCCCCTTCGCCATCAACCTGTTGTCAGCCCTTGTGCTCGTCCTGGTGATCTACCACGCGAAGTCCGGTCGACGGGACTATGTGTTCACTTTTTTGCTGGTTTCAACCACGATTTTCCTGCTGTGCAACACGCTTTTCCACGTGGAAATGAACCTCGCGTTTGCGCTCGGGCTGTTTGCTGTCTTCGGAATCATTCGGTACCGTACAGATGCCATTCCGACTCGGGAGATGACCTACCTGTTCGTGGTCATCGCTCTCGCAGTGCTCAATGCTTTGGCCCCGGCGGCCGAAGGGCCGCACGTGCTTTGGATTCCCAATGCGTTGGTCTGGGTGCTTGCCTACTTGCTCGAACGCATTTGGAAGGTGCGCCACATCGCCACGAAACTGGTGGTCTACGACCGCGTTGATTTGCTGCATGCGGGCCGACGTGCTGAGCTCATCGCAGACCTCGAGCAGCGCACCGGGGTTGAAATCGTGCGGTTAGAAATCGGCAAGGTGGACCTCCTGCGTGACACTGCAGTCATCCGCGTGCATTTCGACGGCGACAAGCAGCCGGATCACTTCGAAGCATCCGCGAGTTCAGGGGATTGATCGCCGTTCAACGCCGCAGCAGTACGACGGCGTGCGCACTTACTCCGGCTTCTGTGCCGACAAATCCGAGGCGCTCCGTGGTAGTGGCTTTGACGCTCACCCGGTCCACTTCAATGCCGAGTATTTCTGCAATCCGGGCCCGCATGGCCGGAACGTGTCCTGCCACCTTCGGCCGCTGCAAGCAAAGCGTGCAATCGAGGTTTGCTACAGCCCAGCCCTTCGCCTCCACGAGTGCACGCACCCGTTCCAGCAGCAGCGCACTGTCAATGCCCTTGTACGCCGGGTCCGTGTCCGGGAAATGGTGGCCGATATCGCCGAGTGCCAAGGCACCGAGCATCGCATCGCAAATCACATGGAGGATGACGTCGGCATCGCTGTGGCCGACAGCCCCGAGCTCGTGGGGAACCTGCACGCCCCCTAACCAAAGCGGGTATCCCGGCGCCAACTGGTGCACGTCGTAGCCGTACCCGATGCGCAGGTCGTCGCTCATTCCGGTGCCTCCTGGCTGCCTGACCCCACGAGGTCAGCAAACTGCAAGCGCAGCGTGAACCGGAGTGTGTTCGCCAATGGATTCTGCAGCCGGGTAGAAATCAGGTAACTCAGGTCCACGGTAAAAACCGTGTACTTGATGCCCGCCCCGAGGGTGATGAATTGGCGGTTGCCTTTCGAATAGTGCTCGTTGAAAAACCCGGTACGGAAGGCAAACACATCGTTGTAGTTGTATTCGACCCCGCCACCGAGGTTGTACTCACGCAATTCCTCGCGCAAGATGCTGCCCGGCTGGATGGTGTACGTCCCGTCATCGTTGAAGTCCACAACCCCCGGCGCATCGTAAAAGCTCTGCACCAACGCTGTAGCGACACCGACGTTGTTGTCGTAGCCACTGACGATTTCCGAGTTCGATTCTTGGTCCACGATGGGCGGGGTAGGGACGAGCAATTTGTTCGCATCCACCGTAAACGTGAGGGAGTTGTACTCGTCGACGAACAGTTCGTAGGCAGTACCGAGGCGGAGGTTTGCAGGAATGAAATCCCGGTCCGCAGACTCGGTGTAGCTCATTTTCGCGCCGATGTTCGAGATGTTCATGCCCAGGTTGAACACGCCCTTCTTGCCGGCGAGTTCCGCACGGGGATTCGTGTAAAACAGGCCTACATCGACGGCAACGGACCGGCCGGGTTTCGAGTTCGCACCGAGGACGTTTGTCCCCCCGGTGAGGTTCGAATTGATAAATCGCCCCGTCACCCCTCCACCGAAGCGGTCGGTGAAGCGTTGCGAAAACCCTGCATCGAGGCTGAATTCCGCTGGCTTAAAATCGCGGATGGTCGTGCCCGACTCGTCTGTGAACGTGATGTTGCCGAGGCTGAAGTAGCGCAGAGCTCCTCCGAATGCTTGCCGCGGGCTGATTTTCCGCACACCAGAAACGTAGGCGAGGTTCATGTCGTCCACAAGTTCCCGGAGCCACGGGGCGTAGCTCATGGTAAACTCAACGTCGTCTTCCATGAAGGCCATTTTCGCAGGGTTCCAATGGAGGCTGTTGCCGTCCGGCGACAAAGCCACGCCCGCATCCCCGAGGGCTCCCGAACGGGAATCGGGTGCGATGGTCAAGAAGGGCACCGCCGTGGTGATGGCATTGATTTGCACCGTTTGGGCCGCCTCACCGGGCGTCAATTGTGCCACCGCCCTTCTTGCTGGCAGCGCCAAGAAGCACACCGCAGCGGCCACTGTAAGTATCGAGTATCGGAGCATAAGCGTCGGGCGTCGGGTTGCCAAAATTAAGGTTACGGACGCACAACGACGACCCGCTCAGAATATTGTGCAGATCCACCCTGTGCATCGGTCAGGGTGATACGGAAAAGGTACACCCCCGGTTGCGCATGCGACGTCGCGGGCTGCCACACCCAAGAATCTTCTAAAAAGCCACCTGCGTCAAGCGGACCCGAAAAGGACTCGATGCACCGGCCATCGGAAGCGAAGACGTCCACCCGAACCTCGGCGTCGGTGCAGGCCAGGTTGTGACCGAACCGCAAGCGAACCTCGTCCGTGGCCGGATTTGGGTACGCGGTGACGTCTCCGAGGGCCGCCTCGAGGTTGTCCGCCACGATGAAATCCAACGAGGCGCTGCCTTTGTTGTTCGAAACATCCCACACCACCAAATCGATCCGGTGGGGTCCGTCGGCGAGGCCCTGAAGTGGGAACCGCACGGTACCGGAAATGTAGGTGTTCAAGTCTGCTTGGTAGTATTCATTCAACACCACGGCCTCGCCGGAAGCCCCGTCCAGGGTCATCTTGATGTCGTGGCCGATGCCCGTGCCTGAGGCGTTGATGCCGCCCGCATCCGCAATCCGGGCAAACAGCACCGGATCGGGCCCAGCAATTCCGCCCGAACGGAACAGCGTGTCGTTCAAAAACAGGCGAACCACGGGTGGCACATCATCGGGGATGAAGTCTGCAGCAACACCGCCGACGATCAGGTCCTCCGTGTACCCATGGGCATCCGTCCCATCTTCGGACGCGGCATATGCACTGATGCGGCCGTTTCCATAGGCATAGTTGATGTCCCGAGGAACGGCAAAGGAGAATGCAAAGGCACCGCCTTCGACGGAAGCCACACCGCGGTGGAGGACATCGCGGAAGACCGTGAAGGCATAGGAAGTGCCTGAACCGTCGTTGTCCAACGTGGGCACGGTGGCTCTTTTGTCGAACACCCGCGGATAGACAAACCCATCAAACCCGCGCAAGGTGTCCCCCGAGGCATCGGCGATGTATCCCCGAACCTCGGCTACCTCCAGCGCCCGCAGGGTATCCGGAACATGGGTAAACACCACCTGCGCATCCGGATAGTTCAACCGCATGGAGGCATCGCCGAGCAGCGAGAAGTTGCGCTTGTTCGACGAATTCGATACCTGGGGGTCGTTCTTCGTGATGCGGGCAATGTCCCCCAAGCGGAGCGGACGTTCTGGGGAGTCTTCGAATGCACAGGCATAGAAGGCCCGGTTCAGCTGTTGGTTCGAACCGCTGAAGACCACCCGCGTGGTAGTGAGCATGGCTATGGCCCCCCCGTCAGGGTTGAGCAGCATGTCATCGCCGACCGTTTCCACCTCTGGATCATCGAAACGCGCGAGTTCGCAGGTGGCGGTCATGAACAGCGGGAGACGTGGCGCATTTGTCCATTCCCGAACTGTGCTGGTGTTGAGTACGCGCTCATGCGCCCAGCCCCGTTCGCCTCCGTGTCCGATGTAATTGACTACCAGGGCACCAGATTCCACAGACCGCGCAATGGCCTCAGCGGCATCGGGATACCGCTCTCCCCCTGGGGTGGAGAGCTGGGGATACGCATCGAGGTAAATCTTCGACAGGTCGTACGCGTTGTGGGCGGCACGCATCGTCTCCGCATGTTCATCGGAATTCAGCATGTGCACAAGCTCCGTGGGCCCGCCGCTGCCGTCGCGGTCGTCAGATACTAGCACGATGGCGTTGCGCCAAGGGCCGGAAGAACCCGCGCCTTCGTCCGCACAACTTCCGTCTTCCGCCGGTGCCCCGCTGCGGCCGTAGCCCTCAAGTTTGGCCAGAAACCCATCGAGCTCGTCCACAGAGCGCGCCGGAATCCGACCGACCCCGATGGCGAGCTTGTCGCCGATGCCCTCCCCGTATTCCGCCGCGAGGAACCCGAAGTAGTCGTCGCTGACATAACTGGAGGTCGGGCTGATGGAGTTTGCGCTTTGGTACGTGATGATGTGACTGCCATTGAGCACATTGCCCCGGTTTGCAAAGGTGCCGTCGCCCACGAGCTGCAGGTACTTCGGCATGCGTGTGCTGTCGCCTGCTGCCTTGTCCATCAGCATCAGCAGCAGCATTTTAATCGCCGTCGGGTCTGGATTTCCCGACGAAAAGCAGTCGAACACGGCTCGCTGGTCCACCACGGCCACCCGCAGTCCTTCGTCTGCACGACCCGCGGCCAAACGCTCCGCTCCAGCGGCGTATGCAGGCACCGTTACAACGACCAGATCCACGTCCGCAAGCGCGTGCAAATTCACCGGCTCCACCGCACCGAGGTAGGTCGGTGCCGGCAACCCAGCTTCGGGAAATGCGATGAACCGCCGTGCGCCATCGGCCGACACGGTCCAACTCACACGGTCCTCCCCTTCAGCGAACACAACGTCCATGTGCACCGGAGCGCCTGCCACCGTGACCTCCCACACCCCCCCGAATCCGGTGCCGATGCCATCCAACTCGAACGTGTACCCGGAATCCGGGTGCACCACCGCAGGCCCCCACCATTGGAGGCCGCCTGTCACCCACTGCAACAAACGCTCTTGCTCCACACGGACGAAGTCCAGCCACCCCAACGCATCAGGAACTCCTGAACTGAACTGCACACCCACTTCGATGCGGGCGGTACTTCCGGATCCTGTGACCAAGAGTCCTTCTCCGCTTGCCGCGGACACGTTCGCGACGTTGCTTGTGGACGAGGCCGTGGTCGCCGCTGGATTCACCGCCAGTTCGAGGTCGCCTGCACCGACAATGAAGGTTGAACCCGTGCCCATGGACTGTGCCGCGCACTGCACGGCAATCCTCCCCTGTGAAGCCGTAGCATGCGGCACGGCGAACGTGAACGCGCGCTCCGTTACCGTGCCGAAGTCTTCGCCGAACCACTGCCTGCCCGAACGGTTCGGACTGTTGAGCTCTTCCTCGTGGAACTGCACATCCACAAACCGATCTACCGTGGCAGCCACCGGACCTGTGAACGTGCCACCCGTTTCCATTTCGCGCCCTTCGGCTGCGCCGGGGCCGGTACCCAGGTCGATGAAATAATACGCAGAGTCGCTGTAGGCATGTACCGCATGTTCCCAGCGGCCCGTCGCAGGATTCTGTGCCCATGCCACGGAACCGCGGCCATAAAAGAGCAGCCGGTCTCCAGCGTCCCACACCCCGTCAGCCCCTCCTTCCCGGCGCACTGCCACCTCGGTCAAATCCAACGGACGCTCCGCTGCGTTCTCATAGGGCAATTGCACGCCCCCGTTTCCGAAAATCCGCACCCGCCGCGGGTCCAGGGCAGTTCGATCTATTCCCGCGGCCGCGAGCCAAGCCGCGTCGATGGCATACACCCCGTCGTTCACAAGGCCCATCCGGTGAAAATCCCCTTCCGCCAAGACGGAGTGCGAAGGCCAGGTCCAGCGCCCTCCACTGTCGCCTGTTTGCTCCCCCCGCACTTCTTCTCCCACTGCCCATTCTCCGCCGACAAACCGCTCGTAGCCGCTGGCACGGTTCCAACGGAAGACAGGAAAAGTCACGGCTACGGAAAGGGGATGCAAGGACAGCGAGGGTTCATCGCCGAACTCGTCCTCGTGTTCGCGGATGAGCGCGCGCTGGCGTGGCGTCAAATCCATGCTGTCAACGGGAACCCATTGCTCAACCGAGCGGAGCAGCACAGCCGATTCCCAGGTTCGTGCCGTGGACCCTTCGAATACAGCCCACGGAAGTTCGTCGACATAAAAAGCATCGGTAGGGCACCACTGTCCCACAGGGGCACCCGCGAAACCGCGGTCGTGCCATGTGAGTTCCGCGGCGATGGTGCACAGGGGGGCGTTCTCCGTTTGGCCGAAGGCAAAAAAACCCGCGGCGAAAAGCGGTATCGTGCAGGCAATCGAGCGTAAATGCATGAAAAATGTGGCCACCAAGGGAACGGGTGCAACGCTGCACCCCAAACGTACGTTCATCTCTCGTAGTACGCGGCGCATTCGGCATGCTGCGTTTCGTCAAATTGTGTTATTCTTGCAGGTCCAATGCGGAAGTTCACCCCTCGGCGACTGTTTACCCCCCGCCTCGCCATGGCGATGCTAGGGATTTTAATGTGCTGTCTTCCAACAGAATCCTATGCGCAGGACCCGGAATTCACCCAGTATTACGCAAATCCCATCTACCTGAATCCTGCATTTGCAGGTACCGCTCGGTGCCCGCGGATGGTGATGTCATACAGGAACCAGTGGCCTGCGATGAGTGGTTCCTTCGTCACAACCGCTGCATCGTACGATCAGCATGTGGAGTCCTTGCAGGGCGGTCTCGGGTTGATTGTGATGAACGACCAAGCCGGCCGTGGGACGCTCGCGACCACCACTGTTAGCGGGATTTACAGCTACCAGCAAGCCATCACCCGCAAATTCTCCGTGAAAGCGGCCCTGCAGGTCACCTACCTGCAAAAAGCCCTCGACTGGAGTAACCTCACCTTCGGCGACATGATCGACCCCCGCAGGGGCTTCATTTACGAGACGCAAGACATTCCGCGCGGCGGCACGGTCCAGGCAGCGGACTTCAGTGCTGGCCTGCTCGGCTTCAGCGACAAGTTCTACGGCGGACTCGCGGTACATCACCTCAATGAACCGAACGAATCGCTCGTGCTCGGTACCAGCCGCTTGCCCATGAAGTACACCGTGCACGGTGGAGCTGTGCTGCCTTTGCAAAAGAGTGCAAAAGGAGTAGAGGCGACCATTTCGCCGAACTTCTTGTACCGCCGTCAAGCAGAATTTCAGCAGCTGAACCTCGGTGTATATGTCTCAAAAGGCCCGCTTGTCGGGGGGATTTGGTACCGCGGCATCCTGTTCACAGATTACCGCGATGCGTTTATTGCCACGCTCGGTGTGCAAACGGATTTGGTCAAATTCGGCTACAGCTACGACCTCACTGTCTCTGAGCTCACCCCGGCTACGGGCGGTGCACACGAGGTATCGATGGCCATTCAGTTCGATTGCCGCGGAAAACGATCGAAGTTCCGCACAATTTCGTGCCCGGCTTTCTAGTTCTTACGAGTGAACATCCTACACGCTCTCTTGATTCCTAACTCTCTGCCATGCAATTGAGAAACCTAACCTCCTGGATTCTAGGCGTCCTCGGCCTCGGGACTCTGCTGGGAACTGGATGCAAACCAGCCTCGTCTGGTGCGACGGGTTGGAACTACAACGACCCCGCGAACGGCGGCTTTGAAAACCATGTCTATGGCGATCAAGAAACCGGTCCAGGACTCGTTTTCGTAGAAGGGGGGACCTACACCATGGGCCAAGTGGACGACGACGTCAACTTCGCGTGGGACAACATTCCGCGTCGCGTAACGGTATCCTCGTTTTACATGGATGCCACAGAAGTTACGAATGCCTACTACAGAGAATACCTGTATTGGTTAGAGCGCATCCACGGCCAAGACAATCCCGAGCTCGTCGCGCGGGCAACTCCGGATGAGAATTCTTGGAGGAAAAAACTTGGTTACAACGAAAACTACGTTAAGTACTATTTCCGCCACCCCTCCTACCAAGACTACCCCGTGGTGGGTGTCAGTTGGTTGCAGGCGAACGACTACTGCAAATGGCGCACGGATCGGGTGAACGAGCAAATCCTCGTCCGCGAAGGCCTCATGGCCCATGCACCCGATGCCCAATCTGCGTCGTCGTACTTCACCACGGATGGGTACTTCAATGGCAAGTTCGAGTCCGGTACTGAAGAAGGCAAAGTGCGCAGCTTCAACCCGAACGAAGAAGTTCGGTCCATCCGCTTAGAAGATGGTCTTCTCTTGCCAGAATACCGGCTGCCCACGGAAGCCGAATGGGAGTTCGCGGCACTGGGCTTGATCGGCAACAGCTACCAAGAATTGGTCGCTGAACGCCGCACCTACCCATGGGACGGCCACTTCACCCGGGAAGACAACAGCCGCAGCGCCTACTACGGTCAAATGCAGGCGAACTTCATGCGCGGCAACGGTGACCTCATGGGCGTGGCGGGCAGCTTGAACGACAACGGCGACATCACTGTTCCCGTTCAAACCTATGCCCCGAACGACTACGGCCTGTACAACATGGCTGGCAACGTCAGTGAATGGGTCATGGACGTGTACCGTCCGCTAAGCACCATGGACAACGAAGAGTTTCGGCCCTTCCGCGGCAACGTGTTCACTACAAAACAAGTGGCTGCTGACGGAACTGTGGCAGATGTCTACGCATCCACAGAGTACGATCTGAAACTCGTGAAGACCGAGCTTGCTGCGTACCAAGACAAACGAGCTAAGACCTTCACCGCAGGGGAATCGAAAGTCATTGAGGATGCCCTCCGTGCCATCGAAACCACGGAAGGCCAGTTGCGCAACAAACAATTCGATGTGGCCTGGGAAGAGCTTGACCTGTTCCTCGAAGGGCTGCTCGACATCGACGAGCCAGATGTGCAGAACGTCGCAGAGGTTCGTGGATTCTTCTCCCGGAATGTCACCGCACGTCCGGGTGAGGTGCGCTACCGCGAGGTCCGCCTTGAGGAGAACCTCAACCGCGACAACTACCGCATTGCGGACAACATCGGTTACCGCGACGGGGATTTTGAATCGAGCATCGCCTACGAAGGAACCTTCACTGCAAGGGAAGAGGAAACGGAAGGCAACGACGAGGCACCGATGTACGGCTATGGCAAGTCCACCCTCATCAACGACCGCACCCGCGTGTACAAGGGCGGTGGATGGGACGACCGCGCTTACTATTTGATTCCCGGTACGCGTCGCTACCTCGACGAATCAAAGTCGTCTGCTTCCATCGGTTTCCGGTGCGCAATGGACCGGTTGGGCACGCCCGTTCAGCTTTCGGGTTACTAAACGGTGCATGGTCCGCGTTTCGGATGCGGAGCTCTTTGAGGCCTTTCTCAAGGCCCGAAGGGTCACAACAGACTCGCGCACAACTCCGCTTGGATCGCTCTTCTTCGCTCTGAAGGGAGAGCGGTTCAATGGCAACGATTTCGCCCTCCAAGCGATATCTGATGGGTGTGCTTGGGCTGTTGTCGACGAAGATCGGCCTGAGTTCTTGGGCGCACGCGTGCTGCATGTGGATTCCGCATTGTCCGCACTGCAACGCCTTGCACGTGCCTACCGTCGAACCTGGGATTTCCCGGTTTTCGGGCTCACAGGCAGCAACGGGAAGACAACCACGAAAGAACTGATCCACAACGTTGTACGACAAAAGTACCCCAAGGCACACGCCACAATCGGGAACCTGAACAACGAAATCGGCGTTCCCCTCACGCTACTGGGCATTCCGGATGACGCCGGATTTGCAGTCGTCGAGATGGGGGCAAATGCGCAGGGGGAAATTGCATTGCTCGCAGAGATTGCAGAACCGACCCACGGCTTGATCACGAACATCGGTTTGGCTCACCTCGAAGGGTTCGGAGGACCCGAAGGGGTGAAGGCCGGGAAGCGGGAGTTGTTTCGCTACCTCGAAAAAGCTGGCGGACGGGTGTTTGTGCACGGCGGGCACGATGTCCTGCTCGACGTATCGGAAGGCCTTGACCGCATCGTGTACGGCCTGCCGGATCATCCTCCTACCGGGACCATCGAGGAGACGGCGGCGGGTGCTCAACTGCGTTGGTCCGATGGAAATCACGCAGCCCACGGGCCCGTGCCCATCCACCTCAGCGGCAACCACAACCTCGAAAACATCCTCGCTGCCATCGCAGTAGGACTCCACTTCGGCGTGCCTCCGGATGCGTGCAGTGCGGCCATCGCGAATTACCGCCCACGGAACAACCGGTTTGAATGGCGGGATACCGGCAAGAATCGGGTACTGCTCGATGCCTACAACGCGAACCCTTCGAGCATGGAACATGCCGTGGCTCACTTTCAGGACTTGCCACAACTGGCGGATGCTCCCGGGTTTCTGGTGGTCGGTGACATGGCGGAACTCGGCGACTACAGCATGGCGGAGCACCGCCGTCTCTGGGAGATTGTGGTGGCGTCCGGGCTGGAGGGCATTTGCGTAGGGCCGGAATTTGCTCAGGTGGCCCACAGTACGCCGGAATGGACGGTATGTGCATCCGCCGATGAAGCCCGTGCTGTGCTGGCCGACAAGCAGCTCCACGGCCGGACCGTGCTCCTCAAAGGATCGCGGAGCATGGCGCTGGAAAGCCTGCTCGACGTGCTCTGAGTGGCAGGGGGCCGCGGGGACTATCTTCGCAGCCGTAGAGCCGATGCCATGAAGTTTCTCGATGAGTTGCGCTGGAGGGGGCTGTTGCACGACGCAACCCCCGGGTTAGAGGAGGCCCTTGCGGAAGGCCCGATGACGGCCTACGTCGGCTTCGACCCTACCGCGGATTCGTTGCACATCGGGAACCTCGTCCCCGTGATGCTTCTGTTGCATTGGCAACGGGCAGGTGGACGCCCCATCGCACTGGTGGGCGGCGCCACCGGACGGGTTGGCGATCCGAGCGGGAAGACCGTAGAGCGCCAACTCCTCGATGTGGAGGCGATCGAACACAATTTGGCCTGCCAGCAGGCCCAACTCGCACGCTTCCTCGACTTTACCGGCCCGCAAGCAGCCCGCGTCGTGAACAACTTCGACTGGTTCCGGAACATGGGCTTCCTGGACTTCATCCGCGATGTCGGCAAGCACATCACCGTGAACTACATGCTGGCAAAAGACAGCGTGAAAAACCGGCTCGAGCACGGCATGAGCTTCACGGAGTTCAGCTACCAACTCATTCAGGGCTACGACTTTTACCACCTGTGGAAGCACGAGGGCGTGCGGGTCCAAATGGGCGGATCGGACCAATGGGGCAACATCACCACCGGCACCGAGCTCATCCGTCGTCTCGGCGGCGGACAAGCCTTCGCGGTGACCGCACCCCTCGTTACGAAATCGGACGGGACGAAATTCGGGAAATCCGAAGGCGGCAACGTGTGGATCGACCGCAACAAAACCTCCGCATACGCCTTCCACCAGTACTGGCTGAACGTAGCCGACGCAGATGCTGCGCGGTTTCTGCGGCTCTTTACGCTGATGAACCGGGAGGAGATTGAGGCGCTTGAGGCCCTGCAGGCGGCCGAGCCGGGCGGGCGGGCCATGCAAAAAGCCCTTGCTGCCGACATGACCCTCCGTGTCCACGGCGAGGCCGCCCTCGCGACCGCCCTTGCTGCCGCCCAAATCCTCTTCGGAGCCTCCACCCGGGCCACCTTGGAAGCCCTCACCGTCTCGGAACTGGAAGAAGTGTTCACCGGTGTCCCTACGTTCCACGTGGGCCGCTCGGATTTGGCCGCAGGCCTCCCCATCCTCGACTTCCTCAGCACCACCGGCTTCCTCCCCTCCCGCTCAGAAGCCCGCCGCGCACTCGCTGAAGGGTCCATCCAGGTGAACAAAACTCCCGTCCGCGACGAAGCATTCACGGTCTCCACCGGCGACCTCATCGCCGGCAGACTCACGGTCGTACAGCGCGGCAAGAAGAGCTTCGCGCTGATTTACGCCGACTGAAAATCAGAACAGGGCGCTCAGGTCCTTGCCCTCGGCAAAGTGCAACAGCACCACAAGGATCACGCTGACCACGAGGCCGATGGAGGCCTTGCCGAGGTCTGAAAACACCATGGTCGTCACGCTGCCTTTGCGAAGCTCTGGCATCCTGGCGCGCATGCCGATTTCACGTCCTGCGAGCATCCCGAGGAACACCCAGGTGGTGCTCATGGGGATGCCTCCAGCCCACAACCCCGCCATGTCGTACTTGAAGAGCAGCAAAGCGGCGGCGTAAAAAAAGTCAATCAACGTAGCCGACCGGATGTCTGCAGAGTTTGCCTTGACCCGGACAATCTCTTGGATCTTGCCCCCGTCCTGGTAGAAAATCAGACCGAGCAAGCCCACGAG
>CAZMNI010000035.1:0-1850 GCA_964567615.1 uncultured Chryseobacterium sp.
AAACTCAAACTCAAACTCAAACTCAAACTCAAACTCAAACTCAAACTCAAACTCAAACTCACTCAATGGTGCCGGTTTGCGAGGAGCAGGGGGGCGGAGCCGTCGAAGGGGTTCGGGCGGCCGATGGTGCGGGCTTCGAGTCCTGCGGCGGAGACGATGCTGCGGTCGCCGTAGCGGTCGCGGATGCGGTCGAGGGCGCGGTACAAGGCCAGCCGCTCGCCGGTGTCGCTGAAGAGGTCCATTTGGCAGCCGCCGGTGACGAGGTGGCTGTAGCGGACGCCCACGAGGCGGAGGAGGACACGGCGGTCGAAGAGCCGGTCGAAGAGCTCGAGTACGCGCGGAACGAGGAGGTGGTCGGCCGCGGTGTAGGGCAGGGTAGCCGAGAGGGTGCGCGTGTCGAAGTCGGCGTAGCGGACCTTGACGGTGACGCAGGCGGTCAGGCGGGATCCGCGGCGGAGTTGGTACGCGAGGTTTTCGGCCATGGCGACCAGGAGGGGACGAATGCGTTGCATGTCAGCGGTGTCGCGTGCAAAGGTGCGTTCGGTGGAGATGGATTTGCGCTCGCTGAAGGGGATGACCGGGCTGGGGTCGATGCCGTGCGCTTTGCGCCAAATGGATCGCCCGTTCGCGCCGAGCACTTGTTCGAGCAGTTCGGCCGGCATCTCTTGGACCGTGTGGATGCGCCGGACGCCGAGGTTGCGCAGGGTGTGGAAGGTGGTGGTCCCGACGGACGGGATTTTGCGGATGGAGAGGGGGCCGAGGAAAGAGCGTTCCGTGCCGGAGCCGACGTGGAGGGCGCCGGCGGGTTTGGCCTCGCCGGTCGCCACCTTGCTGACGGTCTTGCTGGTGCTCAGCCCGGTGGAGATGGGCAAGCCGGTTTCACGGACGATGCGGGCGCGCAATTCGCGGGCGAATTTCGAGCAGCCGAAGAACCGGTCGAGGCCGGTGAGGTCGGCATAGAACTCGTCGATGGAGGTCTTTTCGCACACCGGCACCGCCTCCCGCACGATCTCCGTGACGGCGTCGGAGTGCTTCATGTAGTTCTGCGTGTTCCCGCGGATGACGATGGCTTCGGGGCACATCGCGCGCGCCTGCCGCATGGGCATGCCGGAATGCACCCCGAACGCGCGCGTCTCGTAACTGCACGAAGCCACGACCCCGCGGTCGCCCGTGCCGCCGATGAGCAACGGCTTGCCCACGAGCCGGCGGTCGAGCAGCCTTTCCACGGACACAAAAAACGTATCCAGGTCGAGGTGGAGGATGGCGCGTTCGATGGACATGCCGCTAATATACGCAGCATTGCCAAAATATTTGGCAAAACCTCATCCCTGTTCCCTCCGCGGCGCAGCCGCGCCTCAATCACACCCCTCCCCGAACGCCGCGAGCAACAGCAGCACATCGGCCACCGCCACCACCCCGTCGCCGCTTAAATCGGCTGGGCACGCGCCGCTGCATCCGAAGTCCGCCAGCAGCGCGAGGATGTCCGCGACTTCAATGATGCGGTTGCCGCTCAGGTCCATCGGGCAGTCGCAGGCCGGAGGGGCCACGAACACGCCGGCGAAGGACGCGTCGCACGCAGGCTGGGTCGAGAAATAGGCGCTGACAGCGACCGGCTGTCCCGTGCTGTTGAGGGAAGGCAAGGTGACCGTTCGCGGGCTCGTGCCGATGGGGAACGCAGTGCCGTTGACGACCAGCGATCCTGCAGACGGGGCCCCTTGGAAAGTCACCGTGACGGAAGCGCTGAAGGCGTTCGTGGCCGGGTCACAGACGGAGGGTGAACCGGCGGTGGCGATGGACAGGATGGCGCAGGGGATGGGGGCGCCGGTCCAGTAAGCGGCCCCGTGGGCCGT
>CAZMNI010000035.1:1950-13004 GCA_964567615.1 uncultured Chryseobacterium sp.
CTGCGTTTCCGTGAATTGGTCGTACACGTACGGCACGCCGGCGGTGCCGAGGAAGCCGAAGCCGTTCGTCCAGTAAGCGCTGCCGATGAAGCCCAGCCCGTGGCCGATTTCATGGAGGGCCGCCGTCACGAAGTCGTACTGACCGGGCGGGGGGTAGCCATCTGTGCCGAGGTACCAGTTCGCAGAACTGTTGAACGTGCAGGCGAGGTCGTTTTGGGGACTCAGGTCGGTGCCTGCCAGCCGGTTTGCCAGCGCGGCGGGGTAGTAGGTCGTCGGGAACGGAGCACCGGGGAAGTCCTGGTGCAGCGTAGTGGGTCCAGCTTGTGCGAGGGTACCGCCGGAAAGGGCGCTCCACGAAACGTTGATCCGGATGGTCACCGGCGTGGACAGGGCATCGGCCCACAGGTCCTTCGCGTAGTTGAAGGCGCTGACGACGGCCGGCGGTGTGGAGCCGAGGTAGTTGACCAGGATGGTGGCCGTACGCGGGCCTTCAGGGTCATAGGTCGCCGGCGGCCCGATGCGGGTGAAGGCATCCACGGGCACACCCACCAGGCCCTTGCCGCATGCGGCATGGCCCTCCTGCATCCGCTGCAAGGCCGGCGGCCCAAACATCCGCTGCGCGCGCGCCCCTGCCGCACTTTCCACGAGGAAGGCAGCGAAGAAAATCAAGGTCAAAAACCAAGGGTGCAAGCGCATCGTCAGGCCGTCAAATCCGGTGTGAACCCGAAGATACAGCGAATCCTCCCCGCTTTGCACCCCTATCTTCGTCCGCATGGACGGCCCCACCCCCTTCGCTGCGCGCCTCAGGACCCTTCGGCGGTCCCGGGGAATGACGCAGCAGCAGGCCGCGGAGGCCGTCGGCATCAAACGGTCGGCCCTCGGCGCCTACGAAGAAGGCCGTGCCGAGCCCCGCCTCGACGTCCTCGCAGGCCTCGCCCGCCTCTACGGCGTCGGCCTCGACGCCCTCGTCTCGGGCGCCGACGACGCGGGTGCCCGGGTCCACGGCACCGCACTGCGGGTCCTCACCGTCGCCGTCGGTCCCGACCGGCGCGAGCGCGTCGCCCTCGTGCCGGTCCCCGCCGCCGCGGGCTACCTCGCCGGCTACGGCGACCCCGCCTTCCTCGGCGAGCTCCCCACCTTCGACCTGCCGCTGCCAGAACTCGCGGCGGACCGCACGTACCGGATGTTCCAAGTGCAAGGCGAGAGCATGGATCCGGTTCCGGACGGCGCCTATGTGCTCGGGCGGTACGAGGAGGACTGGGACCGGGCGGGGGGATTGCGGCCGTACATCGTCGTGACGCGGGAGCGGGGCATCGTCCTGAAGCGCGTCGAGAACCGCCTCGACACGCACGAAGATTGGCTGCTCCACTCGGACCACCCGGCCTATGCGCCGTTCAGCGTGGGCCCGGACGAGGTGCTGGAGGTGTGGCGAGCGGTGGGGGTGCTGACGTTGGAGTGGCCGGGTGAGGGCGGGCTCGTGCGGCGTTTGGCCTCGGAACTCCGGGCCCTCAAAGGCCGGAGGGCCGAAGGCTAATCCGCTCCCTCACACTCCTGCAGCGACGACCTCGCGGACGTCGGGGAGCTTCGCGCACAGCAGCTGTTCGATGCCCCCTTTGAGCGTTTGCATGCTCGACGGGCAGCCGCTGCACGCGCCTTTCAGGTGCACGTAGACGACGCCGTCGCGGAAGGCGCGGAAGTCGATGGCGCCGCCGTCTTGCTCGACCGCCGGCCGCACGTACTCGTCGAGGAGGTGGCGGATTTCGTCGTCGAGCGGGGTGGGCACGATGTCGGCTTCGGCGATGAAGCCCGGCACCGGAGCGGGGGCCGCGCTTCCTGCCGGGTCGGCCGACGGGGCCCCTTCGCCGGCGAGGTAGACCTCGAGCGCCTCTGCGTCCACGGCGTGCTCGTGCTCCATGAGCCAGTCGCGGATGTACTCCCGGAGCTGCTGCACGATCATCTCCCAACCGAGGCTCGCGTCCTTCGTCACCGACACGAACGGGCCGCTGATGAAGACGTTTGTGACGAAGGGGAAGTTGAAGAGTTCCTCGGCGAGTGGCGCACAGGCGGCGGCCCGCTTGGACCGGAATTCTGCTTGGCGGCCGTCCGGGATGAGGAGCCGGTCGGCGACGAACTTCATCACGGCCGGGTTGGGCGTGATTTCAGCATACACGGCTGTGGGAATGCGCATGGTGCAAAGGTACGGGCGGGCAGGGCTGTCGAATGTAACTTGGCGGGCTCAACCCTGCTCCATGGCCTCTTTCTTCCGGATGTGTGCGGCGCTTTTCGCCGGGTGTGCGCTGCTGGTGTCGGCGGCTGCACAAGAGACCTTCCCTGTCAACGGCACAGTCGACAAGCGCAGCGTCCGCACGGCCTTGCTCCATGCCACAGTCCACGTGACCGCCACCGAGGTGCTGCGCGATGCGACCGTGCTCATTGAAGACGGCCGCATCGCCGCTGTGGGACCGCACGGCACCGTGGACCTCCCGGAACCCGTCGTGCGCATCGACTTGAAGGGCTACCACCTGTACCCTGCCTTCGTGGACGTGCAGTCCTCCTTCGGACAACCGGCGGTGGCACCTGCCGAGAGCGGCCGTCGGGGCCAGCAGGAGCTCAGCGACAAGAAGGGGGCCTACGGTTGGAACGAAGCCATCCGGCCAGAAATCCAGGCGGCCGCAGAGTTTCATCCGTCCACCGAGGATGCGGCGGCCCTGCGCAAGGCCGGCATCGGCGCGGTGCTGACCCACGTGCCCGACGGCATCGCCCGCGGCACCGGAGCCCTTGTCTCCACAGCGGCTGTCCCGGTCCACGAAGCGCTGCTGAAGCCGGCTGCCGCGGCGCATTTCAGCTTCCGCAAAGGGTCCTCGTCGCAGGATTATCCGAGCTCACTGATGGGCGCCATCGCGCTCTTGCACCAAACCTTCCTCGACGCCGAATGGCACGCGGCCCACGCCGCCGACCGCGACCGCCCGGCGAACTTGTCGCTGGAGGCCTTCGCCGCGGCGCGGGAGTTGCCGCGGTTCATCGCCGTGGACGGGTGGCAGGACGTGTTGCGGGCTGCGGCGCTCGGACGGCAGGTCGGTGGGCGGCCGTTCGTGGCCGTGGGGGGACTCGACCACTACCAACGGATCGCCGAAGTAAAGGCCGCCGGTGTGCCGTGCGTGGTGCAGCTGAATTTCCCCGCCGCGTTCGATGTGTCGGACCCGTACCTCGCGCGCCTGATCGGGCTCGACGAGTTGAAGCATTGGGAGTTAGCGCCGGAGAATCCCGCCCGGCTGGAGGCCGCCGGGGTGCCGTTCGCGCTGACGGCGGCAGGGCTTTCGAAGCCGGAGGACCTCCGGGGGGCGGTGCGCGAGGCGATGCGGCATGGGCTGTCGGACCGGGCAGCCCTCGAGGCGCTGACGGAGGTGCCGGCGCGGCTGGCCGGGGTAGAGGATGCGGTGGGGTCGCTGCGGCCCGGCCGTTGGGCGAACTTGCTTGTGACCGACGGACCGGTCTTCGGCGAGGGGACGACGTGGTTTGAGTGCTGGGTGCAGGGCCGGGCCCAGGTGCTGGTGGACCGGACGGCGCCGGATGTGCGGGGGGGGTACGATGTGGTCATCGAGGGGCGCACGGTGCGGCTGGAGGTGACGGGGACCGCCGTTGCGCCGAAGGCGCGGTTTCGGCTGGAGGCCGCGGCGGCGGCGGGCGATAGCGCGCGGCGCGTGGCCGTGACGTTGCGTCCCGAGGGGCGCACGGTGGGCCTGCAGTTCGAGGGCGATTCGCTGGGGCTGCCCGGGACCGTGCGGATGACCGGGGAGGTGTGGATGGACAGCCGGATTTGGGAAGGCACGGCGCAGCTGGCGGACGGGCGGATGGTGCCGTGGAGCGCCCTGCGCCAAACCGACGAACCCGCCCCCGCCGACCCCCCCAAATCCGCGGACGCACCGCTTCCGCCGAAGGGCGCAGTCGTCTACCCGTTCAAGCCGTACGGGTTCGCGGAGCGGCCGACCGCCCGGACGGTGTGGATCCGCAACGCGACGGTGTGGACGTGTGATTCGGTGGGGGTGCTGCAAGGGGCCGACGTCCTGATCCACGGGGGCCGGATTGCGGCGGTGGGCCGCAACCTCAACCCGGCATCCGTCCTGGGCAAGGACCTGCCGGCAATCGAGCAAATCGATGCAGCAGGCCGCCACGTGACGCCTGGGATCATCGACGAACACAGCCACATCGCCGTCGCCCGCGGCATCAACGAAGGCACCCAGGCCAGCAGCGCCGAGGTCCGCATCGCCAGTGCCCTCGACAGCGAAGACATCGACATCTACCGCCAACTCGCCGGCGGAGTGACCGCCGCCCAGCTGCTTCACGGCTCGGCGAACCCCATCGGCGGGCAGAGTGCCATCATCAAGCTGCGTTGGGGCGCGGCTCCCGACGAACTCGTTTTCGCTGCGGCTCCGCCCTTCATCAAGTTTGCCCTCGGGGAGAACGTCAAGCAGAGCAACTGGGGCGACGACGCCCGCACCCGCTTCCCCCAAACCCGCATGGGGGTCGAGCAGGTCTATTACGACCACTTCATCCGGGCCCGCGAGTACGAGGCCGCGTGGCAAGTTTGGCGCGCAGGCACGCCGCGCCGCGGTCGCCGGGATGCCGCGCCCGTCGGGCCACCCCGCCGCGACCTGGAGCTCGAGGCCCTCGCAGAAATCCTGCGCGGAGAACGCTTCATCTCCTGCCACAGCTACCGCCAGGACGAGATCAACATGCTCATGCACGTCGCCGATTCGATGGGCTTCCGCGTCAACACCTTCACCCACATCCTCGAGGGGTACAAGGTCGCCGACAAGATGGCGGAACACGGCGCCGGCGGCTCGAGCTTCAGCGACTGGTGGGCCTACAAGTACGAGGTGAAGGACGCCATCCCGCACAACGGCGCCGTCCTGCACCGCCAAGGCGTGGTGACGGCCTTCAACTCCGACGATGCCGAGATGGCGCGCCGCCTCAACCAAGAAGCCGCGAAAGCCGTCAAGTACGGCGGCATCTCGGAGGAAGAGGCGCTGAAGTTCGTGACGATCAACCCGGCCATCCTGCTGCACGTCGACCACCGGACGGGGTCGTTGGTGGCGGGCAAGGACGCCGATGTGGTCGTTTGGAGCGACCATCCGCTGAGCATGGCGGCCCGCGCGGACATGACCTTCGTGGACGGCATCCGGTACTTCGACCGCACGGCCGATGCCGCGGCCCGCGAAGCGATGGTCGCAGAACGCGCGCGACTCGTCCGGGCCATGGCCGAGCGCAAAGGCGGTGGCGAACGCACGCCTTCCGAGAAAGTTCCGCGCCATTACCACTGCGACACGTTGCTGGACGAAAACCGATGAGCATGCGCCTTTCCTTGATCCTGCGGGCCTGTGGCCTGCTCACCGCCGGCCTGCTCCTCGCAGGACCGGCTGCGGCCCAGCCGACCCCTGCTCCTGCACAGCGCGGCTCGGTGCTCGTGCTGCACGCCACGGCCCACCTCGGCACGGGCGATGTCGTGGCAAATTCCGGCATCGGCTTCCGCGACGGGCGCATCGACTACGTCGGCAGCGCAGAAACCGTCCCGCGCCCCTACGACCGGGTCATCGACGCGACGGGCTTGCACCTGTACCCCGGGTTCATCGCCGCGAACAGCACCCTCGGACTCGTGGAAATCGAGGCGGTCCGAGCCTCCGCCGACGTCTACGAAATCGGCACGTTCCGCCCGAATGTGCGGTCGGTCATTGCGTACAACACGGACAGCGAGGTTACGCCCACCGTGCGCAGCAACGGCGTCCTCGTGGGCCAAATCACTCCCCGAGGCGGCACGGTCAGCGGCTCCAGCGGCATCGTTCAGTTCGACGCGTGGAACTGGGAAGACGCGGTGATCCGCGAGGTCGACGGGGTCCACGTGAATTGGCCGGGCATGCACCACCGGCACCGCGAGGGGGAGAAGGTAGAGGTGCGCCGCCGCAAGACTTACGACCAGGAGCTGCATGAGCTGCGGCGGTTTTTCTCGGAAGCTGCGGCGTACGCCCGCGTCGCCCGCCCCGACCCGGTGGACGTGCGCTTCGAGGCCATGCGCGGCATCTTTTCCGGCGACCTCGCCCTCTACGTCCACGCCGACGACGTGCGCCAAATCACCGCCGCAGTCCACTTCAAGCGCGAATTCAACCTGCCGCGCCTTGTCATCGTCGGCGGTTCCGACGCCCCCCTCGTCGCCGACCTCCTCCGCGACAATTCCGTTTCCGTGCTTGTGGCGCGGCTCCACCGGCTTCCTCGCTTCGAAGACGACCCGGTCGACCTCCCGTTCACCCTTCCGAAGCTGCTCGAAGACGAAGGCGTCCTCTACGCCCTCGAAGGCAGCGGGAACATGGAGGCCATGTCTGCCCGCAACTTGCCCTTCTACGCAGGCACCGCCCACGCCTACGGGCTCACCTACGAACAAGCGGTCCGTTCCATCACCCTCAACGCCGCGCGCATCCTCGGCGTAGAGCAGCGGCTCGGCAGCATCGAAGTGGGCAAAGACGCCACCTTCTTCCTCTCCGCAGGCGACGCCCTGGACATCCGCACGAACCGGGTGCAGCACGCCTTCATCGGCGGCCGTGAAATCGACCTCGACAACCGGCAGCGCGAACTCTACCGCAAGTTTGCCGGCAAATATGGCCAGCCCATCGTGGATTAACCCGGCAGCGCAGACCGCAGCTGTGCCCAACTGGGCTCGGGCAGGGCAGGAGTAAACGGCCCGGCGGCAGCGGCACCCCGTTGCCGAACGGCGGCCGCACGCTCAGCAGAGTCCGGGTGGGTGCTCATGCCGTCCCACGTTACAGGCTCACCGGCTGCGAGCCGATCGAAAAACCCTGCGAGCCCCTCGACGGCGATGCCGGCGCCGAGCAAGTAGTCCACGGCGCGGTCGTCGGCCTCCCGTTCCATGTCGCGGTCGAAGGCCGTCGCCACCGCGGTGCGCGCTGCTTCCACAAGCATTCCGCCCCCGGCTCCGCCGTCGATGAAGAGCGAAACCACGGCCGCCAGCCCCAGTTCTTTGACGAGTTTTTGGGCGACGTGGCCTTCGGCAAGGTGGCCGAGTTCGTGTGCGATTACGCCGGCCACTTCGTCCGAGGACTTCGCCTCCGCCAGCAACGCCGTGTGCAACACCAGCCGGTTGCCCGGCAGTGCGAAGGCATTCACTTCCGCACTTTCCACCACATGTACGGTGGGCGGCGTCAAACCGTTTGCCTCCACCAAACGGTCCACCAGCGCTGCGACGGGCACGGTCACGGCAGGATCCTCCACCACCACGGCGGTTGCGGCATAGCTCTCCCAGTACGCGTCTCCGAGCGACTGCTCCACGGAATCCGGCAATTGCAACACGCGGTCCCACGGAATGGCGCGTACGGCCCACCAGAGGGCGAGAAGACCGAGCACTACCACGGCTGCGGCCAGGAGCAAGAGTTTTTTCATAGGGGACGGGGGGTCACGATGCGGTCGGTCAGCGGTGCGAGCAGCGGAAAGCGCACGTCTTCGCCGCGTCGGGTGCGGATGGCGGCTTGCACCGTGCCGATGAATTCTGCGAGGTTGAGCAATCCCACGGCTACCGCGGCCACGCCATAGCCCCAAGACAGCTCTTCGTCGCCGAACGCGACGGCTACCGACCAGGCAACCAGGGTGGAATTCGTGGCGAAGAGGAGCATTTGGGACAAAAACGCCTGCACCGCGTGCCACCGCACAAACGGGCTCGACCGGCGGCTTCCGAGGAGGAAAATCAACGATGCGAGCAAGTTGACGATGGGCAACGGGACACCGACCGCAATCGAGGCGAGGGATGCGATGTAGCTGAAGCTCGCTTGGGTGGCTTCGTGCTCGGTCGGGCGATCGGTCATGGGTGAAGCTGGATCAACCGGACCCAGTGTGCGGCGAGCAACACGAGCAGCAGCGCCGCCACCGCCGGCCGCTGTACCGTGGACTCGACCCACGTGTACGCCCGCCACAGGTCTTCGCGGCCGCGCCACCGGTCGTGAACCGCCACCGCGGGCAGAACGACGAGCGCCGCACTGGCCGCCAGTCCCAGCGGGTTGTGCTGCCACGCCTCGGCCCACTCGCCGTTCAAGACGGCGGCCACGCTGCGCGTCGTGCCGCAGGCCGGGCAGGGCGCCCCGGTCGCTGCGTGAAAGAGGCACACCCCGGATGCGCTGCCGTGCTTTGCAGCCACGAAGAGGTGCCGCGCCACCGCCGCCACCCCGAACACCGTCCCGAGTGCCACCACCCGGTACAGCCACCTGCGGGTCATGCCAGGGCGCGCGAAACCGTTTCGAAGTTCTTCCGCCGGGCGGCGTCCATGATCAGGAAGAGGTCCACGATGGCCCAAATCCCGAACCCGCCACACGTCAGCAATTTGCCGATGCCCATCCCGGTGTCACCGATCAAGAACCGGTCGATGCCCAGCGTCCCCCCGAGGAAGCCCACCACGAGCATCATCGTCGGATCCTTCAGGTCGAGGGCTTGCAGATAGGCCCACTTGCTTTCGTCGGCCCCGAGCAACTCCCCGCGCAGGGCGGGGATGTGCCCGGCTTCGAAGTACTTCCCGTTTGCCACGAGGTACATGTCTACGCGCGAACTGTCCATGCCGGGAAGGTACGTTATTCGATGCGCAGGGGCAGGTCTTTCGGCGCTTTTACGCTGTAGCGCAGGACCTTTTTCTCGGTTTTTCCGGCGGCAATGTTGAGGTCCCAAACGACCTTCCCGGTCACGTCGTCCACCGAGGCGCCGTCGGTTTTTTGGCGTTCGATCTCGATGTCTTCGTTCGTCGCGAGCGGCACTTGGTCTTCGAGGGTAAGGTGGATGGGCACCTGTTTGCGGTTGATGACCGAGAACTCGTATTCGCGGAGGTACTCGCGCTTTCCGGAGAGGAGTGCGCCGTTGTCTTCGCGCACTGTGCGCTTGCGGCGGACTTGGATGCCCATGTCTGGACCGAGCGAGATGGCGAGGGTGTCTTGGACGAAATCGAGGCGCAGCTGGCTCTCTCCCACGTAGTCGTCTTCGAAGTAAATGTGCATGCGGCCGTCGAGCAGGTCGAGCTCTTCCCAACCGGTGAAATGGGCCGTCAGGTACACCTGCGGATCGAGCTTCGGCGCGCATTGGTGGAGGTATTCCACGGGCAGCCGGTGTTCGATGATGCGCACGCCGTGTTCTTGGGGGTCCGATGGAATCGTGTGGCGCGAGGCGACTTCGAAGCGGGTCTGGGTGGGGCTGTAGGCCACGGATACGGCGCTGTATTTGAATTCATCCTCGGTAACGCCGCGTGCGGCGACCCGCTTTGCAGACCGCGAGAACAGGGCATCGTCCATGTCCTCGCGGGCGGAGGCGACTTCGACCATGTCAAGTTGCATGACTTGCGGAGACAGTGCGACGTTCATGACCGGCGCGCTCACCGTCAAGCTTTCCTGGGTGTGGCCGGCGTAGGCAAAATTTACGGCGGTCACCCCGGCAGGTACGCCGAGGGTGTAGAAGCCGTTCACGTCCGTCGTCACCACACTGCCGCCGGCCCAAACTTGGGCTCCAATCAGCGGATTTCCATAAACGTCATAGAGTTGGCCGCGCACGTCGCGCACATTCGGGTTGTAGGGTTGGGAGCGGAGCCACGCGTTTGCGGCTGCGCCTGAGGCTTGGCCTTTCGGCACGAACGAAGGCCCGTCGAGCATCCACGGCATGAGGTCGGGTTTCGTCCGGTTTGCGCTCGGCATCCCGGTGGAGATCGTGAGGCCCACGTTCTTCCAGTCCTCGCCCGTTTGCTGGCGGACCATGGCTTGGTACTCGAGCCGGAGCGGCTCAGCAATCGACACCACCCGTGCGTTGTAGGACGGCGACCACCCGGCATTTTGCATCCAGTACGACACCACGAGTTCGCCCTTAACCACCTTCGTCGCCTCTACGCGGACGATAACTTCCAGGGATGTCTTCGTTTCCAGGGCGGGCAGTTTCAAAATCTGCTCGTCCACCGCTCCGATTTGTTCGTTGATCGAAGCCACTTTCGCATCAATGGCCGCCCGGCCTGTGTGGATGGCGAGGAAGCGCTCCCGGAAGTAGCCGTTTGCCTTGATGAGCCGCTCGAGGTCCACGCCGCTGTCCTTCACGGTAAACGCCCGATTGTTGAGCAGCAATTCCTCCTCCCGGTCGAAGAGGATGCGTTGGCCGTTTTCGATGTTGATTTGCTGTGCCAGTTCGTTGCGGCGCTTGTACAGCCGCTGCCGCTCGGTCTCGCTTTCCTTGCCCTTCAACGTGTCCGTGTGGTAGCGGTGGCTGATGCTCAGCACCGTGAAGTCCCCCGACCCGGTAATCCGCAGCTTGCTGGGGTCAATTGCGGTGCTCAAATCCGGGATGACCACGGTCGTGCCTCCTGCTAACAGACTGACTTCCACCACTCGTTCGACTTGTGCGCCTTGTTGGTACACGACGACGTGGTCGATTTTTGACGTGAACTTCTTTTCAGAAGGATCGACTTCCGGCGTGGCCGGAAGGAAGAAGAAGGGGAGGAGGAGGGAGAGGAGCATGGGCGGTGTGAGGGATGAGATTGAGGTTGAGATTGAGATTGAGATTGAGATTGAGGTTGGGGTTGGGGTTGGGGGCGGGTTGGGGGTGGGGGGGTGAGGCGCGGCTGTGCCGCGGAGGGTGAGGTGGGAGGATGTGGGGGGCGGACAAATACCGGGCCAAAAGGAGGACCCGTACGCCGAGGAAGAGGTTGCGCCGCCGTAAGCGGTCAGAAACCGAGCCGGGAGCGGGTGCGGGCGAGGACGTCGGAGGCGACGGCGCGGGCGCGTTCGGCTCCGCGTTGGAGTTCGGCTTCGAGGGCGCTGGGGTCGGACATCCAGCCGGCGAAGGCGGCACGCTCGGCTGCGAAGCCGTCGACGGTGGCTTCGAGCAGTTCCTTTTTCGCGTGGCCCCAGCCGTAGCCGCCGGCGCGGAGCTTGTCGGCCATGGCAGCGGCGGCGGCGTGGCCCGCGACCACGGCGTAGAGTTGCCAAACCACCGATGTACCGGGATCCTTGGGCGCTTCGAGGGGCGTGGCGTCGGTG
>CAZMNI010000036.1:0-1079 GCA_964567615.1 uncultured Chryseobacterium sp.
TCGCCCTCGAATCCGTACACCGTCCACTCCTGCGTTTCGCCCCCTCCTTCGGGTGTGAACGACATTTTCAGCGTGCCGCGGCCGTGGATGACCGTGTCCGTAGCGCGGTATTGGTCACCGAAGGCATGGCGCCCGATGACAATGGGCTGGGTCCACCCCGGCACCAGGCGCGGCACGTTCTGCATGATGATGGGCTCGCGGAACACCGTTCCTCCGATGATGTTGCGAAGTGTGCCGTTCGGCGACTTCCACATCTTCTTCAGTTTGAATTCCTCAACCCGTTGTTCGTCCGGCGTGATGGTCGCACACTTGACACCTACGTGGTACTTCTTGATCGCTTCGGCTGCGTCCACCGTGACCTGATCGTTCGTCGCGTCGCGGTGCTCGATGCTCAGGTCGTAGTACTTGAGGTCGATGTCGAGGTAGGGCAGAATCAGTTTGTCTTTGATAAACTGCCAAATGATCCGCGTCATCTCATCGCCGTCCAACTCGACGACCGGGTTCGCTACTTGAATCTTTTGCATGCCCTAAAGGAAAAACTGCGGATCGAAAGCCGAAGTGGGTAAGACGGTCGCCCTTAGGCGTGTTCGCGCGTTGCAAAGAAAAAGGCCCCCTCGTTCTCAGCGTTCTCGTCGCTGTCGGAACCGTGGATGGCATTCGCGGCAATGCTCTCGGCAAAATCCGCGCGGATGGTGCCCGGTGCTGCCTTCGTGGGGTCTGTAGCCCCGATGAGGTCGCGGAAGTCCGCCACCGCATTGTCCTTCTCAAGAATTGCCGCGACAATCGGCCCGCTGGTCATGTACTCCACGAGTTCGCCGAAAAACGGCCGCTCTTTGTGGATGGCATAGAAAGCCTCTGCGTCTGCCGTGCTCAAGCGGGTCCACTTCATTGCGCGGACCGAGAAGCCGGCGCCGATGATGCGGTCGAGGATTTTACCGGTGTTTCCAGCCGCAGTTGCGTCCGGCTTGATCATCGTGAAGGTGCGGTTCGTCGCCATGGGTTCTGAATTTTCGGGTGCAAAAGTACGCGGGAAATCGTTGCAAGACGCGATGCAGCATTGAAGGAGGTGGGCATTTCGG
>CAZMNI010000036.1:1179-13001 GCA_964567615.1 uncultured Chryseobacterium sp.
GGGCACGTATCTTCGGAGCATGGAACGCTTGAATACGCTGGGCGCAGCTGAGGCGATTGCGCTGGAGGACCGGTACGGAGCGCACAATTACCATCCGCTGCCGGTGGTGCTGGACCGGGGGGAAGGTGCGTTTGTTTGGGACGTGGAGGGCAAGCGGTATTTCGATTTCCTGAGCTCGTACTCAGCGGTGAATCAGGGGCATTGCCACCCGAAGATCACCGGAGCGCTGGTGGACCAAGCGCAGCGTTTGGCCCTCACCTCACGCGCCTTTTACAACAGCCAACTCGGTCGATACGAGCAGTTTATCACTTCTTACTTCGGCTACGACAAGGTGCTGCCCATGAACTCCGGCGCGGAAGCGGTGGAAACGGCCCTGAAAATCGCGCGCAAGTGGGGGTACGAAGTGAAGGGCATTCCCGCAGGCAAAGCAACGATTGTCGTGTGCGAGGAGAATTTCCACGGCCGCACGACGACCATTGTGGGCTTCTCATCCGACCCCGGGTCGTCGGGCAACTTCGGGCCGTTCGCGCCCGGATTTGTGCGGATTCCCTTCAACGACCTCGCGGCGCTTGAAGCTGCGTTGCAAGACGGGAATGTGGCCGGATTTCTCGTCGAACCCATTCAGGGCGAGGCCGGTGTGAATACCCCGGACGCGGACTACATCGCCCAGGCACATGCCCTGTGCCGGTCGAAGAACGTGTTGTTCATCGCGGACGAAATCCAAACCGGCATCGGGCGCACCGGGGCCCTGTTAGGCACCTGCGGAACCTGCTCCTGCCCCGGTGCATGCGAGCGCCAGGCCACGTTCGTCAAAGCGGACCTCTTGATCCTCGGCAAGGCCCTGAGCGGCGGCGTGTACCCCGTTTCTGCGGTGTTGGCCGACGATGACGTGATGCGCGTCATCACGCCGGGGACCCACGGTTCGACGTTTGGGGGGAATCCCATCGCGGCACGCGTGGCCATCGCAGCCCTTGAAGTCATTCAGGAAGAGCGACTTACGCAACGTGCCCGCGCCCTCGGAGACCGCTTCCGGGCGGCCATGCAGGCTTTGATCGACCGAACGGACCTACTTGTCCTCGTGCGCGGTCGCGGCCTGCTGAACGCTGTGGTGGTGAACGATTCGCCTGACTCCAGCACCGCATGGGATTTGTGTATGGCCTTGGCAGAGAATGGATTGCTGGCCAAACCGACCCACGGCAACATCATCCGCTTCGCCCCTCCCCTGGTCCTCACCGACGCCCAAATGGACGAAGCCATCGGCATCATCGAACGGACCGTGGAAAGATGGGGGTGATCCGCCGCTGTGCGACGAGGGGTGAGGCGCCGCTGTGCGGCGGAGGGTGAGGGATGAGGGTCAGGGGTGAGGTTGAGGGTTGAGGGGCGGCTGCACCGCGGAGGGATAAAGCCGGGAACCTGTTTGATACCCGATTGGGTATAAATTCATGGGATTTAGATGATTTACACCCTATCAGGTGCATTTCTTGTTTTTTCACTATATTTGCACCCATTCGGGTATAAGAATGTTGATTTCAGATTTTGTCCGTCAGAAGAGGAAAGCCGTGAAGCTGACCCAGCCAGAATTGGCCGAAAAAGCGGGTGTAGGGCTCCGCTTTCTTCGAGAGCTTGAGCAAGGAAAACAGACCCTCAGGATGGACAAGGTCAACCAAGTTTTGAAGCTCTTCGGCTATGATTTACAAGCCGTCGCCACGGTTCTATCTCCTCAAGAAGACCCATGAATCGATGAGGCACGCGCGCATTTTTGTGGGCAACACCTTCGCCGGTTTGCTTTCTGAAGACGAGTCGGGCTACCGGTTTGTCTACGATGCTGCGTATCGGGAACGACCGGATGCGCGGTCCGTGAGTTTGACGCTCCCGGTGCAGGAAAAGCCTTACCGTTCGAAGGTGTTGTTTCCGTTTTTCGACGGGCTTATTCCTGAGGGATGGCTGCTTGAAATTGCGGAAATGAACTGGAAGTTGAACCCAAAAGACCGCATGGGGCTGTTGCTTGCGTGCTGCAAGGACTGCATCGGGGCGGTCCATGTGGAGCCGGTCGAAGGCGACGTGCCATGATGCGGTGTCTCGGGTGCTACCAGGACCTCAAAGGGGGCGAATCGGACTACCATGCGTCGTGTGCACGGAAGTTGTTTGGCCACCCCTTACCCCCTGATTTTCCGTATACTGAAGCCGATTTAGCCCCATTAGCGAAGCAGGTGATTGTAAGCCAAACTGCACTCACCGGAGTCCAGCCAAAGCTTTCCTTGCACCTCGACGCCCGGAAACCCAGCGGCAGCGCCCGCCGGTTTGCCCTTGCAGGGCTACAGGGCGGGTACATCTTCAAGCCGCCGATTGCCCGCTACCCCGAACTTCCAGAAGTGGAGGATCTGACCATGCATTTGGCACGCAGTGCACGCCTGAAAACGGCTCCACATGGGCTCATTCGAATGCAATCTGGCAACTTGGCGTACCTCACCCGTAGGATGGATCGGACGGGCCTCGGAAAACTGGCCATGGAAGATTTCTGTCAATTGACCGAGCGGCTCACGGAGGACAAAAACAAAGGGAGCTACGAACAAATTGGACGCACCCTGCTGAAGCACTCCGCCACACCGCTGTTGGATGCCGTCAACCTGTTCGAAGTGGTTGTTTTCTGTTTCATCACCGGCAATGCGGACATGCACCTGAAGAACTTCTCGCTGCTCGAACAAGCGGGCCTCGGCATGGTCCTTTCGCCGGCGTATGATTTGGTCAATACAGCCCTTGTGAATCCTGCCGATGACGAAGAGCTAGCACTCACGCTCAATGGCAAAAAGAGACGGCTCAAGCGACAAGATTTTGTATCCGCAATGACGGCAGTAGGTCTGAATGCTGCGCAACAAACGAAGGTGCTGGAAAAGTGGTACCGCACACTCCCTGATTGGCACGAACTCATCGATCGCAGCTTCCTCAGCCCGGATTTCAAAGCCCGATACAAAGACCTCATCCGCGACCGTATGCAGCGCTTGAAGTGATTCGCGGCCACCTGTCGCAGCGCAGCCGCCCCTCGTCCCTACGCCGCGCAGCGGCGCCTCGTCCCTACGCCGCGCAGCGGCGCCTCGTCCTTACGCCGCGCAGCGGCACCCCAACCTCAACCTCAATCTCGTCCCTCGCGGCGCAGCCGCGCCTCTTCCCTACTCCTTCACCACCGGAAACCGTGCCACCTCTGAACCGCAGCGCTGTTCGAGGAAGTAGATGCCAGAGGGAAGGTCAGGAACATGGAGGGCCGAGCCAGGCGTTACGACCACGGAGGAGGTGACCGCGCGCGCTGCAAGGTCCAGGAGTACGACCTCCGACGGGGCTCCGGATCCGCAGGGTGCCGGAGTCAGGGTGCGGCTGAAGGGGTTCGGGAACGGTGGAGCGACGGTGGCAGCGAACGGGGAGACCACGGCCGAAGCGCAGTCGATGGTGGTGAGCGTGTGGGGCGTGCCGCTGTCGAATTCCTCGAGAGCCGTCCACGCGGTGGGGTCGTCCTTGAGGTGGAAGTCAAACCACGCGGTGAGCAGGGCCGTGGTGAGGGCCAAATGGGTTTCGCGGTCGAGCCCAGAAAAGAAGAGCTCACCCAAGTCGCACAGAGAGCCCTCATCCGCATACCCGCAATGGCCGCCTTCGAGGAGGGAGACGAACGTCCGGCATTCGGCGGCTGTGGCGTCGTGGATGGGGAGGTGGTGTTCCGAAGGGGGAGTGACTGCGTCCGCGTCGCCCGACAGGATCAGGGAGGGCACTGCGACGTAGGCGGCCGCGGCGATGGCGGAGGGGTTCGTTTCGGCCGGAGCGAGGCCGACGATGCAGTCGAGGGCAAAGGCCGAGAGGGGGGCGGCAGCAGCAGCGGCCAGCCAAGTGGCTCCACCTCCCATGCTGTGTCCTGCGATGGCCCGGCGGGGCAGCACGTGCCCACTGAGGAGGTTGCCGGGTTCGGCAGCGAGGGTGGGAAGCGTGGCCACGGTGAAGAGTAAGTCGAGACCGAAGTCGTTGTGGCTGGGCGCAAAACCGGTTTCTGTGCCGACGAATGCGACGACGTAGCCGGCGGAGGAAAGCGCGTCGCCGAGGGTGCCGTAGTCGGTGGGCTGCATGGCGAAGCCATGGCCAAACGCGATGACCGGATAGGCCCCATCGGCTACCGGTACATCGGTACCTGACTGATCTGCAGGGTAGTAAAGTTCGAGGGGGATTTCGCGGTTGCCGCGGGTGGGATCGACGAGGGAGAGGGTCGCGCGCCCGGTTTGGGCCGTTGCCACGGCGGAGCCGGTGGCAAGGAGCACGAGAAGGAAGTACGAGAAAGCCTGCATGCGAGCAAGTTACGCAACGCCCGCCCGCCGGTAGTAGTTTTTATAGAACTCTATGATTTCCAAATAATTGGACTCCTCAATGTGCTCGTCCACCCCGTGGATCCCCGACCGGTTCGCAGGCGTCAACCGCAGCGGGATGAAGCGCAAAATCGCATCGGCGACCTCCACATAATGCCGGCTGTCTGTGATGCCCGTGAACACCGTCGGTGCCGTCAAGGGCGCCAGGGGCGCAATCACTTCGCTGAGCCGCGCAAAGTCCGGCCCAGCCGCATCGACGGTAGGCGACGGCTCCGACCCCGGGCCCAGCTGCTCGACGCTGAACCGCGGATCTGCAAAGGCCCGCCGAATGAAGTCCACCACCCCTGCGCGGGTGTGGCCCGGAACGATGCGGCAATTCAACACCACTTCGGCCCGGTCCGGCACCGCGTTGGGGGCATGGCCCGCCGCAAAAACGGTCGGCGTAATCAACGTCGCCACCTGCGGCCGCAGGTCGGGAATGCGCACAAGGGCCCGGTGCAACCGCCGCGGGGCGGCGCCGGCGGCCACGCGCAAGGCCGCAGCGAGCAGGGGCCTCCCGACAGGCAAGGTGCGGAGCAGCGCTGCGGCCGGCGCGGGCATCGCGTCGGGCAACCATTCCCGGGGCAACCGGGCAACGCCTTCGGCCAGCGCCACGAGCGGATTGAAGTCCGCCGTGAGCGACGCATGCCCGCCGGCGCCCCGGGCCGTCACCCGCACATCGACCCACCCTTTCTCAGCGACGCCCACCGCCGCAACCGCGCCGCCGCCGAGCGGATTCGCCACGATCGCCCCCCCTTCGTCGAGCACACACCTGAACCGCACCCCCTCCTCCTGAAACCGGCGGGCGGCGGCGGCGGCCCCCTCGGCGCCCCCCGTCTCCTCATCGTGCCCAAACACCCACCACAAGTCCCGCTCGGGACGCCAACCCTCCCCCACCAACGCCTCGGCGGCCTCGAGCAGCGCCATCAGCCCCGACTTCACATCGAGCGCACCCCGCCCGTACACCCGGCCCCCGGCCCGCTCCCCCCACGGGCTGCGCGTCCACGCACTCCGGTCCCCTTCCGGCACGACATCGAAGTGGCTCACAAACAAATCCGGCACGCAATCCGGCCGGGTGCCGCGCCAGCAATACCGACGCGTCCCCCCCGGCAACACCTCCCATTCGCACACCCGGTGCACCCCAGGGAACGCTTGCTCCAGAAACTCCCCGAACCCGCTGAAAGGCGTGCGATCCGGCGAAGCAGTCACCGTCTGAAATCCCAACGCCTCGACAAGGCGGTCCAGTGACGAAGTCGACATGGGCGGGAAGGTACCGCACGGATGCAATCTCAAACTACCTTTGCACCCAGCTCTCTGCGCACACACACCACCCAAGCCCCACCCGCACCATGCGCCCCTTCCGCTTCCTCACCTGCTGCCCCGGCATGCGTCCGGCGGTGTGCCTGCTGTGGGCGGTGGTTTGGCTGTTCAGTACAGCCGCGCCGACGCTGGGGTGGACGGGAACCGGCGCGGATGAGGGCCGGCTGGCACATGCGAGCTTTTCCGCCATCGAAGACGGCGGTCTGCTGACAGCGGACCCGACGACCTCGGGTACGGGCGATAAAGAGGAGGACGAACGGGAAGCCGAAAAGGACGGCTGCGATGAGGCCTCTGCTGCCGCTAGCGACTGCGCGCTCACCGACGTGGGCAGCACGGGGCAAAAGAGATGTCCGGGCGTACCCGTGCGGCTCGAAGGCCGCATTTGGCTCTTGCACTGTGCGTTGAAGCTCGACTGCTGAGAAACGGAACAGGCGCGTCGCCGCGCCCCTGAACGCCGTCCTGGCTGCACATGCAGCGGGTCGGAAAACTCCGTTTCACATTCATTTTCAGCATCATGCAGGATTCCCGCCTGCCTGCGGACGGCCTCGATGGGCTCCGCCGGCACTGGGTTGCAGACGCAACGTCCGGCTTCACCGTCTTTCTCCTCGCCTTGCCGCTCAGCCTCGGCATCGCTTCCGCCTCCGGTTTTCCACCCGCAATGGGCCTCGTCACGGCCATCTTAGGTGGACTTCTGGGCGCCTTCCTGAGCGGATCTGCGCTGGCCATCAAAGGGCCTGCCGCAGGCCTGATCGTCATCGTCGCAGGGTCCGTCGCGGACTTCGGGGGCGGCACGGTCGGCTGGCAGCTCACCCTCGGCGTCTTGGTCGCTGCCGGCCTGCTCCAAACGGCCTTCGGCCTCCTCCGCTGGGGCCGGCTCGTGGACCTCTTCCCGCTGGCCGCCGTCCACGGCATGCTCGCCGCCATCGGACTCATCATCCTCGCAAAACAAGCCCCGGTCCTCCTCGGGGTTCCCTCCGGCCTCACCGCCGGCAAGGGACCGCTCGAGCTGCTCGCCTCCCTCCCGCGCTTCGTGGCAGCCGCCGACCCGATGGTAGCGCTCATCGGAGGCATCTCCCTCGCCTTTGCGCTCGGTTGGCCTGCCCTGAAATACAGGTTTGCACGGCGCATCCCCGCTCCCCTCCTCGTGCTCGCCGCAGCCATCCCGCTCGGTGCAGCCGTGGACCTCGGGCCGGATCGCCTCGTAGCCATCGGACGTTTTACAGAATCGGTGGGCATCCACGTCGACTTCAGTGGCTGGACCCAGGCCGGCACCTTCCTGAAGTACCTCGTCATGTTTGCGCTCGTGGGCAGCCTCGAGAGCTTGCTGACGGTCAAGGCGGTCGATGCACTCGATCCGTGGCGGCGGACGTCCGATCCGAACCGCGACCTCGTGGCCATCGGGGTCGCGAACACGGTTGCGGCCGTGTTCGGCGGGTTGCCGATGATTTCCGAAGTGGCCCGCAGCTCCGCAAACGCGGCAAATGGAGGCATGACGCGGTGGTCGAACTTCTTTCACGGGCTCTTCTTGCTCGCCGCCGCGCTCTTTGCCGTCGGGCTGCTCGAACAGATTCCCTCCGCGGCGTTGGCGGCATTGCTCGTCGGGGTCGGTGTGCGTTTGGCCCACCCGCGCGAACTGATTGCCGCATACCGGATCGGTCCGGAACAGCTCGCCATCTTCCTGACAACGGTGTTCTTCACGCTGTACGAGGACTTGCTCGTCGGGATTGCCGCAGGGATGCTGGTCAAATTCCTTGTGCACCTGTTCCGCGGCGCGTCGCCCCGCGAACTGCTGCGGTCCGACATCGCGGTGTATTCGAACGGTACAGAAACCACGATCCACCTGCGCGGTGCAGCCGTTTTCTCGAACATCCTAGGAACGAAAGCGGCCCTGGGGAAGGTCGCGAACGACGCGCAATTGCGCGGTTCTGGGCACACCGTCGTGCTCGATGTGCTCGAGCTGCGCCTCATCGACCACAGCGCGATGGAGGCGCTGCACCATTTCCAGGAAAGCGTGGAACGCGCTGGCGTGCAGGTGGAATGGCTGGGACTTGAAGCGTTGGTAGCGCGGTCGGACCACCCCCTCGCGGCCCGCCGGCTCCGGCCGAAGCACAGCTGGACGCCGCCGCTCCCGAGCAACGACCCACCAGCCGATGTCGGCGCCACCCTGCATCAACTCGCCCACGTGCTCCCGGCCCAGCCCGCACTGCGGGATTTCGTGCACCACAACACCCTGCACGGGTTCCAGGACCGGCCGTTTTTTGAGGCGATTTTTGCCGCAGAGCGGGCGTTCGATGTGCGGGTGGTACTGCCGCTGGCAGATTACCGCATGCTGCACCGGACCGGGCGGATTGCCGATCGGGATGTGGAACGGGCCATTCGGGAGCGCTACGGGGCGGGGGCGGTGGACGTTTGGGCCGAGCGGATGCACCACGGGAGCTACAGCGAGCGGCCGGCTCCGGGGCCCGCTCGGCTAAGGGACTGCTGGAAATCGTGCTACGCCTTCGACCTCGATGCAGCCGTCCAGCCCCGGCTTTTCCGCCTCGTAGGCGGCTACCTCGACCAAGGCGTCGCCATCGACCTCTTCCCCGACCGCGGCGAAGGACTGCTGGCAGGCGTCCGCGGACTCGAACGGACTAGCAGGGTGAGCCTGTTCACGTCTCGGCGCGTGCGCTCGCTGCTGCAAGACCCCGCGATCGGCGTGGAACAGCTGCTCGAACTGGTGGTCGGCCGGCAAGCCTGGTTCCACGCGTACCTCTGCGAACAGCAGCTCGGACACCGCGGGTACAGCGGGCTGGTGGCCACGGTGGAGCGCATGCCCGACACGTTGCTCGACCGGCGCGAAATCACCCTGCGCGACTGGGTGCACCTCGAGTTGCTGCTGGAAATCGATGCCCTCGACACGGCCTTCGGGAGCCATTGGGAGCCCATCGCGCTCAAGGCCTCAGAGCCGCCCTACGATCCGTTGGCCACAGCGGTCCTCGGCGAACGGGAAGAGGTGCTTGCGCTTTGGCAAGCCGCCTTCGAGGGGCACTTCCACGACGAAGTGCTGGCGGCCTTGGAGGTTTCTGCCGCCGCACCGGTGCACCCGGATGCGCCGGCATTCACTGCCGTCTGCTGCATCGATGACCGCGAAGACAGCTTGCGCCGCCACCTTGAACGCGAGGAACCCGCATGCACCACCTACGGAGCACCGGGGTTCTTCGGCGTTCCGGTGTACTTCCGGCCGCTCGGGGGCCGGTTCATGGAGAAGCTGGCTCCCGTGCCCGTAACCCCGCGGCACCTCATCCGCGAAACGGAGCGTGGCTACCGCAAAGGTCGTCGGGCCCTCGTTTCGACCGCTACGCTCACCCCGCTCCGGGGCTTGGCGGCGACCCTGGGACTCGGGGCATGGTCCGCAGCCCAACTTGCGCTCGACGTGTTCTCCCCGCGCCGCCGTCCGGACAATGCCGACGCCTTTGCCCACATGGCGGTGGACGGTCGTTTGCAACTCCTCGCCGCAGACCCGCCCGAAGTTGAAGACGGGCTCCAAGTGGGTTTCACCCCCGAAGAAATGGCCGAGCACGTGTTCGCCTTGTTGCGCAACATCGGCCTGTTCGCCCCCTTTGCACCCATCGTGTTCATCGTAGGCCACGGCAGCAGCAGCGCAAACAACCCGCACCACGCAGCCTACGACTGCGGGGCATGCAGCGGCCGACCCGGAGGAGTGAATGCCCGGATTTTCGCGGCACTTGCAAACCGGGCAGACGTGCGGGAACGGCTGCGCAGCCGCGGGCTGGACCTTCCCGATTCAACGTGGTTTGTGGGCGCACTGCATGACACGGCGAGCGATGCCCTGCGCTGCTACGACGTGGAGGAGATTCCGGCATCCGTCCGGGCCGCGTTCGAGCAGGCGCGGGCCGCGTTCGGGCGTGCACTCGACCGCAACGCTGTGGAGCGTTCGCGCCGGTTCGTGGCCGTGGACAGCGGGCGGGCGCCGGCACAGGTCCGGCGGGCGGTGGCGGCGCGATCGGAGACTTACGCAGAGCCGCGTCCGGAGTTGGGGCATGGATCGAACGCGCTCTGCATCGTGGGGCGCCGCAGCCGGTTCAAGTCCGTGTTCCTCGACCGGCGTGCGTTTCACCAGAGCTACGATCCGCTGACCGACCCGGAAGGGCGAGCGTTGCAGGCGGTGCTCGCGCCGCTGCCCGTCGTCTGCGGTGGCATCTGCCTCGAGTATTACTTCTCGCGGATGGACAATGCCGCCCTCGGGGCAGGGACGAAGCTGTCCCACCACGTGATCGGGCTCTTCGCCGTCAGCCACAGCGCAGATGGCGACCTGCGCCCGGGCCTGCCCCTCCAAATGGTGGAAATCCACGACCCCATGCGGCTCCTCCTCGTCATCGAGCACGAGGTCGCCGTCATCGACCGGGTGCTCGAGGCCCTTCCGGACCAGCGGGCGTGGTTCTCGCTGGAGTGGATTCGGCTGGTGGCGGCGCCGCCGGGTGGCGAGCTGTACCGGTTCTGTCCCGACGGGCGGTGGGAGCCCTACCGGCCGGAGTCGGAGGTGCAGTACACGGCGGAACCGCTGGCCGGCATCGACGGGGAACCGCCGATTGCCTCGATGCACATCGCCGAAGCGACCCGGGAGAACCTGCCCATTGCCGTCTTGAAATCTGTTGAATCCTTGCAGCACGCGTAAGCCATGGAACTGTTGATTGCCTGCATGTTGCTTGCGCCGGGAGTGGCGTGGGTGGCGAGTTGGGGACTGGCCGGGCGGCGCGAAGGGGTCCTCTATGGGCTGGCGCTGGTCGGACCGCTTGTGGTGGGGGCTGCGCTGGCGGTTTGGGCCGCGCAGGGCGCGGCACCCCTGAACGCTGAAGGCCCGGTCCTCTACCGCTCGCACCACGGGGACTTTATGGTGCGTTTTCTGCTCGATGCGACGGGGGCCTGGTACCTCGCGGTGGCCGCGGCCATCGACCTGCTCGTCGTGCGATTCAGCCGCACCTACCTGCACCGCGATCCCGGCTTCCGGCGGTTTTTCCTGAATCTCCAGTGCTTTTTCTTCGGGCTTGTGGTGCTGACCCTGTCCGGCAACCTCGAGACGCTGTTCATCGGATGGGAAGCGGTGGGGGTGACGTCGTTTTTCCTCATCGGTTTCTACCGGGAGCGCTACTTGCCGGTCCGCAATGCGCTGAAAGTGGTGTCGCTTTATCGGTTGGCGGATGTGGCGCTGCTGGTGGCGATTTGGTTGACGCACCACCACTTCGGGTATGGACTTGCGTTCGACGGGTTGGAGGAGGCGACGGCCTCACACGGGGAGGCCGGCGGGCCGGGCTGGCACGGCGCCATCGCGGCTGCCCTGCTGCTTGCCGCCGCAATCAAGGGAGGCCAGGTCCCGTTTTCGAGTTGGGTGGCGCGGGCAATGGAAGGGCCCACGGCCTCGAGCGCCATCTTTTACGGGGCGCTCGCCACCCACCTCGGGGTGTTTTTGCTCCTGCGTACGGCTCCCTTCGTGCTGTCATCCAGTGTTTTAACCTTCTGCGTCGGAGGCATCGGGCTCCTCACGGCCTTCATCGCGCCCGCCATCGCACGCGTGCAACCGTCGGTGAAGGTGCAGATTGCCTACGCCTCCGTCGGCCAAATCGGATGGATGTTCGTCTGGATTGCCCTCGGCTTCCCGACCCTCGCGCTCATCCACCTGACGGCAAACGCCTTTTTGCGGGCCTACCAACTCCTCGTCTCGCCCTCGGTGCTCAGCTTGCGGATGCACAACCTCTTCTTCGACTTCGTGCCCCGCGCCGTCCTCCCCCCGGGCTGGTATGGCCGGCTGCGCGCCACCGGCTATGTGCTGGGCCTGCTTGAGTTCCGGATGGATGGCCTGCAACGGCGGCTGCTGTGGGGTCCGTTGAAGCGGGCAGGTCGGGCCTTGCGCTTCCTCGATGCCCGCGCCGCTTACGTCCTGGCACTGGCTGCCTTTTTTACCGGGGTTTATGGGGTCTACAACCGCGATGACCTGCCGCCGCGCTTGCTCGCGGTGCTGCCCGTCGCTTTCGCTGCCTTCTCCCTCACCTTCGTGCTGAAGGCATTCGTGGAGCGCGAGCGCGCCCTGCATGCTTGGTCGCTGGTGGCGGTGAACCAACTCTT
>CAZMNI010000037.1:0-12996 GCA_964567615.1 uncultured Chryseobacterium sp.
GGGAAGGCCCACGGGGCCCCGTTGTTTTCGACGTTGTTGAACATGCCGGTCAGCGATTCTGGCGACCGGCTCTCCTCCATGATCAAGCTCCGCCGCATGTCGAGCACGATGCCCATCGGCGAAATCAGGACCGGGCAGGCCTCGACGCATGCTTGGCACGAGGTGCAGGCCCACAGCTCCTCTTCGCTGATAAACGTGCCGAGCAGCGAGCGCCCGTCATCGCCTCCGGACCGGCCGATTTCCTCGATGCGGTCGCGCGTGTCCATCATGATTTTCCTCGGGCTCAGCTTCTTGCCCGTGAGGTTTGCGGGGCACACGCTCGTGCACCTTCCGCATTCGGTGCAGGTGTAGGCCTCGAGCAACTGCTTCCACGTCAGGTCCGTGGCATCGCGTGCCCCAAACCGAGGCGGCGCCCCATCCCCCGCCGGCGGCGCCACCGACGGATCCAGCATCGCCGCGACCTCGCCCTGAACCACCGGCATGTTCTCCATGGCTCCTGAAGCCCGACCAGAATCGCCGTAGAACGTGTTCGGGAAGGCCAGCAGGATGTGGAAGTGCTTCGAATATGGCACGTACACAAGGAAGCCGAGTACGCCCACGATGTGCACCCACCAAGCCGTGCGTTCCAGCGCGAGCAGGCCAGCGTCGCTGAGTCCGTCGTAGAGCGGATGGAGCCACGCGCTTACGGGGAAAGCTCCGGCGGGGTGGAGCAAGCCGCGCGTTTGGGCAAGCGCATCCGCCGCATTCATTGTGAGCAGCGCGAACATCAGTACTGCCTCCACCACGAGGATGATGTTCGCATCGAGCGAAGGCCAACCGCGCAACTCGGGCGAGCGGAACCGCGCGATGGCCAGCACATTGCGGCGCACAAAGAATACCACACACGCCACCAGGACCCCGGCGGCTAGGAACTCAAATGCGGCGATGCCGGCGTTGTATGCGGCCCCCAGCCCGCTGAACGCGCGGTGCGTTCCCGCCAGCCCGTCCACCACGATTTCGAGCATCTCGAGGTTGATGAGCACAAAGCCGAGGTAGATGACGATGTGGAAAATTCCCGCCACCGGCCGCGCGGTCATCTTGCCCTGGCCGAGGGCGACGCGGGCCATGACGCCCAGCCGCTCTGCAAACGACCCTTGGGGAGTCCAGTCCCGACCGCGCAGGATGTTGCTGCGGATGGCCCGAACGCGCAGGGTGAAGGCCGTCACTGCGGCGAGAAAAACGAGGGCAAAAAGTACCTGGGGCATTATCTGCGGTCAGCGGTTGTTCGGGTCGCGGGCGTCGATTTGGGCATCGATCATCTTGCGGAGCCGTTCCTCCTCGGCCTCGGACAGTTTTTTCTCGTCCTTCTTGCCGAACACGCTGACCTTCACGTACCGCCACGGATTCATATAGAGGTCGTTGACGAGGAACTGGAGCTGGCGGTTCGTCTCGACGAGGCCGTCGTGGAGGCTGTCCGAGGCAAGCAGCGCACCGAGCGAACCCTCGCCGCGTTGTACCCGTGCAGAAATGTCGGCGACCGAGGCGAGCGCGGCATCGGCCCGCGCGATGGTGGTGGCGAAGTTGATGGCGGCGAGCGAGTCGCTGATCGATGAAAAATTCGAAATGACGTTCGTGATGGCCGCGTCGTTCTCTTTCAACGTCGTCGTGATTTCGTTGACGTTGCGCATCACCGACGCCACCGCGGAACGGTTCTCGGTGACCATGCCGTCGAGTTGCTTCGTGGTATGCTCCAGCGTGGTGATGGTGCGTTGCAGCGAGGCGAATGCGGTGGGCAGCCCTTGGACCGCATCGTCTTCGAAGACGGCCTTGAAGTTTGTCAGGATTTCATCGACGCTCTCAATGAGCTGGTCCGTCTTGTTCTTCAGCGGCATGAGCTCGATGCGCACGGCCTCGGCGATGCCCACTTCGGTTTCGCTCAACAGCGTGTCGCCAGCCACGGCAAGCTCTGTGGAAGTCCCTGCGATGAGCTCGATGGCTTTCGTGCCAAACAAATCGCTCGAGAAAATCCGCGCCTTCGTGTCTTTTACGATGCGCAGACCGTCCTCCTCGATGTCAAAGGCCACGACGAGTGTGCCGTCGCCACTTTCAGCGAACTTCACCGATGTGACCTGCCCCACCTTGAAGCCGTTGACGAGGACCGGATTCGAAACGGCCAGACCGTCGATTTTTTGGTACGAGGCATAGTACCGGGTCGAAGAGCCGAAGGGGTTGAATCCCTTGAGGTAGTTCACCCCGAGCACGAGCAGAACGAGCCCCCCGAGGACTACGGTGCCGATTTTAAATTCGGGGGAGAGCTTTGCCAAGGTGAATCTACCGGTTGCCTGCGGTGAGTCTCCGGGCCTCGTCCATCGAAATGGGCGCTTCCCCCGAGAACGCTACCACAAAGCACCCCGGGAACCCGCTGACCCTGAGTTCGTTCTTCAGAGCGTCAGCGGCGGACGGCGATGTGGCGGCTCCCACCGCGTACTTGAACATACCGTCGCGAAGATACTCGATGACATCCCTTCGCCCGCCGAAGCGCGCGTCGTTCATGGGAACGCGCGTGGCGGAGGCGAGGATTTGGACGCGGTAGGTGACCGGGGCCTCCACGGGCACCGCCACGCGGACCGCAGGAGCCGTCGAAACTGCAGGCGCCACGGCCGGCGTCACCTCCCGCACATCCGGGTGGTGCTTCGACCGGTACGACCGGAACGCTCGGAACAGCGCATCGGCCATAGAAACCCGGCCTTCCGGCGAATTCAGGAAGTCCTCCTCCTTTGCATTCGTCAGGAAGCCCAACTCCACGAGCACGCTCGGCATCGTCGTAAACGAAATCACGTAGTAGCCGGCCTGCTTGACACCCCGGTCCTTGCGGCCGACCCGCTCGCGGAACTCCTCCTGAACGTGCGCGCCGAATTCGAGGCTTTGGTTCAGGAAAACCGACTGGCGCAGGGCCAACGCGATGTACGTGTCCGGATCTTTCGGGTCAAAGCCCTCGTAGCGCTTCTCGTAGTCTTCTTCCTTGTAAATCGCCGCGTTTTCCTGCATGGCCACGCGCAAGCTCTCCTCGTTCTTGTGCATGCCCATGACGAAGGTGGAGGCGCCGATGGCTTCGGGCTTCGTGAAGGCGTCGCAGTGGACGCTGATGAAGAGGTCGGCTTGGGCTTCGTTCGCGATGCGGACGCGGTCCTTGAGGGTGGGGTAGGAGTCGTCCTTGCGCGTCATCACGATTTTCACGTCCGGGTAGGCGGCCTGGATGCGGTCGCGGAGCTTCGTGGCGACGTCGAGGGTGACGTTCTTCTCGGTGATCTTGTAGCGGCCGGTGCCCAGGTTGCCGGGGTCGGATCCGCCGTGGCCCGCGTCGATGACGACGACCATGCGCGGCGGGACGGGGGCGAAGGCCGCCGTCAGGAGGACCGCTGCCGCCATGCCGCTTAGCAGCGCTGCTTTGAGTAGTTTTGAACGCTCCATGCCCGATTTCAAACGTAAGACGCGCCGAGGCACCGGATTCGCATGCGGCAGGCCGGTTTTCCCGGTCGGCATGTGGAAAATCGGAGCGGTTGCATGCGCGCTGGTGGGGCTTTTCCGGGGCGAGGCCCCGGGCCAAACTCCGGACGTCACCTGGGGATCCCGGGACTCCACCCTCCTCGACGTCCCCGGCAAGGAAATCCGGCTCTTCGGGGCCGCGTGGGTCGAATACGGCGACGTGCGGCTCGAGGCGGAGCGCATCGTCTACCGCAACAGCGACCGCACCGTGTGCGCCTCCGGCGTGCCCGATTCCACCGGAGCACTCGTCGGCCGTCCCGTCCTGACCCAAGCCGGCACCACCTTCACCCAGGACAGCCTCTGCTTCAACCTCGACTCCCAGCGCGGCCTCGCCCGTGCGGCGGTGACCGTGCAAGGCGAGGCGGTCTTCCATGCGGGCCTGTCGAAGCGCCAACCCGACGGCTGGATCCACGTCCGCGACGGCAAATTCACCACCTGCGACGCGGCGAATCCGCACTTCCACTTCCACCTGCGCCGCGCCATCCTCATCCCCGGCGAAAAGGTGGTCAGCGGTCCGTTTTACCTCAAGTTCCGCAAGATTCCGACGCCGCTGGCACTGCCGTTCGGGTGGTTCCCGGTTCCTCCGGAAAAACGCGCCCACGGGCTGCTGATGCCCGGCTACGGCAACGGCGGTGCGCTCGGCTTCTTCTTGAAGGACCTCGGCTACTATGTGCCCCTCGGACCCTACGCCGATACGCGGCTCACCGTGGATGCGTACACCGGCGGCAGTTGGGCGGTGGGAAGTCTCACGAATTACAACCGTCGGTACCGTGCTTCCGGGTCGTTTCAAGCGAGTTACCAGCACCGCCGGGAGGGGCTACCGGGGGTAACCGGATCCGGTATCCAGCGCACCTTCTTCGTCCGGTGGTCGCACACCCAAGACCCGCGTTCCCGCCCGAACGGCCGGTTCAGTGCAAACGTCAACCTCGGCAGTTCCGACAACTTCCGGCTCAACCTGAACAGCAGCCAACAGGACTACCTGACGAACACGTTCCAGTCCAGCGTGCAGTACAATGCGAATGTGCCGGGTTTGCCGCTGTCCCTCGCGGCCAGCGCGCGCCATTCCCAAAACTCGGCCACGGGAAGGGTGGAGGCGGTCCTCCCGTCCCTCACGATGAACCTGAATCGCACCTCGCTGGCCCGGCTCCTCGGGGTGCGTGCCGGGCGCTCCCGTTTCCTCGACGAACTGGCGCTCACAGGGTCCACGCGGTTTGAGCAGGGCTTCGAAGCCGCCGATTCGACGCTGCGGGCCGGCGACTTCCGGTCGGTGGCTTCCCGCAACGGCTTCAAGCACACGGCGACGGCTTCGACTTCGCTGCGGCTCGGGTTCATCAGTGTGACGCCGAATGTGACGTATTCGGAGGTTTGGGCTTTTTCGACTCTCGATCGCGCGGCGGTGGAGGAGGAGCCCGGCACCTTCGTCTTCCGGGACGACACGGTCTCCGGCTTTGCCACGGCCCGGGATTGGCGGGCGAGCGTGAATGCGACCACGCGGTTCTACGGCACGTTCCAGTTCCGCCCGGACGGCCGGATCCCGGCGATGCGCCACGTGCTGACACCCACGCTCGGTGTGACGTACACGCCCGAGTTCACCCGGACCCGAACGGCCACTGCGGGCGAGGAGGCCACGTCCTGGAATCCGTATGCACTGGGCCGGTTTACGGCATCGGACATTGCGGCCAGCGGGGCCCTGCAGTTTGGTTTGGCCCAAAACCTGGAAGCGAAAGTCCGCGACCGCGACTCCGGCGACCTCCGCAAAGTCCGGCTCATCGACAACCTCAGCACCACCGGCAGCTACAACCTCGTCGCCGATTCGCTCCGCCTCAGCGACCTCTCTACCCGCCTGTACACGAACCTGTTCGGCCGGATCCCGGTCAACCTCAGTACCACCCACAGCGCCTACGACCGCAACGCCGCCGGGGCCCGCATCGACCGCTTTCTCCTCTCCGAAGGCAAGGGCCTCGCCCGCCTCACCGCCGCGAACGCCGCCCTCGGCACCCGGCTCGAGTCCCGCCCCGAATCTGCCCTGCGCTGGAATGCCCAAATCGACTACACCGTCAACCTCACCCGCTCCTGGGTTCCCGCCACCGCCTCCGACACGACGCGCATCACGCAGGGCATCCGGTTCCGCGGCGGCCTCCCCATCGGCTCCCGCCTCCGCCTCGACGCCGATTCCGGCTGGGACTTCGTCGCCCGCGAATTCACCCCTACCGTCCTCAACCTCGCCTGCGACCTCCACTGCTGGGAGGCTTCCCTGAACGTCATCCCCTTCGGCGTACGCCAAAGCTTCACCTTCCGCATCAACATCAAGGCCGCCATGCTCCGCGACCTGAAGCTCGAAGCCCGCGGCTCGAACGGGCAGTTGCTGTTCTGACGAAGCAGGCGCAGCCCTTCGACTTGAACTAAATTCGCCACATGCCTCACCGCCAGCTGTTGCGTGAAATCGAGGCCGGCAAGTTCAGGCCGGTGTATTTGTTGCACGGGGAGGAGCCGTACTTCATCGATGAGGTGGCCGGTGCCCTCGAGCGCGCGGTGGTGGAGGAGTCGATGCGGGATTTCAATTTGACGGTGGTCTATGGAAGGGAAGTGACGGTGGACACGGTGCTGGAGGCGGCGCGGCGGTTTCCGATGATGGCGGAGCGGCAGCTGGTGGTGGTGCGGGAGGCGCAGGATTGGCCTGCGTGGCGGAGGGGGGACGACATGGCGCGGCTGGAGGCCTATGTCGAAGCGCCGGCGCCCGGGACGGTATTGGTTTTCAACTTTCGGGGAAAGAAGGCGGACGGACGGTTGAAGGCCGTGAAGGCTATCTCGGCGCGCGGGGTGGTGTTTTTGAGCGAGAAGGTGCGCGAATCGAAGCTGCCGGAGTGGATCAGCGGCCATGTGCAGGGGGCGGGGTTGCGGATCGGTGGGCCGGCGAGCGTGCTGCTGGCCGATGCGCTCGGGACGGATTTGCAGAAGATTGCGAATGAGGTGGCCAAACTGCGCATCCTGCTGCCCGCCGGCGCCGAAATCACCGCCGAGGCCATCGAGGAGCACATCGGAATCAGCAAGGAGTTCAACGTCTTCGAGTTGCAGAATGCGCTCGCGACGAAGGACATCGGACGCGCCTCCCGCATCGTGAACTACTTCGAGGCGAACCCGAAGGACCACCCCGTCGCAATGGTGGCGCCCGTTCTCGCTTCCTTCTTCGCGAAACTCTATGTCTACCACGGACTCAAGGACAAGTCCCAGGGTACGGCCGCGGCTGCCATGGGGTGTCCTCCGTTTGCCGTTCGCCAATTCGCGGATGCCGCCCGCCATTACCCCGTTGCAAAGGTGGGGCGCATCTTCGGTTACCTCCGGGAAGCCGATCGAAAGTCGAAAGGGCAAGGCAATGTGACCGTTGAGGATGGCATGTTGCTGCGCGAGGCCGTGTTCAAAATCCTGCACTGATGCCTTCCCATTTCGGCACGGTGGTTGTGTTTTCCCCAATCGAGTTACCTTGCACCTCCCGATTCTACATCTTATGACACAGTACTCTCGATTGATTTCCGACCGCGTTTGTGCGGTAGGAGCGGCGCTGGTAGTAGGAGTTTGGACAGCGGTAGCACCGCTGGCAGCGAGCGCACAGGACGAAAATCCGAACCTGGTGAAGAACCCGAGTTTTGAGGAGGTGGATTTCAAGCGGTTGAAGAATCCGGGGATGTTCGCGGAGCTCCAAACGGACTGGTACCCGGCGAACATGACGCCCCTCGACGTCTTTGCTCCAGGGGTTAAAAACCTGAAAATCAGCGTCCCATCGAACATGTACGGCATGCAAGAAGCTGCCGACGGCCAGGCATACATCGGCTTTCGGGCCTATTCGAAGGATCCGAAGCTCACGCGCTCGTATGTGGAAACCCAGTTGACGGAAAAGTTGCAGGCGAACCAGATGTACTGCGTACAGTTCGACATCTCGCTGAGCGACCTCAGCCGGTTTTCGGTGAACGGTATCGGCGCGTCTTTTTCCGACCGGAAGGTGGTGCAGAACAACACGGCTGTTATGCCACGGGAGCGTGCAGTCATGCACGCCACAGACAAGGTCATGGACGTCATGGACGCGTGGGAAACCGTTTGCGGGACTTACATCGCACGGGGCAACGAGAGCTACCTGATCATCGGAGGTTTCAAAGGCGACAGCGAGGTCCAGGTGGGCAAGCCGAAGAAACCGGCCTCTGTGCCAGGTGTCCAGAAAAACGAAGCGTACTACTACCTCGACAACGTGCGCGTGTTCGCGGTTGAAGCAAAAAGCCAATGTGGCTGCGGCAAAACCGATGAGCCCCGAACAGACCTCGTATACGGTTCCTCGGTGGTCATGAGTGACAACATGACGCCGGAGGAAATTGTCGGGGTGTCCGCCGTTTACTTCGCATACCTCAAGCGAACCGGCACCTCTGCCGGGGATGAGACGGTGGCGAAAGTGGCTGAAATTCTGAAGGCAAACCCGACGTGGAAATTGCGCCTCGTGGGCCACTGCGACGACGATGAATTCAACGAAGGCAAAGTCAATTCGCGCTACCGCGAATTGGGAAAAAGTCGAGCGACACAGATTCAATCACAATTTGCGGCGGCTGGGATTGATGCGTCGAGACTTATTGTTGAATCGAAGGAGAACGCGGACCCTGCGAGTACGCGGGACACGGACATCAGCCGTGCGCAAAACCGCCGGGTTGTTTTCCAAATCGTGAAATAACGGGCCACGCGCAACGTTCCTTTCCGCATGTCGCGGAGTGTTGTAGGCCAGTCGCCGGGCGCATGGGCGGTTTGGGTTTGCGTCTGGGCGGCCGGGGCCGCTACAGGCCAGACCGTTAACCTCGTCCCAAACCCGTCCTTCGAAGCGCGCGCGTGGTGCCCTACGGACATCAATACGTCGCAGCTACGAACGCTGAAAGACTGGACCTCGCCGAATGCGGCCACGCCGGACCACTTTGACGTATGTGGTTCCGCGAATGTGGCCGTTCCCGCGAACAGCTTCGGCACCCAAGAGCCCGTCACCGGCGCGGCGTACGCGGGCATCGTGGTGCACAGCCAAGACCGGCCGCAGTATCGGGAGTTTCTGCAGGCACGGCTTGCCCGGCCGCTCAAACCGGGGGAGTGGGTGTGCGTTTCTTTTTGGGTGTGCCCAGCCGATGTGAGCCGGTTCGTGGCCGATGGGGTGGGAGCAGCTCTCACCGCCACGCCCGAGGTAACTCGCGGCGAAGGGCCGTTGCCCCTCACTCCCCAAATCGAAAATCCCCGACTTCATATCTTAAGTGACCGCCACAGCTGGCTTCAACTTTCAGATGCGTACCAAGCTTCAGGAGGGGAAGAATACGTGACCATCGGCAACTTCCGTGCACCGGGTACGACGCGTGTGCTTGAGCGGAAGGATTGGGGGCCGTTGTCGAACGACTGGGCTTATCTGTACCTCGACGAGGTGAAGGTGGAGCCGGTTCCGGACCGTGCAGCTTGCAGCTGCTTGATTTCCCGCTATGCTTCAGAAGTGACCGATCCCCCGTGGCAGACCTACCTCACGGAGGAGATCTATTTTGACAACGTCCTCTTCGATTTTGACCGGTCGGACCTGACGGATTCAGCGCGCACCATGCTCGACACCGTGGCCGACGCGCTGCTGCGCAACCGCTTCCTTGTGGTTGAGGTGAACGGCCACACGGACATCGTCGGGTCCGATGGGTACAACCTTGAATTGAGCGAACGCCGTGCGCGGTCGGTGCTCGATTACCTCACCTGGAAAGGCGTGGACCCTAACCGGCTGCGGATGGCGTGGCACGGGTTTCGCACGCCGACGGCCGACAACACCACCGAAGACGGCCGCCGCCAGAATCGGCGCGTGGAGTTCATCGTGCTGCAGCACGCATTTCTGCCCGTGGAGCGGGCACGCTGAGCAAGACGGCCAAGGCCGCGACGAAAAAGAGGATCAAGGCGAGGACACTCGTGCGCATGGACCCGGTCAGTCCCTCAATGGTGCCCCACGAGAACATCCCGATGATGAGCCCGCCCTTCTCCAAGACTTCGTAGAAGCTGAAGTAGGAGGCATGGTCCTGGGTTTCAGGGAGCATCTTCGAATAGGTGGAGCGGTTCATGCTTTGGGTCCCCCCCATCATAAACCCGATGATGCCGGCTGCCACGAAAAAGCCGTTCACATCCTTGACGAAGGCGTAGGCATAGACGCATACGCCGATCCACACGGTGAGGCACACGGCGAGGGTGCGCAGATTGCCGATGCGGCTGCTGAGCCACGCCATGAGGAAGGCCCCGGGGATGGCAAGGAGCTGGACCGCGATGATGGCGAGAATCAGCTGCGTGTCACTCAGTTTGACTTCTTTGATGCCAAACGAAGAGGCCATGAGCATGATGGTCTGAATGGCCATCGAAACGATGAAAAAACTGAGCAAGTAGCGCTTCAATGCGGGTTGATTGCGCAGTTCGCGCGCCACACCACGAAGCTCCTCGAACCCGTGGGCCAAGACGTTGCCCTCCGGCTTCCTACCGTACGGATTGCGGGGCAATCGCCGGAATGCGGGCTGGGCCCACGCCATCCACCACACGCCCACGAGTACAAAGGCCCACCGTGTCATGTGCTTGCCGATTCCCATGATCAATCCTAAACAGACGAGCAACAGGATGAGGCTGCCGAGGTATCCCATGACGTAGCCGCGTGCGCCGAGGCGGTCGTGCTCTTCCGGCGGGGCGATTTCCGGCAGGAATGCGTTATAGAAGCCGAGGCTCCCCCAAAATCCGATGTTCGCAAGGAACAGGATGGCCATGCTCCATTCGAGGTAGTCGGCGTTGAAGGCAGCCAATCCAGCGCACGCAATGCTGCCTATCGAGGCAAAGACCTGCATGAAAAAGAGCTTCTTTCCCGCATAATCGGCCATGCCACTCAGCAGTGGGCTCAGGACGATGACCACGAGGAAGGATGCCGCCAGAACGTAGCTGTACAGCTGGGTGTTGATCAAGTCCAGCCCGAAAAAGGCCACCCGATCGCTCACCACGCCGGCCGCGTCCGTGGTCGTTGTCACTGCATTGAAGAAGATGGGAAAGATGGCGGTAGTGATTACCAGCGAATACACGCTGTTTGCCCAATCGTACATGGTCCACGCGCGCTGGGTGCGTGCATCTGCGGCGACGGCCGCTTGCTGCTGCTTCATGGGAGGGCAATATACAGACGCCGTCCGACCGGGCCGGGTTAACTTTGTCGGCGCATGGAACCGATTTACGACGTGGCCGTGGTGGGCGGCGGCATTGTGGGGGCGGCGACGTTCTACCGCCTGCAGTCCCGGTTTCCGGGGCTCCGCATGGTTTTGGTCGAAAAAGAAGCCCTGCTTGCGGATCACCAAACAGGGCACAACTCCGGCGTGATCCACAGTGGGCTCTACTACCCGCCTGGCTCGCTCAAGGCAAAGAACTGCGTGGACGGCCGCCGTGCCCTGGTGGAATTCGCGCGCGCACACCACATCCCGCACGATGTATGCGGCAAGGTGGTCGTCGCCGCGGACGCCTCCGAACTGCCCATGCTGGAGAAAATTCACCGCATCGGGCAGGAAAACCGGATCGAAGGGCTCGAACGCATCGACGCGGATGCCTTGCGCGACCTCGAACCCCATTGCCGCGGCGTCGCAGCCCTGCACGTCGCCTGCACCGGCATCATCGACTTCCGCGCCGCCACCGCCCGCATGGTGGAAATCGCCACGACTTTGCAACCGGAGAGTGCGCTGCGCCTCGGTGAAGAAGTCACGGCCATCGAACGGGACGGCGACGTTTCGGTGCTGCGGACCGCCCGTGGCACGACGCTCCGATGCAAGGTGCTGATCGCCTGCGCCGGCCTGCACGCCGACCGCATCGCCCGCAAAGACGGCGTAGCACTGCGCGAACGCGTCGTCGGATTCCGGGGCGACTACTACGAACTCACCCACGCGGCCCAGCACAAGGTCCGCAACCTCATCTACCCGGTCCCGAACCCCGCCTTCCCCTTCCTCGGCGTGCACTTCACACGGATGACGAACGGCGAAATCGAATGCGGCCCGAACGCGGTTTTCACCTTCAAGCGCGAGGGCTACGGCAAAACGGACTTCGACCTGCGGGACACCTTGGACGCTTTGGGCTACCGCGGCACGTGGCGGTTGTTCTTCGGCAACATGTCGTTCGGCATCAACGAATACCGGCGGGCGTTCTCGAAGCGGCTGTTCTTGAAGACGCTGCAGCGCCTCGTTCCTTCGTTGACGCTCGAAGACCTCAAGCCCGGACGATCTGGCGTGCGTGCCTTGCTGCTCGCAGAAAACGGGGACACGCGAGACGATTTCCGGATCGAGACCACCGAAAGAAGCATCCACGTTTTGAATGCTCCTTCACCGGCGGCTACGGCTTCGCTGGCCATCGGCGATCACATCGCCGACCTCTACGCAGCCCGCTTTCGAGCGTGACTGCAATCCGCAGAAAAATAGGGCACTAAAAAAAGAAGCCCTCTGACAACAATGTGTCAGAGGGCCAATCGATTATTCTGGCAAGGCAGCATCCGCTGGGCGGATACTGCGCACACTCATATACCCTTCAGCGGGAGGTGCACACCCACTGGGGAGGGGATTACTGCTTCTTTGAAGGCTTCGTTGAGCCTTTGCCGCACGAAGCACCAGAGGCACCGCTGCAGCAACCTCCTGACTTCCCTTGAGCAGAACTTGCACCGCCCTTGCAGCATCCGCCTGCGGCTTGGGTGGTTCCCTTTGAGCAAGATTCACCCACAGGCGCTTCTTTCGACTGCAATGCGCCTTCGGCAGCTCCTTCTGCTGCACCACCTTTCACTTGGCCTACGCGTGCATTCTGCTGAGAAGACGCAGCCGTTGATTTTCCTTGCGGTGTGGCATCTTGTTTCTTCTCAACGGTCTCCGTTGTGGCCTTTTCAGGGCGGGGCGATTTGTCCGTTTGGGCATTCACTCCGAAAGCAATGAACGCGAATGCGCTCAAAATCAGAAACTTCTTCATTTCAATATCGGTTGGATGATTTCAGCGGTTAAGATACAAGAAATCCTTGTTTCAGCCAAGTGTTATCGTATTTTTGTCGCCCCGATGCAGGCAACGGTCTGAGGGAAAAGGAGAGGTGGCAGAGTGGTAATGCAGCAGCCTGCTAAGCTGTGACCGAGTATCTTGGTCCCTGGGTTCGAGTCCCAGTCTCTCCGCAGAATGAACGCCCGCGTCAGCGGGCGTTTTTCGTGCATCAAAGTGCGCTTCGACCAATGAACAGGCTGAAATGCCCGCAAAGCGGAACGGCAACCGCTGGAATGAAGTGGTGAATTCTAACGTGAAGATTTAAAGCTTGCAAGTGATTGCAGGGAACCCTTGGGTGGGAAAGCTGGGTCGAGCAGGCAGGCGCCTGAAGTTGAGCGGTGCAGGTGGGCCAAATTTTTTTCGAACGCATGGTGGAGTCAGCCGTGAGTTGTTCGACCTTTGCCGCCCGCT
>CAZMNI010000038.1:0-1313 GCA_964567615.1 uncultured Chryseobacterium sp.
AGGACCCTCTCATTAAAAGTGAGATGCTCTAACCGGCTGAGCTACGAGATCCTCTTGCTCTGTCCCGCGTTCGGGGCGGCAAAGATAGAGGATTTCTAGAACGAGCAAAGTCCGGGCCATTTTTTTCCACTTTTCCGCGGTGGGCGGTGGAAAGCAACCCTTTGGGCGCGGTTGGCGTCCCATTTTTACTCCTGTATCTTGCGAGCAATGAAACGTGTACTTGTGATGTGGGTGTTTTTGGGGTTTGGCGCGCTGTGCGCGGCCCAAACAGCCCCCGCAACCGATTGGGCTGCGTGGAAAGCAGACCCAGCCCGGCTGGCATTTTTCGCCGACCACGGCTGGAATTTCACCGCCGATCCCGGCATGAAACCGCTGCGGCCAGACGGAACCCTGGCGCTGCGCCCCGGCAGCGCGGTGCGTCCCCTCGAACTTGGCATCGTCCCTGCTACCGACCGCCACACCGTGTACACCTCCGAAGCGGGCGTGCTCACGGTCTACAGCCTCGAACGCCTCGAACAGCTTTACCTCCGCGCAGCAGCAAATCGCAAGCAGCCATGAAGAACATCAAACGCCTCCTTGCGTGCATGCTCGTGGCTGTCGGGCTCGCCGGCACAGGATTTGCCCAAGAAACCGGAATTTCAGCAGGTGGGACCCTCACGGACTGCAACGGATACCTCGTCGATTCCGGGCTGAGTGCGTCCGACTACGGCCCCAACGAGAACTTCACCATCACCGTGTGTCCGGAAGCTCCGGAAACGGTGACGACGCTCTACTTCGCTTTGGCAGCACTCGGGCCCGGCGATGTGATCACGATTTACGACGGCAACAGCACCGCTGCCACCGTGCTCGGCACGTTTGAAGAGTACGAATTGCAGGGAGATGAACTTTCGGCGAGCCCAGGGAATACCTCGGGCTGTCTGACGGTACAATTCACGTCAGACGCAAGCGGTGCGGGGAGTTTCGGCGCGGAAATCAGCTGCGGGTACCCGTGCGAACGGCCGTTTGCAATTGTGAGCAGCGGTGAGCCGGTGCCGCATTTGGCCTGTCCAGGCGACGAAATCACCTTCGATGCTTCCGCATCTACCGTCGCCAGTGGCTTCGAGATTGTCAGCTGGAACTGGGACTTCGACGATGGCTCCACCAGCACGACCGGGCCGGTGGTGACGCACACCTTCCCGAACCCGGGGGCCTACAAGGTGCAGTTGGTGGTCGGCGACAACAACTTCGACGAGGGGCCGGACGGTTGCCAGAACCACAACCTGATCGACCACCTCGTGCTGGTATCTACGGAGCCCGACTGGACCGGTTCGTCG
>CAZMNI010000038.1:1413-7838 GCA_964567615.1 uncultured Chryseobacterium sp.
GAACTCTACCCCGATCCGATTGTGTTCACGCCGGTGTTCGGGGCGGCGTGCGACAGCACGTTTTGGTCTGGGCCGTCCATTGTGAACACCTCGGGCGATTGCGACGGCATCGACATCCAACCGCCGGTCCCTGGCACGGAAACCTACATCTACACCGCCATCAACGACTTCGGATGCACATTCGAGTTGCCGGTGGACATCACGGTGATTCAAGGTCCAGAAATCGACATTTCGAGCGACCAGGTGTTCTGCGGGGCGCCTGTGGACCTCGAAGCGACCGTTACGAACCCCCAAGCGGGCTACAGCTACAGCTACCAATGGGGGCCCGGTGGCTACATCGTGGGGTCATCGACCGGCACGTCGGTCACGGTGGACGACGTCGACGCGCTGACGAACTTCACCTTCACCGTGGACGTCAGCGGGGCCCAAATCGACAACTGCTCCGCCACCGCTACCGTTTTCGTTGAACCGCTCGAGCCGCCCGTGGACTTCGGGCCCATCGACCGGCTCATCTGCCTCGGCGAGGCCGTAGCGCTCGTGGTCGGGAATCAGCCGCAGGGGTTGGACGAGTACACCTACGTGTGGACGCACACCTACGTGGACAACTTCGGGGCGACGGTTACGGAGCAGGTGGGGACAGAAGCTGCCCTCGAAGCATCCGAAGCAGGGGTGTACGACGTGGTGATTTCCATGCCGTCGCCGTGCACATGGACCGCAGAAGGGACGTTCATCGTCGAAACGGAATTGTGTGAGCTTACCATCCCGAACGTGTTCTCCCCAGACAACCTCGGAAAGAACGATGCCTTCCTCGTGGACGGACTGGATGCCTACCCGCTCAGCACGATGCGCATTTACAACCGTTGGGGCGCGCTGGTTTACAGCAGCGACGATTTCGGCAGCACGGCAGGGTGGAATCCTACTCCGGAAGAGGCTTCAGAAGGGACGTATTACTTTGTTTTAGGCATCAATCGGAACGTGGGCGAGTTGATCATTCAAGACGAGACCACCCTCGAATCCGGTGTGCCCTACACCGTGGACGGCGAGGGCATGCATTACATCAGCGGTTCGTTTGCGCTCGTCCGGTGAGCGGGGCTGAGGTCTTGTTCGGTGGGCATCCCGGGGGGGTGCCGCGGTACCGCGATGCGGTAGAGGAGTTCGGGGCTGTCGCAGCGCTGCTGGCGGTAGAGGCGCAGGAGGAAGCAGATCGCATGGCGGCGGCGGTGCAAGGGGCGCCGATGCGGGTGCGGCGGGCGGAAGGGCTCACGTGGTCGCCGGTGGAGGTGGAGCCCGGCGAAGGGGCCGTGGGGGGAATGGCGTCGGTGGTGGTGCGTTGGCAGCCCGGTTCCGGGGAGTTGCAGGCCTTTCGGGCCGGTGCGCCCGTGTTGCTCTCGGCAGTGGATGGCTCCGGCGAGCCGCGGCGGGGGATTGTGCGCAATGCCACCCCGGACACGTTGCAGGTCTTGCTCGAAGGACCGCCCCCGAGCCGCAACGAATTGCACGGGAGCTGGACGCTCGACGTGCGGCCGGACGAACGGTCCGCAAAGACGATGGCGTGGGCGCTCAGCGAGTGGCTGAATGCCTCGGACAAGGCGCGGCGTACGTTCCGCGACGGGGTGCTGGGCTATGCGGCATTGCCGGAAGCCATGGGCCGCGCAGACGGGGCGGTGCCTGTTACGCACCTCAACGGGCCCCAACAGGCAGCCGTGGAGGCCATCGTGGAGCGGCCGCCGCTCTTGCTGTTGCACGGTCCGCCGGGCACGGGCAAAACCACGACGCTGGTGGCAGCGATCCAGGGGCTTGTGGCGGGCGGCGAGCAGGTGCTGGCCACGGCGCCGAGCAACACCGCTGTGGACGTGCTCGCCGCCAAATGCCGCGACGCCGGCCTCCGCGTCGTCCGCATCGGCCATCCGGCGCGTGTAGACGAAACCCTGTTGTCCTGCACGGTCGACGCGTTGGTCGAGCAGGACCCCGGGTACCGGCAGGTCCGCGAGCTGCGCCGCCGGGCCACGGACGCCTTCCACGATGCGGACCGCAACCGGCGCTCCTTCGGGGCCGACGACCGCCGCGACAAGCGCGCCGCCCGAGACGAGGGGCGCGACCTGCTCCGCGAGGCACGCGCCACCGAAGCCTACCTCGTCGACCGCGTGCTGCGCGAAGCCGACGTCGTCTGTGCCACCCTCATCGGCACGGCCGACCCCCTCCTCGGGAGTTTGCGCTTCCCCGTGGTCGTGATGGACGAGGCCGGCCAAGCCCTCGAACCCGCCGCTTGGGTCGCCCTGCTGCGCGCCGACCGCGCCGTGCTCGCCGGCGATCCCCAGCAGCTCCCGCCCACCGTGCGCAGCCTCGAAGCGGCGAAGGGCGGCTTCGACATCAGCTTGCTCGAGAAGTGCATGGACCGCCATGCGGGCGTTCCGGGCCGTTCGCACCTGCTGACGGTGCAGTACCGCATGCACCGCGCCATCATGCAACCGCCGTCGGATGCCTTCTATGCCGGCGCGCTCGAGGCCGATGGGTCGGTGGCGGAGCGGGGGCTGCCGGGTTTAGCGCCGTGGGTGTTCATTGACACCGCGGGGTGCGGGTTCGAGGAAGCGCGGGAGGAAGGGGCGGAAAGCACGTCGAATCCAGAAGAAGCGGGGTTTGTCGTGGCGCGGCTTACCGAATTGCTTGCGGCCGCTCCGACTGCATCCATCGGCGTGGTCGCGCCCTACCGCGCGCAGGTGCAGGAACTCAATGCGCGGATTGCGGAAGCCGGCTGGAGCGCCGCCGACCGGGCACGCGTCGAAGTGTCCACCGTGGACAGCTTCCAAGGGCAAGAGCGGGACGCGATGGTGTTGAGTTTGACCCGCAGCAACGGCGAAGGCGAAATCGGCTTCCTGACCGAATACCGCCGGACGAACGTGGCCATGACGCGGGCGCGGATGCACCTCGTGATGGTGGGCGACAGCGCGACGCTCGGGGCCGATCCGTTCTTCTCGTGGCTCATCGACCGCGCACTGGCGGACGGCGCGCACCGGAGTGCCTGGGACTGGATGTAGGGCTCAGAAGACCTCGCCGGTCTCCTCGTCGATGTGCACGGCGTGGGCTTCGGACACCGGTGTGGCGGGGCGGCCTCCTTCCGTTTCGTCGAGCGGGTAGACCGCAGCGATTTTTTGGTAGGCAATCGAGGGGATGACGTACCCGATGCCCAAGTTCCGCATGTGGCCGGCGACTTTGTCGAAGGCATCCCGCACGTCGGCGGCGGAGAGCAGGATGTTTTGGTTCGTCTCCTTCTCCACCCCTTTCTGCTCGTCAAACGTCGTAAGGGCCACCACCACGCGGAACCACGTGTCTGCATCGTCGAAGCGGATCACCTCGTGGATGGGCGACTTCGTGATGGAAACGATTTCGAACGGCCGGATGCCCTCTTCTTCGCAAATCGTCGCCATGCGGTACTCTGCCTCGGTGTACGAGTAGCCGTCGAGCACATAGGCCTCGGTGACTTTGATTTCCGCGCCGTCGCTGTCGTGGCGAACGGACTTCACGCGGCAGGTGAACCAGTGCTTCGTCATGCTGCGAAGGTAGGGGTGCCGATGCACGCGAGGATGCGGTCGGCCAAACCGAGTGCGCGCAGGCCCTCTTCGAACGTGACCCCCACCGCACCTTCGCCCCGGATTGCCATCAAAAAGGCCTGCAGCTCGTCTTTGAGCGGGTTGCCTTCTTCGACGTCCAGCGGCTGCTTCCCGTCGGGCGTTTGGCAGACGGCGGTGCGCGTCAGAAAATCCACCTCGAGCTGCATCGCCTCGCCGAAGGCCTCCCACCGCCGGATGCGGTCGGTGCCGGTTCGGCTGGCCACCACCTCCGCCACCCGCCCGTCGCGCCAAACCAGCCGTGCCCGCGCCGTATCCACGGTCTCCGTCACCGTCCGCTCCCCACTCGCCACCACCTCCACCACGCCGTCGCCCCATGCGCCGAGCAGCGCATCGAGGTCGTGGATCATCAGGTCGTGTACTACACTCACGTCGGCACCGCGTGGCGTGAAGGGGGCGATGCGCTGCGCCGTGATGCGTTGCGTCCCCGCCAGGAGCGGCAAGGCCGCGCGGTACGCCGGGTTGAACCGCTCGACGTGGCCTACGGCGACGGCGAGGCCGCACGCTGCCACGGTCTTTCGCAGCCGTTCGCCAGCGGTGACCGAGACCGCCACGGGCTTCTCGATGAAGGCATGCTTGCCGCGCTCCAGGGCTTCTTCAGCGAGTGCCACATGCAGGGGGGTCGGTGCGGCGATGACGACCGCATCCACCGCTTCGAGCAGGGCGCTGTAGGAGGGAAAAGCCGGGACGGAGGTGCCTGCAGCGACCCGCGCCACGGCTGCTGCATCGGGGTCAAAAAAACCCGCCGCCACGCCCAGTTCCTCCAGGCATTTCAGGTGGATCGCCCCCAAGTGGCCGACCCCACAAACCCCCACGTGCACCATGCCGGGAAGTTACGCGCCGGGCTGTATCTTCCGCTGCGTGACGATCCGCGATGACTACCGCCACAAGGGGTTGAGGCGTAAAATGTTAGAGGAGCTGCGGCGCCAAGGTGACGTGCGCGAAGACGTGCTCGAAGCCATGGACAAGGTGCCGCGGCATGCTTTTTTGAGCTCGGCGTTCGAACAGTTTGCGTACGCGAACAAGGCGTTCCAAATCGGTGCCGGACAAACCATCTCCAAACCGCATACGGTCGCCCGGCAAACCACGCTGTTGGGTTTGGCACCCGGCGCCCGGGTGCTGGAAATCGGCACCGGCAGCGGCTACCAGTGCGCCGTCCTGTGCGCCATGGGCTACAAGGTCTACAGCATTGAACGCCAACGCGAACTGTTCGAAAAAGCGGGTCCGATGCTCGCATCGCTCGGTTACCGTCCGGAGCTCTTCTACGGGGACGGGTACAAGGGCAAAGCGGTATTTGCGCCGTACGACGGCATCGTGGTGACCTGCGGCGCCCCCGAAGTCCCGCAGGCCCTTCTGTCCCAACTCGCCGTCGGCGGCACACTCGTCATCCCGGTGGGGGAAGGCGAAACCCAGGTGATGCACACCTTCCTCCGCACCTCCGAGACGGAATTCACGCAGCGCGAACACGGCGTCTTCGCCTTCGTGCCGATGCTCGCGGCACGCATGCCACGTACAGCGGGCCCCCGTTAAAGCAGGCCCTCGACCGGCCCGAGTCCCTCCCGCACGACTTCGGGAGGCGAAACTGTGCAGTCGATGACGGTCGACGCGTGCAACTGGCCGTAGCCGCCGTCGATCACGGCCTCCACCCGGTCGCCGTAGCGTTCGTGGATGAGCTCGGGATCGGTCGTGTACTCAAGGACTTCGTCTTCGTCGTGCACCGAGGTAACCACGAGCGGTCCCCCGAACGCCGCGAGCAACGCTTGGGCGACGGGGTGGTCCGGAACCCGGATGCCGATGGAGCGGCGGTTCGACGTGAACCACTTCGGCACCTGCCCGCTGGCTTCGAGGATGAACGTATACGGGCCGGGCAGGGCGCGCTTCATGAGCTTGAAGACGTCGTTCGGCAGCGGTTTCGTGAAGGCACTGAGCATCGACAGGTCCGCACAGAGCAGGGAAAAGTTCGCTTTCTCCGGCTTGATGCCCTTCAGCCGTGCAAGTTGATCGAGGCCCTTCGAGGAGCCGAGAGCGCATGCAAAGGAATAGACGGTGTCTGTGGGTACCACGACCACCCCGTCCGAACGCAAGGCCCGCACCGCCTGATCGAGCCGGCGCGCGTCCGGATTGTCGGGGTGGATGCGGAGCAGCATATGGGTTCAGGCGTTGACCCGCGCGTGGTCGGCCAGGAACTGTTCGAGGCCTTTGTCGGTCAGCGGGTGGTTCAACAGCCCGAGGATGGCGCTCAGTGGTCCGGTCATGACGTCTGCGCCGAGTTCCGCACAATCGAGGATGTGCATGGGGTGGCGCACGCTTGCCGCGAGGATTTCCGTGTCGAACTCGTAGTTGTCGTAGATGTTCCGGATTTTCTCGATGAGGGCGAGACCGTCCGATCCCACGTCGTCGAGGCGGCCGATGAAGGGGCTGACGTAGCTGGCACCTGCTTTTGCTGCGACGAGGGCTTGGCCTGCGGAGAAAATCAAGGTGCAGTTTGTGCGGATGCCTTCGTCGGTGAAGGCCCGGATTGCACGGATGCCCTCGCGGGTGCACGGCACCTTCACGACGATGTTTTCGTGCAACGCTGCGAGCACGCGCCCTTCGGCCACCATGCCCGCGAAATCCGTAGCAATGACTTCAGCGCTCACGTCGCCGTCGACGATTTCGCAAATGGCCCGGTAATGGGCCTGCACTGCCGCTTCTCCGCGGATGCCCTCCTTTGCCATGAGGGACGGATTTGTAGTTACACCGTCGAGGACGCCGAGGTCGTTCGCTTCGCGGATTTGGTCCAAATTCGCTGTGTCGATA
>CAZMNI010000038.1:7848-12862 GCA_964567615.1 uncultured Chryseobacterium sp.
TCATGCCGCGAAGGTACAGCACCCATCAGACCTGCTGCGGCTGTTGAAAACTTCGGGCATTTGTGGAAAAACCCGCATACTTCGTGGGCAAGTCGTGCGTTTCAGTCCCGAACCGCGGGAGGCAGTGGGATACCTTTGCCGTCCGCTTTCCAAATCGCCTGTGCACCAGCAGTTCCCTTTCCGGCTCGCATGCATCGTGTTCCTTGTGGGAGCATGCACGCCTGACCCTGCGGATCTTCCGCACCGTCTGCACGTTCCAGCGTGGACCTTTGCCGTGGAACCGGGCCAAGGTGAGCCCACGGAACGCATCGAGGAGGTCTGGGTGTACACGGAGCGCGGAGTTCTCGGCGCATTCCCCTTGCCGGCAGACATTCCGCTGCTCCGCGATGACCTCGGTGAATCCGAAACACTGACCCTGCTCCCGGGCATCCGGGCGAACGGGGTGTCGGCCAGCAGGAAGCCCTATCCGTTTTACCGCACGGTGGAATATGCCGTGGAGGTGGTCCCGGGCAAGTCGGACACCTTGGCACTCACTACCGGCTATGCCGAAGGCGTGGACGTGGTGATCGTGGAAGACTTCGAAACGGCAAATCGGTTTGCGGAAGCAGCGACCAGCACAGCGGAAGTGGTGCGGACCACGGATCCGGCCTGGGTCCTCGACGGGGATGGCAGCGGCTACATCGCCCTGGGACCCGGAGCGGCAGTGCTGACGGCAACCACGAACGAACAGCAGTATGCGCTTCCCCCGAATGCGCCGGTTTGGTTAGAGATTGACTACCGCTGCAGCCACGAGTTCGCAGTGGGCTTGCTGGCTTTAAATGCCGGAAACACCACCCGCACGCCCATCCTCGTGCTTCGTCCGACTGACGGTGCGCGGAAAAAGGTGTACCTCGACCTCGCTCCAGTGGTGCGGTCGTTGCCGGGTACGGATGGATGGGAAGTGACCCTCGATGCGGTGTGGGACGGCGTAACGCAAGGTGCGGTCATCGTGGTAGACAACTTGAAAATCGTCACGTTCGAATGAGGACGCGCACGCTTCGGGCGGCTTACCTCGTTTCGGATGCCCTTGCTGCAGCGGGGTCGTGGACTGTGCTGTATGCGTTTCGGAAGGCATGGGTGGAACCGCAGGCATTGCAGGTTCCGGTGGAGGTGGTGTTCACGGAGCGGTATGCACAAGGGCTTGTGGGCGTGGTGGTGTTTTGGTTAGGACTCTACGCACTGGCGGGGATGTACTTGCGGCCCATGCGGCGCCACCGCATCCTCGAGTTGGGCCAAGTTGCATGGACGACAGCGGTCGGTTCGTTCTTCCTGTTCCTCGTGCTGATCCTCGACGATACGGTCGCGGGCTACCGCCACTACTACGCTTCGCTTGCCGTGCTGGCTTCCAGTCATTTCGTGTTCACCTTGCTGGGACGGCTCATCATCACGACCCGCACCGTCAAGCGCATCCACCGCGGGGTGTGGGGATTTCCGACGCTGGTCGTGGGGGGGGACGAACGGGCTTTGCGGATGGTCGAGGAAATCTTAGCGTTGCGCCGCAATCCGGGGTTCAAGTTTGTGGGGTTTTTGCAGGCCAACGGGAAGGACACCCATTTGGCCGCGGTGCTGCCGCGGTTAGGCGCAGGGACAGACCTGCTCGCCACTGTGCGGGCGCAGGGCGTGGAAGAGGTGATCTTAGCCATCGGCAGCGGTGACCGTCCGGTACTCGAACGCGTGCTGAACGAACTCGACGGCTCGGGTGTGGAGGTGCGAATCCTTCCGGATATGTACGACATCTTGAGCGGAAGTGTGCGTATGTCAAGTATTTACGGGGCTCCGCTCATGGAAATCCACCGCCACATGATGCCTCCGGCGCAGGTGGTGCTCAAGCGTGCGATGGACCTGTCGGTGTCTGCGGTGGCCTTGCTGCTGCTCGCACCCGTTTACCTCGGAATTGCGGTGGCGGTACGAGCGACCTCTGCCGGTCCGGTATTCTTTTCCCAAGAGCGCATCGGCCTGCACGGCAGGCCTTTTCGGATCTTCAAATTCCGCACCATGGTAGTGGATGCGGAGCACGCTGGACCGCAGCTGAGCAGCGACGACGATCCGCGGATCACGCGGGTAGGTCGGTTTTTGCGCAAATCCCGCCTCGATGAGTTGCCGCAGTTTTTCAATGTGCTGCGCGGGGACATGTCGCTGGTGGGTCCCCGGCCGGAGCGGGCACATTACATCGGTTTGATCCTTGAGCGCGCACCACACTACCGCCACTTGCATCGGGTGCGTCCAGGGATAACCTCCTGGGGACAAGTAAAGTACGGGTACGCAACAAACGTTGAGCAGATGGTGCAGCGGCTGCGGTTCGACGTGATGTACATCGAGAACATGAGCCTCGCTTTGGACTTTAAAATCTTGATGTACACCGTGTTGACCGTACTTCGGGGCCGCGGAAAGTAACGTTTCGTCGCTTCATAAGCGATTTTAGGCGAAATTTGAGGGATGCGCGGGTTCGCGTCCACCGGTCGCTTGGGGGTGCTGGTTCTGGTTGCACTCGTAGCCGGGTCGGCTGTGTGTGCGCAGCCGGAATTGCGTGGGAGCCAAACGGGAACCCTCACCATCAACTACTGGTCAACAGCACCTGACGACCGCGTGCGGCGCGCTCAAGAGGCCATTCTCGACAACATTGTCCTGTACCTCGAGGGAGCTGTAGTTGTCGAATCGGGACAGGTCGGATGGAAGGTCTCCGAGCGGGTGTTGCTGCGCACGATGGAAGAGGTGGTGCGGGAGGTGCTTGCGTGGCAAGGACTTCGGGAGAAAGTGCCCTTTGAGGGGTTTTCCGAAGAGGTCGCGGGGCTGCTTCGGGACGTCGCAGAGTTGGACGAGCGGGATGTGGCGCGTGCACGGTCTGGGGCAGGGACCGGTTTGAGCAATGCAGAACGGCTGTACCTGCTCATCACGAACCGCATCGGCGAGGTGGTGACCCAGGCGGGGGCGGAGCTGGGCTACTTCGTCAACCGCGGGTTGATTGAACAACTGACGGCCACCGAGCAGGTGCCCGCGGAAGACGTGGAAGCGGTCCTGCGGGAATGGGGTGCGTTCGATCCGGAAGCTCCGCTTCGGCCGCTTTCTCTGGATTTGAGTGCAGATTCCCGTGCGGCCCTCGGTGCGGGGGATGCCTCCCAACTCGCTTTGGCGCCCGCGCGCCCTGCTGCATCCGTTTCAAATGACGCCCTACTCGACCGCGTCGTCACCTTGCTCGAGCGCCAAGACGATCGCCTCAGCGCGCTCGAGCGCGATGTGGCTGCGCTGCGTGGCCGCCCGGTCGAATCGGACCCAGAACTGGCGGCGCTCCGGCTCCCGGAGGCCTTCGACGTCCGATTCGCCAGCAGTTCTTCTGCATTGAGTCTCAACGCCCAACTCCAACTCGGCGAAGTCATGGACCTGCTCACCCGCTATCCCCAGCTGCGCGTGGTCCTCACAGGCCACACGGATGCAGAGGGCGAACGCGCAGCAAACCTCCAACTCTCCCGGGCCCGCGCAGAATCCGTCCGCCGCTACTTGCTGACCAGCGGTGTGGACGGCCAGCGCGTGCTGGTGAATTACGTCGGCGAAGAACAGGCCGCAAACCGCGGCGCAGAAGACCGCCGTGTCGTCGTCTCGTTTTACGCCCGGTAGTTCTGTCCGACCTTCGTCCCATGAAAATCGTGTGCATCGGGCGGAATTATGCGGACCATGCCCGTGAATTGGGCAATGCGGTTCCAGCAGAACCGCTGTTTTTTCTCAAGCCGGACAGCGCCGTGCTCGGGGCGCGGCATCCGTTTTACATCCCGGACTGGACGCAGGAGGTGCACCATGAAATCGAGTTGGTCGTACGCATCGATCGGTTGGGCCGGGCCATTGCGCCTGAGTTTGCGCACCGGTACTATTCGCAGGTCACAGTAGGCATCGACTTTACGGCGCGTGACGTGCAGGATGCGCTCAAGAAAGCCGGGAGCCCGTGGGAAAAGGCGAAGGCCTTCGACGGGTCAGCAGTGGTGGGCCGGACGTGGTGGAGCGTCGCCGAACTGGGTGGAGATGTGCAGGATGTGGACTTCACCTTGCAGCGCAACGGGCAGGTGGTCCAAACCGGCTCCACCCGCGACATGCTCTTCCCTGTGGACGCACTGATCGCCCACGTTTCGCGGTACATGACCCTGAAGTCGGGCGATCTGCTGTTCACGGGAACGCCCGCCGGAGTCGGCCCCGTGGCATCCGGAGATGTCTTAGAGGGCTTCCTCGGCGGGCGTTCTGCCTTCAGTATTTCCGTGCGCTGACCTCAGGGGTTGAGGTCGAGGCACACTTCATCGTCGATCCGTTCGCGGAACACCACTTCGCCGTCGAAGACGTCGAGGACGTTCACGCCGTCGCGGCGCACCGAACCCGCCAGGATGGCCTTGCTCAGGCGGTTCAGAACTTCCTTCGCTATCAACCGCTTGAGCGGTCGTGCCCCCATGTCAGGGCTGTAGCCCGCATCCGCCAGCCAAACCAACGCATCCTCCGACACCCGCAGGTCGATTCCTGCCTCCTTGAGCCGTGTCCCGATGCCCATCAGTTGGATTTCGACGATGCGGCGCAGGTGTGCCTTCTCGAGCGGGTGGAAGACGATGACTTCGTCGATCCGGTTCAGGAACTCCGGCCGCACAATGCGCCGGAGTGCCGCCTGCGCGATGGCGTCCATCTCGGCGACGACTTCGTCCGTAATCCGCCCCCGAGCCCGGTCGAAGCACTCCTGGATGCCCTCGGATCCTGCGTTTGAGGTCATGATGATCAGGGTGTTCCGGAAGTTCACCGTGCGGCCTTTTGCATCGGTCAACCGGCCGTCGTCGAGCACTTGGAGCAGCACGTTGAAGACATCCGGGTGGGCCTTTTCGATTTCATCGAGGAGCACCACGGAATAGGGCTTGCGGCGCACGGCTTCGGTGAGTTGGCCTCCCTCGTCGTGGCCGATGTAGCCCGGAGGCGCGCCGACGAGTCGGCTGACCGTATGCGATTCCTGGAA
>CAZMNI010000039.1:0-9983 GCA_964567615.1 uncultured Chryseobacterium sp.
GCGAGGCGGTGAGGTTCTTTTGGCCCATGAACGGGACGCGGATGAGATTTGCAGCGGCGGTTTTTTTGGGCAGTATCGCTGGGAATGTGGGGAAGGCGCAACTTGTTCCGGCGGATGTTGCGCCGCCGGTGGCGGTGGCCCCGTGGGCTTGGCGCATGGGGTTTTGGCCGGAAGGGGGCTTTGTGGAGGCAGGTGCAACAGCGCGGGTGTTGCAGGCAGATTCCGTGGGGTCGGCTTGGTGGGGGTGGGCGGAGGCCTCTGCAGTCGGCGGGTGGACCGAATCCCGTGGCGGGATGGCGCGGAAGGTGGTGCTGCGTCCGGGACTAACTGCGGCTGTGGGGGTGGGAGTACGTCGGCGGCGATGGAGTGGAGTGGGCGTAGTCGATTATGGACCAGTCGCTTCAGTGGGACTTTCCGGAAAGGTGGGGCCAGCGGATGGACTGGTGTGGTGTGCCGTAGATGGGGTTGAGCAGTTCACGTGGGGGGTGACTGGCACGCGCACGGTCGGAGCGTTGGTGGGTTCAGTAGCATGGCGTTCAGGGCACCGCGTTTTCGTGTCGTGCGCGGGGCAGGTGCACCCGCGGGTGTGGCTGGGAGGATGGATGGCCGCTGCCCCGTGGCGTTTGGGGTGCACGGTGGCCTGGGCACCGGGTGCGCGGCCCGTTTGGATGGTCTCCGGACCACATCCCTTGTTCGGGTGGACCTGGGGTGTGGGAAAATGAGGGGGCTTTGGACCCGCGGGTTGGTGCTGCTTTTCCACGTGCTTGTATCCCCGGCCTTCGGCCAAACCGACGCACTCGACGCCTGGCTGGCGGACTGCGTCGAGTCCGGTCGCCTCGAAGCGGGTGAAGCAGATGCTATCCGCAGCCACATCGCGAACTCAGGTTGGCCCATCGCTCCCGAAGAAATCGGTGCAATCCCCGGCATCTCCGCTTCCTCCGCGGCCGCCCTTGCAACCGATCCCACTTGGCGCAGCTTTTGCTCCGCCGAACCCATCGCTCGAGCGGCCGCCACGCGCCACCGGCTCGAAGCCCGCACGGACTTGCGCTGGGCGGATACCCTTTGGACGTCAGTTCGCGCAGGCCGCAGCGGCGCCTGGGCCCTCCGCCACGACCAAGGCGGCCACATCAGCGGCCACCTCCTCCTTCGCCCCCGACGGTATCCCTTCCAACTGTTGCTCGGCGACCACAGCCTCAGGTGGGCCCAAGGCGCGGTCACCGGATCGGTGGGTGCCTTCGACGGATTGCGCGAACCCCATTCGGCATTCCGCGCAACAGTACCCATTGTTGCAGCATGTGCAGGCCCCACCGTCCCGATGCGTTCGGGTCTGGCCATGCAGTATTCGGGAACGCACTGGCGCACGGCCTTCAGCCTGGACGCCGGCACCAATTCCCGCAGACCGCGAGGCGCGCTGCTGGTCTCGCATTCATTTCGTTTGTTCCGGCTTGGCGTAGGGGTAGAGTTGGGGCCGCGCGCGGTGCAGGGCCTCCTTGTGCCTTCTTGGACGGGCGTTGCAGGTCTTCATGCTGAGGGCGGAAGAAGGGCAACCGTTTGGGCCGCGGAAGCGGCATTTTACCCGAAAGGCAGATCGCTTCATGCCGCATTTTTAGCTGGCCGCGGCCGCGAATTGGATTTTTTCGGCGGCATCGCGCTGGCCACCGGGACCCACCCAGGCGAGGCCTGGGGCGACGTTCGTCCCAGTATTTCTGAACCGTTTGAAGCCGTTGTGGGGGCGCGTTGGTTGCATCCTGGGAAGAATACCGGGCGGTTGTGGTTCCGCGCTCGGCTGGTGCCGGATCCTGATTTTGAGCTGGAATGGCGGCGAACCCTTGTCCTTGCTGGCGCAGTGCCTTGGGAGTTTCGCTGCACCCTCCGCGATGCAGCGTATGTCCGCATGGAACTTCGACGCGATGGTTCCGTCGGCGTTTGTCGATTGCGTTGGGACCTGGGCACAGGGGCTTCCGGCATGTGGGGATGGCGACCGACCAACGGGCCTTGGTCCGCGGATTTTTGGATCGGGCGCGCAGTGGGCGAGCGACCTTTTTATGGTTTCGAACCGGGGGCGCTCGGCTGGTCCACAGCCGTCGTTTCAGCCCATGAAGCGAGAATCAGTGTCCGGATCGGCTACCGCCACGGGCCGTGGCGACTTGCCGCCGGACTCCAAACGGTAGACGCTACCCATGGAACCCGGTTCCCTGCTCCGCCCCGGTTTGAAGTCCGCCTCACATGGAAATGAGTGTGAGGGATGAGGGTGAGTGTGAGTGTGAGTGTGAGGGTGAGGGTTGAGATCCAGAGTTTTTTCCACATCCAACCTTCTCGGCGGAGCCGCGGTCCGCGAGGCACAGCCTCGCCACCCCTCGCCCTATCTTCGCCCCAGAAATCATAGACACCATGGCAACGACCGCGGACATCAAGAACGGCATGTGCATCAACCACAACGGCGGGTTGTGGCTCATCATCGAATTTTTGCACGTGAAACCTGGGAAGGGAGCGGCGTTCGTCCGCACGAAGTTGCGGAATTTGGCCACCGGCCGCGTGGTGGAACACACCTTCAACTCGGGGGTGAAAATTGACCCCGTTCGGATTGAAACCCGCGAATACCAGTACCTCTACAAGGAGGAAAACGGGTATGTGTTCATGAATACGGACAACTACGAGCAGGTGACGGTGGAGGAGCATTTGATCAATGCGCCGGAGTTTTTGAAGGATGGCGTGGTGTGCTTGCTGCAGTTCCATGCCGACGAGGAGCGGGTGCTGAGCTGCGAATTGCCGGCGCATGTGCTGGTGGAGGTGACTTACTCAGAGCCAGGGATCAAGGGCGATACGGCGACAAATACCCTGAAGCCGGCCACGGTGGATACTGGAGTGGAGGTGCGCGTGCCTTTGTTCGTCGATACAGGAGACTGGATCAAGGTGGATACGCGGACGAAGGAGTACGTCGAACGGGTGAAGAAATAAACTGGCGTGACCGAACGGGTAGGCCGGCTTGAGCGCAAGTTGGGCGTTCAGGACTACAAACTGAACGCCCTACTGGATGTGACGCGCGCCATCAACGGGAGCGCGACGGAGGAGGACTTGCTGGGCCGTTTCCGTCGGAGTTTGGCAGAGCATCTGCACATCGACCGGCTTGCTTTGTACGTATCGGGAGAGGGAGGTGGCGCCCGGCTCGTTGTGTCGACGGGGTGCGTCGGGGCACTGCCAGAGGGGGTCAGCCCGAGCGCTGAAGGATGGCCGGTGGTGACCTCAGACCGCGGAGAAGGATTCGACGTGGAGGTTCCCGTGTTGCTGCAGGGCGAGCCCGTGGCCGTGCTGTATGCAGGGATTGCCGAGGAAGGACACGGCGTGAGCCCCGTGGTCAAGCATTTCAAGTTTATCCAAACGCTGACCAACGTCCTGGTTGTGGCTCTGAAAAACCGCCAATTCGCAGCGAATGCGCTGCGCCAAGAAGCGACCCGGCGGGAGCTCGAACTCGCGGCAGAGCTGCAGGCGATGCTCGTGCCCACCGAATGGCCGGAAGACAAGGACGTCGACCTCAGCGCCTTGTACCGCCCGCACCGCGAGGTGGGGGGGGATTACTACGACGTGTTTCCGGTGAACGCGAACGTCCTCGCCTTTTGCATGGCGGACGTCAGCGGGAAGGGGATTTCCGCCGCCTTTGTGATGTCGAACTTCCAGGCGAACGTGCGGACGGCTTTTCAGTTCGGTGGAACAGACCTTGAAGTAGCTGTTCGGGGCCTGAATGCTCGGGTGATGGAAAGCGCACGGGGGGAGAAGTACATCACACTCTTCATCGGCTTGTACGACCGCACGACGCGGCGCATGCGCTATGTGAACAGCGGCCACAATCCGCCGCTGTTGATGCTTCCGGACGGAACTGCGCACGGGCTCCACCTCGGTTCGGTGGGACTTGGCATGTTCCCGGAGCTGCCTTCCATCGAAGTAGGCGACGTGGAGATTCCGCGGGGCAGCGTGCTGGTGTGTTACACGGACGGGCTCGTGGAGCAAGAAGATGCCGAGGGGATTCCGTTCGGCAACACCCGGCTTGAGACGGCGGTGCGTGAACGCCGGGGAATGGGGGCTGCGGCCATCCAAGAGGGGGTGTTGGCCGGGCTCGAAGCGTTCCGGGGGGCTACGCCGGCCTTCGACGACACCGCCCTGCTTACGGCTGCGTTTCGCTGAACCGGGACCGCTGGCGCAGGTCCAGCGCCACGAGGGTGGCCAGGAAGCCCCAAAAAAGTGCGCTGGCCTTGTCCGTGTCGAGGTAGTTGTTCAAGACCCCGTGGATGAAGTAGGTCATCAGGCCGAGGAACAGGCCCGTAGCAAGCCGCCGTTCGCCGAGGTCGGACAGGGTGCGCCGGAGGCGGAAGCCCAGGTGCAGCGTCCAACCGAGCAACCCCACCATGAACAGCGCGCCGAGCACGCCCTGCTCCGCCAGCGGGCCCAGGTACTCGCTGTGGGCGTTGCCGCCGTCGGCGTTGTTTGTCGAGATGATGGTGCGGTCTTCTGAGCGCTGGAAGGGGGCGTACACGAATTGGTAAGTACCTGGACCCCAGCCGGTTATCGGACGTTCTTCGAAGAGCGCAAGGGCGCACGACCAGCGGTTGAGCCGTTCGAGGTTCGAGGCGTCGCTCGACACATTCGAAATCGATTCGACGTGTTCAGCGAGGTTGTCGGAGGAATCTTGGCGGTTGCGCTCGAGGGAAATGACCAGGGCATCCCGCGCCGCCCAAACCCCCGCCGCGCCGATCAATCCCGTCACCACCAACGTCTTCAACGGAATCCGCAGCTCAAGCGCCGCCAGCAGCGCCGCCGCTCCCGCCAGCGACACCCACGCCGCCCGGGTATACGAGAGCACCGTGCCCAGCACGAGCACCGCCAGCAGCGCGACGAGCAGCCCCCTCCGACCCCAACTCCGCTCCGGCATGCACAGTGCGCCGAGGGCGGCCGGAAGGCACATCGCGAGCACCGCCCCGTACGACGTGTGGTCCTTGAAAAACGGCGTCATCACCCAGTGTCCGGCGTCTTTATCGAATCCCCAGTCCGCATGGCGCAAGACCGTGTACACGACCACACCGGCCAGCGGCACGAGGTAGAAAATCAGACCGCGTTCCGCAGCGTCCCGCCGGTGCAGCACTGCATGGGCCACGAAGTAGAAAAAGCCCACCACGAACCACAGCCGCGCGGTCAAGAACTTGAATGACACGGCGGGCAACACGCTGGAAATCGAGGTCAACAGGGTCCAGAGCAGCATCATGCCGATCCAAACGCTGACCGGATGCCGCAGCACCCGGCGGTCCACCGGATCGCCCGCAAAGGCTCGGAATACGAAGAGCAGCAGCAGCAAAGCCAGCACCGGCTCCGTGGGCACATAGAGCCCGATTCCGCCGATCTCCAGTTCCTCGAGGTTGATGCTCAGCGGGGCGGCAAAAAACAGAAAGGCCAGCGCCCACTGCGGCCGAATGACCGCGGCCACGACCGGAACGATGGCCACAGGCAGGGCTGCGAGCCACGGGAAATCAAAGAAAAAGCCCAGCGCCACCGCCGCGGCAAAACCGAGACCCGCCGCCACGGCGGGCAGCGAATCCACGGAACGGGTCATGCCGCCGGCTTGCGGAGCGTGGTGAGGGCGAGCAGCACGAGGAGTGTGGCTGCGAGGGCAGAAGCCGTGGTGAGCACGACGATGAGCCAGCGCACCGGCCGGGACTTCTTGTCGGCGGGGGAGGCGTAGTCGACCACGAAGGCGGCGGGCATTTGGGTTTCCGCGTCGAGCCGCATGAGCTCGTACCGGCGCTTGAGCACCGCTTCGCGCTCGTAGGCCGCTTCGAGCAGGTTCGCCAACTTGTTGAAGGCGTTCGCAAAGGTCGAGAGCTCCGCCATCTGCTGCCGGATGGCTTCGGCGTTCGCCTTTCGGCCTTCGTTGAGGGCCGTGGCGTACTGTTCGTTCAGGCCCTCAATTTGGGTCGGATAATCGTACACCCCCTTCCCATACAGCACTCCAAGCGAATCCTCCATGGCCTGGATCTCTCCCTGGACCTGCAGGAACGACGCTTCGGCGTAGCGAAACGCCTCGCGTGCACGGTCGTTGCGCAGCCGGTTCGAAACCGAGTCCGCGAGGAAGGCGATGTCGTTCGCCATGTCGGCGGCGCGCTTCGGATCCCGGTCGTACACCGTGACTTGCACAGAACCGTAGCGGGTGAGTTGGGATTCGACGTTGCTGGCGTACTCGCGGCCGAGGAGGGTGGCCGAGCCGGGCGAGCCGGGTTCGATGCCGTAGTGCGTCCACAGGTCGTACTTCTCGATGATGCGGGTGCGGATGCGGTCCGAGTTGAGGATTTGGAGGAGCCGCTCGGCATCTTCCGTTTCGCCGTATTCGAGCAGGTCGTTGCGCTTGATCTCCTCGTAGAACTGTTCCCCGATGCTGTGTTGCGGGGTGGCAAACATGACCACCGTCGACTTGAATTGGCTTTCCATGAGGAGCGCCGCGGCGGCGCCGAGCACCGCCGCGCCCAAACCGACGGCGGCAAAGGTCCGCCGCCGGTCCCAAATGAACCGGACGAGGTGCGTGGAGTCGAGGGAAGAAAGTTCAGCCATGGGGAAGGCGATTGCGGCCCAAAGGTACCGCATCCCAGTTGCTCAGCACGCCGAGTACCAGCCCGATGGCTACGAGGCCCCATGCGGCCCCGGTGCCGGTCGGCCCTGCTGCGGCCCACACGGCCGCGAGGGCGGCGCACAGTGCGATGTGGATCGCCGCACCGCGGGCCACCCCACGCCAAACCGCCCCGGGGTGCCGGCGCAGGACCGCCGCGGTTTGGGCGGCGACGACGAGCGTTTGGGCGGCGGCGCTGGCCCAGGCGGAGCCGACAGCGCCCGCCGCAGGAATCCACCACACGTTGAGCACGGCCCCCAGCACCGCGCCCGCCGCCGCGAACCCGATCAGCAGCCGCAACTCGCCGCGTGCCGTGAGCAGCGTACTGAACACGTAGCCCTGCGCAAACAGCGCGAACGAGAGCATCAACGGCGGTAGAATGGGGGCCGCCTCCGCGACCGAGGCGCTGTAAAACGGCGCGAGGATGCCTGCCGGATCCGCCCACGCCGCTGCTGCAAGGGCCGTTCCTCCGATGGCGAGCGCTCGGGCTGCTCCCGCCGCGAGCGGCCGCACGTCCTCGCCGCTGGCCAGCATCCGCGTGAAGTACGGCAACAGCACGGTCGCCACGAGGTAGCCGACCATGTTCGCGGCCTCGAACAACCGGTAGCCCATCGCGTAGAGGCCGGCTTGCAGCGCCCCGTCTGGCCGCATGCGTTCAAGCAAGATGGCATCGAGCCGGTGGTAGGCCATCATCAGCAGGACGAGCAGGGCATAGGGTGTGCCGGCGCGCAGTGCGGCGCGGGTGCTGTCTTCGGCGGCGAGGTCTTGCGGGGGACGAGGCGTCGAACGCAGGTGCCAAGCCGCGAAGCCGGCTGCGAGGACGAGCGAGGCCGTGGTGCCGGCCAGCAGGTACGGAAGTTCAAAGGCGTCCGACCACGCGAGCACTGCCCCGAGGCCGGCGAGTAGCAGGGCGCGGTCGGCGACGGAGACGAGGGCATCGGCCCGGTGGTTGCCGAGCCCTTGCAGCCCCCCGCGCAGAAAGAGGACGGTGCTGAGCAGTGCTTGGTTGAGCCCGGCCCATGCAAGCCAACCGAGTGCCTCTCCGCGCCAGCCGATGGCCACGCCACCTGCCATCAACACACTGAAATACAGAGGTATAAGAAAGCCTTTCGTGCGAAAAGCACCCCCGGCTATCCGCTTCCATCCGGCGGGATTTGCAGCGACATCCCGGGTCAAATGATTTGTCAACCCCCAGTCCAGCAAGATGTTGAGCAAGGTCGCTAGCCCGAGTGCAGGGAAATACGTGCCGTACACCTCGGGCCCCAGAGCGTCTTGGATTCTGGCCTCGACCACCAGCAAGTACAGGGGCTTGATGGCCAAATTCAAGACCAGCAGCAACGACACGTGGCGGAGAAACGGAAGGACCATGGGCCGTGCAATCTACATCCACCCGGCGGCTGCCCGGCTATCTTCGCGCCCGTGGCGACGATTGCGTTGAACGGCCGGCTGCTGATTCCGGGACGCCTCGAGGGCATCGGGGGGTTTGCGGACGCGTGCTTCCGCCGCATGGTCGCCGCCCACCCAGAGCACGACTTCGTGCTGCTTCGGGACCGGCGTCCGTCTCCGGCATTCGATTACGGTCCGAACTGCAAGCAGGTGTGGCTGCTTCCGCCCGCGCGCCGTCCGTGGCTGTACGACCTGTGGTTCGACTGGGCGGTGGCTTGGGCGCTGCGGCGCCGCGGTGCTGCGGTGTTCGTGTCCCCGGACGGTTTTGCGAGCCGCCGCACGCAGGTGCCCCAAACCGTGGTCATCCACGACCTCAACTTCCTCCACCGGCCGGATTGGCTGCCCGCCCGTGAAGCCCGCCACTACGCGGCGCGCTTCCCTGTTTATGCCCGTTCCGCAGCTGCGTTGCTCACGGTCTCCGCGTTTTCCCGGGCCGACCTCGCTGCGCGCTTCGGCCTCGACGCCGCCCGCATCGGGGTGGTGCCGAATGCCCCTGGACCGCATTACCGGCCCCTTTCGCCGGAGGCCGCCGCCGCCGCCCGATCCCGCATCAACGGCGGCCGGCCATACTACCTGTTCGTCGGCAGCCTGCACCCCCGCAAAAACCTCGACGGCCTGCTCGGAGCATTCGCGGCCTACCGTGCCCGCGGTGGCAAGGCGGACCTCGTGGTGGTCGGCGAAGCGATGTGGGCGGACGAACGCCGCACTGTGGAGGGGGTGAAGTGGGCTGGGCGTTTGGAGGGAAGGGAGTTGGCAGAGGCGATGGGGGCGGCGGAGGCGTTGGTGTTTTTGCCGTTTTTCGAAGGGTTCGGCGTGCCGGTGGTGGAGGCGTTTGCGTGTGGAACTCCGGTGATTGCTTCTTCCCTCACCGCAGTTCCGGAGGTGTGCGGTGGGGCGGCGGCAGCGCTGATCGACCCGACGGCACCGGATGCCGCAGTTCATGTGGCAGAAGCGATGTTCTCGCTGGAGCGGGACCCGGCACGGCGGGCCGCAGCGGTGGAGGCGGGATTGCGGCGGGCAGCAGATTTTTCGTGGGACCGGTCCGCGGAGCTGCTTTGGGATGCAGTGGTTGCGGTGGCGAACGGCGGAGGGCGATGAAGCTGTGGGCAACGGAGGGCCGAATCGAAGCCGGATGCGACGAGGCGGGCCGGGGGTGCCTGGCAGGACCCGTGGTGGCCGCTGCAGTCATCGTTGCGCCGGAGGTTGCAGCGGTTTGGGTGCAGGACGGCGGACTCAACGATAGCAAAAAGCTCTCGGCAGCGGCGCGGGAGCGGTTGCGCGATACGATCCTCTCCGAAGCGACGGCGTGGGCGGTGGCGGAGGTCGGACCCGAGGAAATCGACCGCATCAACATCCTCGAGGCGTCGTTTGCGGCGATGCGGGCGGCGGTGTTTGGTTTGGCCGTCCGCCCGGAGCACTTGCTCATCGATGGCAACCGGTTTCGCTCCGCCCCGGGCCTCCCGGAGCATACTTGCTTCGTCGGGGGGGACGGACGGTTCGCCTCGATTGCGGCCGCGAGCATCCTTGCAAAGACCCACCGCGACGCCCTGATGAGCAGTCTGCATGCCCTATACCCGGCGTACGGCTGGGACCGCAACGCGGGCTACCCTACGCCGCACCACCGCCGCATCTTGGCGGATTTGGGCCCCACGCCGCATCACCGGCGTACGTTCCGTTCAACTTCGCCGGACCTGTTTTCGGCTGTATAAAGTGATAAAGGCCTGTTATCTTGGTGTTAACAAGCGACAGAATCCCGCTGAATGGGAATCACTTGCCCCCCTTGTGTCCTATCTTTCGCCCGCAAAACCAAACGCCGCGACCATGAAATTCTTGTCTTGGGCCTTTGCCGGAGCACTGCTCCTCACCACCACATTGGGCCTTGCCCAGTGCA
>CAZMNI010000039.1:10083-12798 GCA_964567615.1 uncultured Chryseobacterium sp.
CCACACCTTCACCGGCTCCTGCGGTGGCCCGATTGCAGGCTGTACGAATCCGCTCGCACTCAACTACAACCCGGCGGCGACGGTTGACAACGGTTCCTGCAACTTCGGCAATGCCTGCAACGTGCCGGGCACGGTGGTGAACGCCAGTAATTTCGCATTCAGCCCAGCGGCACTCCAAATTGCCGAAGGAGCGACCGTCGTATTTGTGAACACACAAGGTACCCACGGAGTCAACTTCGTGGCAAACGCCTCCACCGGGGCCTCGTTTGGCAATCCTGCTTCATTCAGCTTCCCTGCGGTTACCGCTACATCGACAGCGGTTTGCATCGGCTCACACACCTTCACGGTGGCGGGCCCCTATACCTACGATTCCGGGATTGCCTCGGACGTGGTGGCAGGCATGACGGGCACCATCACGGTCGGAACGGGTGGATGCACGAATGCGGCCGCGCCCAACTTCAACCCGGCGGCGGATTGGGACAACGGCTCGTGCCTCCCGGTGACGTTGACCGAGATTTCAGCCATCCAGCAAGGTTCGGTGGCCGCAGGGGCGACCGTGGTGGTGGAAGGTGTGGTGACCGGTGTGTTCGGCTCACTCGCGACGGTCCAAGACGGTACAGGGGCCTATTCGGGGATTTGGGTCTTCGGCTCGAACGTTCCCCTGACGGTGGGCAATGCGGTAGAAGTCACGGGGGTGGTGACGGAGTACTTCGGTTTGACCGAACTCACCTCTCCTTCGGTGGTCATTACGGCTGCTTCGGCGGCGCTGCCGGCTCCTGAGGTGCTGACCACCCTGGCTGCAGCGAACGAACAATGGGAAGGGGTGCTGGTGCGGGTGACGGGTTCTGTCGCGAACCCTTCGCTCGGCAACAACGAATGGAGCCTCGACGACGGCACCGGCGCGCTGCGCGTGGACGATCGCGGCTACAACACCATCCTGACCGGCGCAGTAACGGCCGGATCCCAGTGGCAGGTCACGGGCCCGCTTGACTTCACCTTCAGCAACTTCAAGGTACAACCGCGTGGTGCGACCGACGCCCTGCTCTATGGTTGCACGAACCCCGCAGCGGACAATTACAACCCACTTGCAGGAATTGATAACGGTCTTTGCGAAGTGCCTGGGGCGGAATGCACCATTTTCTTCTCGGAATACGGCGAAGGGACCGGGAACAACCGGTACCTGGAGATTTTCAACCCGACTTCTACGCCGATTTACCTGAGCCAATACACGCTTGGTAACTGCAGCAACGGGTGCGACGATGTCGGGGCGGCTTCCCTCACTGATGTGGTGGACTTCTGGACGTTCACCTTCCCGCTCACAGCCGTTCTTAGCCCGGGTGCTACGTTCATCGTGGCCCATCCGACGGCCGACCCTGCAATTCTCGCTGAGGCGGACATGCAGTATTCCTTTCTTTCGAACGGAGACGACGCCTATGTGCTTGTTTCAGTCATTGATGGGGACACCACGTTGATTGACCAAATCGGCGCACTCGGTTTAGATCCGGGCACCAGCTGGCCTGTAGCCGGGGATTCCTATGGAACTGCAGACCGCACCCTGGTCCGGAAATCGAATGTCCTGGTGGGCAATGCGGGCAACTGGACGGCCTCTGCCGGCACGAATGAATTCGACTCAGAATGGGTGGTGCTGCCCACAAATAACTGGACAAATCTCGGCGCCCACACTTTCGACGGCGGCTGCGCAGGCACATCAGGTGGTTGTACGGATCCATTCGCTGAGAATTACAACGCAGCTGCAACATTTGATAACGGCACGTGCTTCTACATTCCGAACGTGACCGTCCAAGAGATTCACAGCACGAACCTCCTCGGTCAAGCGCGGACAACCGGCGTAGTGACAGGAGTTTATGGTGCGAACAGCGCGCTGTCAAATGCTGCTTCGTATGTTATCCAGGACGGAACGGGGGCGTACTCGGCGATTTGGTGCATCGGCACAGGCGTGGCCGTGGGCGACGAAGTGCAGGTGCTGGGCAATGTGCAAGAAGTGTTTGGTTTGACCCAAATGCTCGGCGCAGCGGCTACCATCCTCTCCTCTGGCAACGCCCTTCCTGCAGCTCAAGTGCTTACAACGGCAGCCATCAATGACGAGCAGTGGGAGAGCGTGCTGTGCTCCATGACCGGCACGGTGAGCACCATCAACCAGACCTACGATGAGTGGACCCTCGACGACGGCTCCGGCAACGGCATGGTGGACGACCTCGGCTTCGACGGTCTCGACGCCACCGTTACTCCGGCAGGTGGAACGGCATTGCCGCTGGTCTCCACGGGCGCAATCATTCGCGCCGTCGGCCCGAACTTCTACGCTTACGGCCAGTGGCGGCTCGTTCCGCGCACAGCCGCAGACGTGGTGCGTCTCGGGTGTACAGACGCAAACTTTGCAAACTATGATCCGCTCGCTTCTCAGGACAACGGTTCCTGTGCGAACCTGCAAGGCTGCACGAACCCGAACGCGGACAACTACAACCCGGCGGCGACCATCGACAACGGCTCGTGCATCGTGTCTGGTTGCACGGACCCGGCGGCCCTGAACTACAACGCCAGCGCGAACAACGCTGCGAACGGGACGTGCTACTACACGTTGCCTGATTTGGTCATCAATGAGATCCACTACAATCCGTGCAGTGCCCAAGGCGATGATTTCGACTACGAGTTCGTGGAAATCTACAGCGCGGAGGACCTGCCGGTGAACCTCTACGG
>CAZMNI010000040.1:0-12791 GCA_964567615.1 uncultured Chryseobacterium sp.
CCAGCCAGGCCACGTGGTTCAATGGCAACGACGTGATCCGGCTGCTGCACGGGGATGTGGTGGTGGACCAAATGGGTGAAATCGGCCCGGACCCCGGCGACTCCTTCAGCGTCTCAGGCGGCGAAGGGGCGATGTCAGAAAACACCCTGGTCAGGAAGGCGAACGTGAATACGGGCACGGACGATTGGTCCATCGGGACAAACCAATGGGATGTCTACCCCCCGGATACCTTTGATTTCATCGGCTTCCACAGTGCGTCCTGCGACGGATTTCCACCGATGCAAATCGGGTTCGCGGCGCCCGAGCTGTATGTCGCAGAAGGATCGGGGGTGAGTGTGGCCGTGCAAGTGGCCTTCCCGCTGCAAGGCGCTGAACTGCATGTCGAAGTGATCGGGGGGGATGCGGCCCTTGGGGTGGATTACCCGAGCGTGTATCCGCTTTCTTTGGCCTTTCCGACCGGGTTGTTGAATGACCAAGTGTTCACGTTCGCCCCGGTGGACGACGAGGAAGCGGAGTTTCAGGAAGACGTGGTGCTCGGGTTGACGGTGGTTTCGGGCGATGTGGTGCTCGCCATTGCGGAGCTCACGGTGCACATTCTGCCTTCCGACCTGATGTATCCGGTCTACGACATCGCGGACGTGCGCTCGGTCCATCCCGTCACCGGCATCACGGATTCCTTGAATGTGGCGTGTGAGTTGCGCGGTATCGTGCACGGCTGGAACGACTACCCATCCGCTTTTCAATTCACATTGATCGATGCCACCGGCGGGATCAACGTTTTCAGCCCGGTGTCAGACTTCGGCTATACGGAGGTGACCGCCGGCGACAGCGTGCGGATCCGCGGCGTCATCAGCCAATTCGCCGGCCTGACCCAAATCATCGCAGACACCTTGCTCTTCGAAGGCGCGGGATTTGCGACCCAGGAGCCGGCCTTCACGCAGGTCCTCAACGAGTCCACGGAATCCCAGGTGGTCTACCTGAAGTGTGTGGAACTCGTCAATCCCTCACAATGGACGAACCAGCCGCCGAGTTTTGATGTGGACATCACGACGGGTTCGAACCAGTACCGCATGCGCATCGACGCGAACACGGACTTGTTCGGACTGCCCGCACCACTGGGAGTGTTCGGGGTCACCGGCATCGCGGACCAACGCGACTTCGAGCAGCCGTACTTCTCGGGCTATCGGATTTCGCCGCGGGGTTCGGATGATCTGACCGAGCCAGTGCAGGCATCGTTTGCTGTGGAGTCGCCTTGGAACTCGGGGGACGGCCCCATTCCGTTGGAAAACCTGAGCACCGGCGCGGGATCGTATTTCTGGAGCTTCGGCAATGGAGCGAACAGCCAAGAAGAAACGCCGAGCTACACCTATCCGGCAGCGGGCACGTACACCGTGACGCTGACGGCTTCGAGCACCGATGGAAACTGTTCAGACCAAGCGGTTACCACGGTCACCGTGCTTGTCACCTCGGTGGAAGAGCAGGATTTCGCCTTCCGTTCTGGACCGAACCCAGTGACGGACAGTTGGTCGTTCGTCAGTGAACTGCCGGTGCAAGCGTTGGTGGTGTTCGATGCGGTCGGCCGGTCGGTGCTGCAGCTGACGCCCACGGATGAACCCGTGGCTGGAACCTTGGACGTATCCGGGCTCCCCGCGGGCATCTACGCCATTCGCATTGAAACCGAGGCCGGACACGGAACGGTCCGGGTCGTGGTCGAACGCTGAGAGGTCACTCAACAGGGCATCCCGAATGCGCCGAGCAGCACGAGCAAATCGGCAATCGATACCACGGCGTCGAGGTTGAGGTCCCCGAGGCATGGGGTCGGGCCGACACAAAGTTCAAGTGGATCTGAAACTCCGTCTCCGTCGCTGTCCGCTGCGAAGGGATTTGTCCCGAAAACACCGACTTCAAGGGCATCGCTGAGACCATCTCCGTCGGAGTCAGGACCGCCATAGTTACCGGTACCAGACGGTGGAACCGGACCGGTCGGGGCCAAATCGACTACAACAGGGGAGTGGTCGGATGCCGCTTCGGTGTCCCCGGCCACCAAGCTCCAGGCATTCAGCCGATCGGCCGACATGCGGCCTGTGTGCAAGGCAAATCCACGCAATGCGTTTACGGTGGCATCCGACACCACCACGATGTCGAGCTTGCCGGGAATGAACTGTCCGGAAGCGTTTTCCCACGTGAAATCTGCAGGGAAATCGCTGATTGTCAATGGCAATTCAGTGAAAGACGTGCCATCGGCATCGGGGGCAAAGTCGGGACCGTAGGTGGCGTTGTTGACCACGTCTCCGGTGGTGAGCGTGCGCATCGGTTGGGCGAGGCCCACGAGGTTGAGGTCCCCGCCGTAGACTACCGGGGTCGTGGCAGGGAGGGACGGGGAGTTGCCCGGGGTGCGGCTGTTGCGCAGAAATGCCATGAAGCCATCGGCTTGTGCCTGCCGGGTGGTTTCGTTCGATGTGCCGCCGCAGCATTTGAGGTGGCTCGAAACGAGCAGCATCGGCCCGCCGAATGCGGTCGAAGCCGCGTCGAGCACGACCGGAAATTGGCGGTCGAGGGCAGGATGGGTGCTCAGGACCGGCATGCGCGTGGCCACCATGAGGTCGTAATCGTCCTTGACGACGGTCCAAGCGGGCGTGCCGGGCAGCCAAGCGTTCAACAGGGTCGAAACTTGGGCCGGAGTGTTGTCGCTGACCTCGGAAAGGGCAACGACGTCCGGGTTCGTTGCCTGCAAGATCCGCTGCATGGCCGCTTCGGCGGCCGGCTGGCCGATGCGGTTGTTTGCATTCCAAAACACGGCCCGCACCGCTGTCCCGGGTGCCCGCTCCAGCGCCACGGGCGCGTGTGTGAAGGGCAGCGCGGTGAGGCCCACGGGCAGGCCCGCTGCGGGGAGCAGGGTGCCTCCGGTAGCATCGTACCACGCCACGCGGCAGATATTCCCGCTCAGACCGAGCAATGCCCGGTCGATCGAAACTTCGAAACGGTCACCGGAATAGGTGGGTGACGCAAGGGTTCCGATGGAGTTGAGCGAGCCACTTCCTCCCGTACCGGCATACCGAATGACCTGCCGGTCTGCCCAGTCGACCAGCACGTCAATCCCCAGTCCGGAGTTCGCGTAGTTCGCTCCAGTTGAAGGGTTTGCATCAGTGTCGATGAGGAGTTTCAGGGCGTTCGGTAAAATGGTTTCGTCGAGGGCAACTTCCGCGTGGAGGTCGAGCCGGAGCAGCAGCCGGTCTTCGGTGACGGTTGCACGCATGGACTTCAGCAGCGGTGCGCCCGCAGGAGCGTCTGTGGCTGGGATGCCATTCCAGTCATCGAAACGGCCGTCGAGGACGATTTGGCCGACGCCGGAGGCGGCGGCAAAGCAGAACGCTGCAGCGGTGAAAAATGCGCGGAACATGAGGGAAAGTTACGGGTAGATTTGTGGGGTGACGCGCGGACAGAGCCTTGCGATGATGCACCTGCTGGTGTTCATCTTCGGATTTACCGGAATCCTCGGGAAGTTGATTTCGCTGGATGCGGGACCGTTGGTGTTTTGGCGAGTGGCCATCGGGGGGACAACGGTTGCACTTTGGATGGCGGCGGCGGGCAGGTACAAGCGGCTACCGCGCAGGCTGTGGTGGAAGGCCGTAGGGGTAGGAGCCGTGGCGGCGGCGCATTGGATGGCCTTTTTTGCCGCCATCAAGTTGAGCAATGTGTCGGTCGCACTGGCCGTCATCGCGACGGTGCCTTTCTTCGTGGGGCTCATCGAACCTGCCGTGCACCGGCGGCCGGTGGACAAGCGGGAGTTGGGGCTAGCGCTGGTGGTGTTGGTCGGGCTCGTACTCATCGTGTGGGATGCGCATGCAGGGACGACACCGACCGGTCCGCGCCTGGTAGCTGGGGCACTTGTGGCGCTGGTTGCCGCGATGTTAGGGGGGACCTTCAGTGTTTTCAATTCCGTCTTGGTGCGGGAGGCGGACTCCGCAAACCTCACCCGGGTGGAGTTGTTCAGCGCTGCAGCCGCGGCGGCGCTTGTCGTAATTGCCACCGGAAGTGGCGGCATTTCCGACTTTGCGGTGCCTGCAAAAGATGTGGTATACCTCGGGTTGCTGGGGATTGTGGCCACCGCTTTTGCGTTCCTCATGGGCATCGAGGTGATGCGGCAGCTCTCTCCGTTCACGTGCGCGATGGCCATCAACCTCGAACCGGTCTACAGCATCTTGCTCGCGCTGTGGATTTTCGGGGCGGAGGAGCAGATGGGCCCGGGATTCTACATCGGCGCGGCGGTGCTGCTCGGCGCGGTGGGCGCCGATGCCTGGATGAAGCGGGGTTCACTCCACCGCGAAGAACCGCGCAGCGAGGGTGTCTCCTAACATCCAGGACGCCTCTGCGACGCGCCAAAAGCCGGGAAGAGCAGCGGGCACGAGATCTCCGGAAGCGATTGCGCGTGACCATGCTTGCGGCTCGTCCACGTCGGGCCGCATCCCGAACGCAGCGGCAAGCGCAGTCGGCGATATCCCGCGTGCCGTGCGCAGGCCTGTCATCACCTGCTCGTTGTAGCGGTCGCGTGGCCCGAGAATTTCCCGGGTTTCAACGGATTCTCCGCGTGCGATGGCTTGGACATAACGGAGGTTGTGTGCAACGTTTGCATACCGCGCAGTTCCTGTGAAACCGTGTGCGCCCGGACCGATTCCCATGTAGGGCGTCCCGGTCCAATACGCGGAATTGTGGACGGCCGGCTCGCCCCCAGCGAGTGCGAAGTTTGACACTTCGTAGTGGTCTCCACCGGCTGCGGCAACACGTGCGCAGAGCGCGAGGTAGGACTCCACCACAGCATCGTCGGGCGCCGGAAACGCCGTTCCTTTTGCGACCCGGTGGCCGAGCGCGGTTCGAGGTTCTACGGTCAAAGCATAGGCAGAAAGGTGGGTCGCTGGCAAGGAAAGGGCGCGTTCGAAAGTCCGGGATTGGGCATCGAGGGGTTGGCCGGGTAGGCCGTAGATGAGGTCGATGGAGATGCGCGTGAATCCGGCAGCGTGGGCCAAATGCACAGCTGCCTCGGCCTGTTCACCGGTGTGGGCGCGGTTCATCCACTGCAGCACGGGGTCGTCGAAGGTTTGGATGCCGATGGACAGCCGATTGATTCCCCACGCCTTCCACAGGGCGAGGCGTTCCACGGTGATGTCTTCGGGGTTTGCCTCCAGCGTCACTTCGTCCCAAACCGCATCCGGAAACGCGGCGTGGAGAGCCCTGAAGAGCTTCTCCCCGTCTTCCGCGAGCAGCAACGACGGGGTTCCACCTCCGAAATACAGAGTGCGCGGGTCGCCCCATCCACGTGCTTCTTCGCTCCGGATTCCGATTTCCGTGCACATCGCATCCACAACCGCCGCTTTCGATTCAAGCTGAGTTGAAAAATGGAAGTCGCAGTAAATGCAAGCCTTCCGGCAAAATGGAACATGGAGGTAGATCCCGAACACGGAGCCGAAGTTCGGGCCGAATCAGGCGTTACCTTTCGGGCATGGTGCACGAAGTCAGGTGGCCGGACGGCCGCGTGGTCCCCGTGGTGGCGGACGAGTGGGCATCTGCGCGGTGGCACCGCGTAGTGGAGGGGGTGTATGATGTGCGGATCGGCGCGCGCAATTGGCGTGTGGAACGGCTCTCGCAACCGGATGGAAGCGGACGGATACAACTGCGAATCAACGGTGTGAAGACCGAAGTACGCGTAGCTGACAGGCGGTTGCTGCTGTTGGAAAAGATGGGCATGGCCGCCGGCACAGCAGGAGTTGAGCGGGAATTGCTGGCTCCGATGCCAGGAAAGGTCCTTTCGGTGTCGGTGAGCGCCGGAACGGCCGTCGAAGAAGGCGATGCCGTTGCGGTGCTCGAAGCGATGAAGATGGAGAACCTGATTCGGTCCCCGCGGTCAGGGGTCATCGCAGGCGTGTCGGTGGCCCCGGGCCAGGCCGTGGAAAAGGGCGCTGTGCTGCTCACATACGAAGACGCATGAACGGCCGTTTGAACCCCATGTGCTTCAGAGGATTGTGCGGTGTAGTGGTTCTGCTGGTAGCTGGATTTGCCACGCACGGCGTGGCCCAAACCTGCGCCTCACCGCTTCCCGTCTGCGGATCCACCCCGGTTGAACTGAGTCTCACCACGACGAACACCGCTGCATTCGGCTGCATGGATCTGCCCTACGTGACCGTGCTGGCCTTCACGTCGAACACAAATACGGACTTCACCGGGCATGTGGAAGTGGCCGTGCGCAACCTGTCCTGTTCCACGGCTGGCGCAGCTGATACCGTGTGGGTTCAGGTGGTGAAGCCGGATCCCCAAGCCCTGTGCGATGCCGGGGCCTATCAGGAAGTTTCGCCTTGCCTTGAAACCACAGCGCCTGCCGTTGTAGTCAGCGATGCCTTGTTTCCGTTTGCGACCTACCTCGTGCTGGTAGGGACCCGCCACGATCCGTCGGCATCTCCCTGTGGACTCGAAGTGGAAGTGTCAGGTCCCGCGGTGGCGATCGATGTCTGCTGCACCGCCACCGTGTTGCCGGGCGGCACAGTGACGCTCGGCGCATCCGGTGGAGACCCGGATCTCGGATACGTTTGGTTCCCTACCCAGGGCCTTTCGGGCTCCACAGGCGCCCAGGTCGAGGCCTCGCCGGATGTCACGACCACCTACGGGGTGACGGGGTTTGTGGGGGCATGCAGCTACACGGATGCCGTAACGGTGACGGTGGGCATTCCGCTGGAATTGCCGAACGGCTTTACCCCGAACGAAGACGGCGTGAATGATTTCTGGGAAATCGGAGGAACGGGCGCCTTTCCGAAGATGGAAGTCCTCGTGTTCGACCGTTCGGGCCAAGAGGTGCATAGGAACATCGGGTATGTTCAACCGTGGGACGGCCGCAGGAATGGAGTTCCAGTTCCTGTGGGGACCTACTACTACGTCCTCGATTTGAACGAATCCCAGTACGAAGTAGAACCGATTACGGGCTACGTGTCCATCATCCGATGAGCAAGCACCTTTTCCTCGGAGCCCTCTGTTGGGCGCTGGCTGCCACAGCGGGCAGCGGGCAGTGGCAACCGGTGCGTTCGTTGGGCATTTTGAATCCATTCCAGGACCATCCGGCGGCGGCGGGTTCTGCCGAATGCCTCGACTTGCACGTCGGACATCGGGCGCAGTGGACTGGCATCGAAGGCGCACCGACTACCTCGTACGCAAACCTCCACGGCCTCAGGTCTTCCGGTGGCGCACATTTCCACGGGTACGGCGTCCGGATCGAAGCAGACCGGGCCGGTGCATGGTCCGAAACCTCTGTGCGCTTCGGTTGGGCGTACAACATGCGTTTGGCAAAGGGAGGACGGCTCGCTGCGGGCCTTTCTGCTGGCTTGGGCCAAGTGCGTTTGGATTTGGGCAACCTCAGGTTGCCGGAAGTGGGGGCAGCACAGGACCCTGCGGTGCTCGCTGCTTCCCAAGGTATCGGCCCGGAGATCGATCTCGGGGTGTGGTACTACGACCGGGAGAAGTATGCCGGGCTGACCGTGGTCCAAATCACCCAACCCACCCTGTCCCGTGTCAGCACGGGCTCGAAGATTGCGCGCCAGGCGGTAGCCGTGGCTGGGAAGGAATTCGAACTCGAAGGACGGTGGAACATTGAACCGGTCATGCAGGTACGGCTCGGAAAAGGTGTTCCGCCGGTGGTAGATGCGTGGGCGTGGATGCACTTCGAAGACAGGTTCGCCCTGGCTGCAGGGTACCGGAACCAATCCGCACTGCTGTTGGCGTTTCGAACCCGGGTTGCCGACTACCTGACGGTGGCCTATGCCTACGACGCGGGGATAGGCGCTTTTGCAGGGCAGTCTGGCGGAAGCCATGAGGTGGTCCTGGGCATCAATGCCTGCAGCGGAGGCGGACCCGGCAGGTATGTCAAGTGCCCGGCATACGACTGAACAATCGGGCATGGCGAAGCAGACCTACCTGCATACCTCGAAGCAGCGCTGGAAGGGGCTACTCTTGGGGGCAGCGGGCCTGATTGTCGCCTTTACCTTGTGGTATTCGGACGACATCGCACACCGCATTCGGGAAGAGGAGCAACGCAAGGTGCGGCTGTGGTCGGAGGCAATCCAGCAGCGTGCGGAGTTGGTGAAGTACACGGACCAGTTGTTTGGGCAGCTGAAGGAAGAGGAGCGGGAGAAGGCAGACCGGCTTGCTGAGGCGTATCGCATTGTAAGCGAGTCACCTCCATCCATGGATTTGACCTTTGTCGTCGACTACTTGTGGTCGAACCAAACCATTCCCGTACTCATCTACGACGGCGGAGGCAACTTGCTGTTTCGGGTCAATGTCCCCGACTCCGTGCGGGCAGATTCCCTAAGAGATGCGATGTTTCTCGCGAATCCTCCGATTGTCTACCGCGATGTCGGATACGTGATTTATTGGAGTGAAAGCCTGCGCGTCAGCGAACTCCGCAAAGCCATGGACGGCCTGATTGCCAGTTTTGTCTCCGAGACGGTAATGAACAGCGCCTCCGTCCCGGTGGTCATGACGGACAGCACCCGGACCCAGGTAATCCGCTACCAGCGCGTGGATTCTACGCGGGTCCATGACCCAGCGCAGCTTCGCGCATTGCTCCGGGAAATGGAATCCCGCAATCCGCCCATTGCCGTGGACTTGCCGGTGGAAGGGCGTCAGTACATCTACTATGCCGATTCGGTCGTCCTCACCCAATTGCGGTACTTCCCCATCGTACAGCTGACATTGATTGCGGTCTTCCTCTTCGTTTCCTACTTGATTTTCAGCAGTTTCAAGAGATCGGAGCAGAACCGGGTGTGGGCGGGGATGGCGAAAGAAACCGCCCACCAACTCGGCACGCCGCTGAGCTCACTCATGGCGTGGACCGGATTGCTCGAGGCTGAGGGGGTGAATCCGGAGTACCTCAAGGAGATGGGCAAGGACATCGACCGGCTGCACACGGTGGTTGACCGCTTCAGCAAGATCGGCTCGGAACCTGAGCTCAAAGCCGGCCCGGTCGGTGGCACAGTGGCAGCCACGGTGGACTACATGCGGCCGCGCATCAGCAAGCAGGTGCGCCTGAACCTGCACGACGCCTCGTCGGGTGCCCAGGCGCGCATGAGCCCCGTGCTCGTCGGTTGGGTCGTTGAGAACCTCATCCGCAACGCCGTGGATGCCATGGAGGGCACGGGTGCCATCGATGTCGGGGTGGTGTGCACGGAAGCTTCCGTCCAAATCCGCGTAGCAGATACCGGCAAGGGTATCCCCAAACACCGGTGGAAGGAAGTGTTTGCTCCGGGCTTCACGACGAAAGCCCGCGGATGGGGCCTGGGCTTATCCCTTTCAAAGCGCATTGTAGAGACCTACCACGGCGGGCGCATTTTCGTGGAAACGTCCACGCCCGGGTTGGGCACAACGTTCTTGCTCGAACTCCCGCAGGCGGTTACTTCGGAATCTTCCGGATCCGCAAGGCCTTCGGCGTGACTTCGAGGTATTCGTCGTCGGCGATGAACTCCATGAATTCTTCGAGGGACATCTTTTTCGCGGGAGCAATCCGCAACCCCTTGTCTGCTCCGGATGCCCGCATGTTCGTGAGCTTTTTCCCGCGAACGAGGTTCAGCTCCATGTCGTTGTCACGCGCGCATTCGCCGACGACTTGGCCTTTGTAGACCTCTTCGCCTGGATCGATGAAGAAGGTGCCGCGGTCTTGGAGCCGGTCGATTTCGTAGGCGCGGGCCTGTCCGGTTTCGGCGCTGATGAGCGAGCCTGAGTTGCGTGTGGCGAGCTCACCGGCCCAGGGTTCGTAGGCATCGAATCGGTGGGTCATGACGGCTTCGCCGGCAGTGGCAGTGAGGACCTGGTTCCGCAGTCCGATGAGTCCGCGGGAAGGAATCCGGAACTCGAGGTGCTGCAGGTCGCCCTTCGCCTCCATGACGCGAAGCTGCCCTTTGCGCATCATGACGAGCTCCGTGGCCTTGCCAGCGACTTCTTGGGGGACGTCGATGACCAGGTGTTCGAAGGGCTCGTGGGTGGCGCCGTCGATTTCTTTGAGGAGGACGCGGGGTTTGCCGATTTGGAGCTCGTACCCCTCGCGCCGCATGGTTTCAATCAGAACTGAAAGGTGCAGGATGCCGCGGCCGAAGACGTTCCACTTGTCTTCGTTGTCCGTGGGTTCCACGCGGAGGGCAAGGTTTTTTTGGAGCTCATTCTCCAAGCGCTCCCGGATGTGGCGGCTCGTCAAGAACTCGCCGTCTTTGCCGAGGAACGGGCTGGTATTGATGGTGAACAGCAAGCTCATCGTGGGCTCGTCCACCGCGATGCGCGGCATCGGATCGGGCTGCTCGAGGTCCGCCACCGTGTCGCCGATTTCGAAGCCCTCCATCCCGGTCAGCGCGCAGAGGTCGCCGGAGCGCACGTGGTCGACTTTCTCGCGGCCGAGGCCGCTGAAGACGTACAGTTCCTTTACGCGGACCTTGCGCTGGCCGTGCTCCGTGCACAGCATGTAGTCGCGGTTCGTGTAGAGGTCACCTCGGAAGAGGCGTCCGATGGCGATCCGGCCCGTGTAGCGGGAGTAGTCGAGCGAAGTGATTTGGAGCTGGGGCGTTCCTTCGCGGTACGGCGCTTCCGGTGCATGTTCGAGCACCACGTCGAGCAGGTAATCGATGCCTTCGGTGGGGGATTTCCAATCTTCCGCCATCCAATTCTGTTTGGCAGAGCCGAATACGGTGGGGAAGTCGAGCTGCTCTTCGGTGGCTCCGAGCGTGAACATCAGGTCGAACACCTGTTCCTGCACGAGGTCCGGAGTGCAGTTCTCTTTGTCGACTTTGTTGACGACAACGATGGGCTTCAGCCCGAGTTCGAGCGCTTTTCCGAGGACGAAGCGCGTTTGCGGCATCGGCCCTTCGAACGCGTCGACAAGCAGCAGCACGGCATCCGCCATTTTCAAAACGCGTTCGACCTCACCGCCGAAGTCGGCGTGGCCCGGGGTGTCGATGAGGTTGATTTTCACCCCCTTCCACATGGCGCTCACGTTCTTCGCCAGGATGGTGATGCCGCGTTCGCGTTCGAGGTCGTTGTTGTCGAGGATGAGGTCGCCGGATTCCTTGCGGGCGTCGATCACTTCGCAGCGGTGGATGATTTTGTCGACGAGCGTGGTTTTGCCATGGTCGACGTGGGCGATGATGGCGACGTTTCGGATTCCGTTCATAGGGGGTGCGTTTCGGCGGCGCGAATCTCGGCATGGAATGCATGCCGAAGACGTCCGAGGTTGTTGTATTTTTGCGGCTCGTCTGCCCGGATGGCGGAATTGGTAGACGCGCACGACTCAAACTCGTGTTCCGCAAGGAGTGTGGGTTCGATTCCCACTCCGGGTACGAAGCAGCCCCGGTCAGCAATGGCCGGGGTTTTTCGTTCTTTGTGCCATGCGTACTGCACTTGCTGTCTTTTGCCTTGCCGCGGGGGCCGCGGTCAAGGCCCAAATCGAAGCCCCCCAGGTGGAGACCGGCCTTGTTTGGCACTACGACTTTGCCGTACAACTCCCACAGGGTTGGGACTTTACAGGGCTCCCGGTGGTTGCAAGCATGTCCCAATCGGTGGAACCCGTCGGCACCTCAAGCCTCGGCAAGTCCTTCCCCGGGGCCACCTACGTGGTGGAAGCCGACGGCATCTTCACGTTTCACAGTTGGACGGACGCGAACGTCTACCACGGCGGATATCAAGGGCTGACCATTGCCTATTCAGATCCAGAAATCTATTTTCCCTACCCGTTCGCGGTGGGATCGAGCTGGACGGACACCTTTGCCGCGTCCTTCAACGGCGGCATTGCGGTGGAACGCACCGGGACCGTGACCGCGGAATGCGTGGAAATGGGCACGCTCGTGCTTCCCGGCGGACAGGAGTTCCCTGACGCATACCGGGTGGAAATGACGGAAACAATTGTGGACGCCACGGCGGCGGGCGATTACACCATCGTGCTGGAAGAGACCTTGTATTTCACGGCGGATTGTCCGTTTTACCGCGCCGGCGTCATCACGTCCACTGTGCTCGACGGAATCTCCAGCCCGGAACCGACGCCCGAAGTGACCCAGTATGCCCTGTGGATCACCGGCAGCACGGTCGGAGTGGAAGAAGTGGCCTCAGCGCCGGTGCAGGTCTACCCGAATCCCGCGTCTGTCGGGGGGGAAGCATGGGTGGCAGCGGCGGGTCCGGTTCAAGTTTGGGACGCCACAGGCCGCCTGGTGCTCGAAACCCGTGCCCATCCGGGTGAACCCCTCGTGCGCCTTCCCGCCGAGCACCTGCCCGCCGGCACCTACGTCGTGCGCAGTGGCAACGGAGCCGCGGCCCGCTGGATCGTTCAGTAAACGCGGTCAGTACGGCCGCTCGTCCCGGCCCTCCATGTAGTAGACGAAGGCGCGGTTCACCACCTTGTTGCCGCCGGGCGTCGGGAAATCCCCGGTGAAGTACCAATCTCCGCGGTGGTGAGGCACGGCGGTGTGGAGCCCTTCGATGCTTTGGAAGATGATGCGAACCTCGGCGCGCATGCCGTCGGGCGTGAGCAGTTCGGAGATTTTTGCGCTGATTTCGTCCTCGGTGAACGGGTCGTACACCGCCTTGACGCGGTTGACGTTTTGCTCTTTCGGCAAGGCGAGGTCGGCTTTGCAGGCGGCGTAGGTCGCGTCGAGGATGTGCGAAAGGCCGCGTTCGTGCAGGAGGGCGACGGCCGCTTGGAAGGCGATGAAGTCGCCGAGGCGGGCCATGTCGATGCCGTAGCAGTCGGGGTAGCGGATTTGGGGCGCGCTGGAGGC
>CAZMNI010000041.1:0-12264 GCA_964567615.1 uncultured Chryseobacterium sp.
GCCGGAGAATTCAAAGCGTAGAGTCCTGATCGATATGCGTGCGTTTGGGTTTCTGTACGCTCGAAAATAGGAAAAGTTTCTGACAATCCCAACCCGCGGTACCTTTCGGTTGTTAAAGAAATGCAATGGAGTGGATCCGGATCAGAGGCGCACGCGCACATACCCTGCAAGCCATCGACGTCGAAATCCCGAAAGGGCAATTGACCGTCATCACCGGGCTGAGCGGTTCCGGAAAGAGTTCCCTCGCGTTTGACACGTTGTATGCAGAAGGCCAAAGGAGGTACGTGGAAAGCCTCAGCAGCTATGCCCGCCAATTCCTCGGCCGCCTGGACAAGCCCGACGTCGACCGGATTGAAGGCCTGACACCGGCCATTGCCATCGACCAGCGCTCTTCCGCAGGCGGCACCCGGTCCACGGTCGGCACCCGCACAGAAATCCACGACTACCTCCGCATCCTTTTTGCTCGCATCGGCACGACGTACTCTCCGGTCAGTGGCTTGCCCGTGCGCAGCGACCGTCCGGAAGATGTGCTCGAACTGCTCCTCAAAGAACCGGAAGGGCGCCGATTCCTTGTCATCGCACCCCATGCGGGAAATCGCGCGCCGCATACCCAGGCGGCGCTGTGGCAGGCCCAAGGATTCAGCCGGGTTCTCTGGAAGGGCAGCATGTGCGATCCCAGCGATGTCGTGGAGGGGCAGGTGGGCAGTTTGGCATTGGTGGTCGACCGCTTGGCCGTGGCACACGACGAGTCGTTCCCCTCCCGGGTGCTCGACTCGCTGGAAACCGCCTTTTTTGAAGGTGCAGGAAATTGCTCGATCCACTGGGCGGATGCGGACGAAACCTGGTCATTTTCTGACCGGTTCGAACGGGACGGCATGGCCTTTGCCTTGCCCACGCCGGCCTTGTTTGCATTCAATACGCCGGTCGGCGCGTGCAAGGTGTGTGCGGGGTTTGGGTCGGTCATCGGCATCGACCCGGATTTAGTGGTCCCTGACAGCGCTCTTTCCATTTATGAAGGAGCGCTTGCGTGCTGGCGCGGCGAACGCACTGAGGCGTGGAAAGACGCACTTGTGGCGGCGGCGGAACGCAACGGCATCGACGTCCATGCACCCTGGAGCCGGCTTCCGGAGGAAGTTCGGCGCAAGGTTTGGGACGGAGGAAAAGGATTCGACGGCCTCCACAGCTTTTTCACCGATTTGGAGGCGCACAGCTACAAGATTGCACAACGCGTGCTCCTCAGCCGGTTCCGGGGCAAAACCACCTGTGCATCCTGCCACGGCACGCGGTTGAATCCCGAAACAGAACATGTGCGCATCGACGGATGGTCGCTCGGGGCATTGCTGCGCCTGCCCCTCGATGAACTCAGCCGGGTGCTCGCCGGTTGGACGCTCACGGAATCCGAATGGACGGTTGCACGCCGTCCGCTGGCGGAAGTCCGCCGTCGGGTCGACTACTTGATCGGCTTGGGACTGGGGTACCTCACCCTCCACCGGGGCAGCCATACGTTGAGCGGCGGCGAAGCCCAACGCATCGCCCTGAGCGCATGCATCGGAAGCAGCCTGGTCGGTAGCACCTATGTCCTGGACGAACCCAGCATCGGCTTGCATGCACGCGATACGGAACGTCTTATCGCACTGCTCAGGTCCTTGCGCGACGGCGGCAATTCCGTGGTGGTGGTCGAACATGACGAAGACATCATCCGGGCTGCCGATTGCGTCATCGACCTCGGACCCGGTGCAGGAACGGGAGGCGGCCGGGTCGTGTTCGCCGGAAATCCAAAAGAAGCATCCCCACAGGACTTTCCCGAATCTCTTACGCTCAGCTACCTGCACGGCATCCGATCGGTTCCCATACCCGCCCAAAGGCGGCCGACCCACCAGGCGCGCATTGCATTGCGCGGAGCAACCCGCCACAACCTCCGCCACGCCAATGCAGACTTCCCACTGCATGCATTTACCGTCGTAAGCGGGGTGAGCGGAAGTGGCAAGAGTACCCTTGTTGCAGAGGTTCTTGTGCCGCTCGTGCGCAGCCTACTCGATGGCACCGGTGGGCCTGCAGGCGTCGGTGGCCATTGCGAGCCGTTGCCCCGGGGCATCGAAGCCCTCGAATGGGTTGACCAACATCCCATCGGACGCTCCTCGCGTTCAAACCCGGCCACCTATGTCAAGGCGTTCGAAGAAATCCGGTCGCTCTTCGCAGAAACCCCGTTGGCCAAGCAACGCGGGCTCAAGCCCTCCCATTTCAGCTTCAATGTTCCCGGCGGCCGCTGCGAAGCCTGCGTCGGCGAAGGCACGGTCACGGTAGGAATGCAATTCATGGCAGACCTCACGTTGACCTGCGAGGCATGCCACGGCAAGCGGTACCTCCCGGAAATCCTTGAAGTCACTTGGAACGGGGCGTCCATCGCAGACGTCTTGAACTGGACGGTGGACGACGCCTTGAATGCGTTTCAGGAGGACACCGGGAGGCGGGAAGAGCGCACCACGCTGCGGCGTTTGCGAAGCCGGCTCGAGCCGCTCGCCCATGTGGGCATGGGCTACATCGGCCTCGGACAGTCCACTTCCACACTGAGCGGTGGCGAATCCCAACGCATGAAGTTAGCTTCCTTCCTCGACGGAAGCACACGGCGACCGAAAACCCTGTTTGTCTTCGACGAGCCCACCACTGGATTGCACATCCACGACGTCGCCCGGTTGCTCGACATCTTCGACCAGCTCATCGCTTCAGGACACACGGTCCTTGCAGTTGAACACCATCCGGATGCGCTGCTGCGCGCTGATTGGATCATCGACCTCGGACCTGAAGCCGGTGATGCCGGCGGAACGGTGCATTTCCAAGGAACACCGGAAGACCTCATCGCAGCGGGTGACGGACACACAGCCCGGCACCTCGCGGCACACCTTCAACGGTCGAATGCACTCAGCGCTGCGCCGGATCGCAGGTAAAGCGCAGCCCGGTTTCCTGGATCTGGGCGTTGCCTGAAATCACCGTGCCTGAAGCGTCCATTTGGCCACGCGTCCTACCATGCAAATTGATAACACCATCAATTCTACCGGTTGAAGTGAGCTGCATCAACAGAATCTCTTTTTTCTCAGTTGCCATCGCCTGCCGCTTGTCCGGTGTGACAAACCACGCCCCATCTTCTGTTCGGAAGGCATTGCCCCGTTCGAATTCATCGAACACAACGATAAATGGGGTCACTGAGTTCATGTAGTTGTCCTCAGCCCCGATAGTAAACCAGGAGTCATACCGCAACGTAGGGTCTTTGTCCAAGTCCATACGCATGACCTGAGAAGCCAATGCTCCCCCTTTGGGATGCTGGTAGAATGGAGCAGTGGACACAATTTCCATCGGGTGGTTTTTGTCTCCGAAAACGGCATCGAGAATGTCTCCCTCCTCCTGCATGACTGCGTAAATCCTCCATGTTGTGCCATCTACCCGGTCTTGGTTGTTTATGCGTTCAACACGTAACTGGGAAAACTGTGCAGATGCAGCGCTGGATGTCAACAACAACGCCCCACACACTGTGGTGATAACGTGCTTCATGTAACCTTGGTTTCCTCGAAAATACGAAAGAACGTCGCCAGGTCGGCCTCAGTTAGCAATCTTTACAATCCGACGTCGATCGAAAACACGGTTGTCATTGCCTCCTCCAATGAATCCTCGCTGTGGTTGAATTCTGTAACCGATTGTGAGCTCGTGGGTATGCGGACTGAAATAACGCACATTTCCGACGCCGATTTCATAAGAATACGCCACTTCAGCATCCCCTATTCTGCCCCCGGCCCCCATCACCACGGATTCTCCTAACCGAAACCCCATAGAAAACCAGCCCGTTTCCCTGTACACCCCACGCAGATAGCCATCAAACTGCGCAGGAGACTCACCCGTAAGGCGAATAAATCCAGCTCCCTCGATTGCAAACTGCCGATTCACGTCATACGCGTAATTGCCCATGAACTGCATGTGTCTCGTCAACGCATTGTCCGTCGGAGCATTCACTGCCGTGGTCGTGCTGAGTCCGGTGGATGCTTGAAAAAGCTGTGGCACAGAAAACCCGAAGGAATAATTCTGACCGAAAACCATCATCCCCGCATTTGCGTCGAACACGGTTTTTTGCTCCGCACCTTGCAGTGTAGGGTCATCCACATCCCACACCTCTAGGTTTGTGGGGTCAAATGACCATTGATTTGCGATTAGCCCTAAGCCGAACGAAACAGCATCGCTGTTATTGAGGTCGATGGCATATGCAACCGTTGCTTCAACACCGGTTTGATGAATTGCACCGCCCGTATTGTCATTGAAAACGATGCCGCCCACGCCCAATCTTCCAGGCAAACTGGTATAGCCACTGAGCACCTGTGTACGAGGTGCACCTTCAAAACCAGCCCATTGATTCCGAATTGTGGCATATATCGGTGAATGCAGGGTCGTTCCTGCAACTGCCGGATTTGACAGGTAGGGATTGACCAAATACTGTGCGCGGCGATACATCTGCTGCGCTGTTCCAGTTAGAGGCATCCACAAACAACAAACCGCCCATGCGGTCATTCGAATCAGATGCAATGCATTCGTCGCCATGGTCTTAGTACTTCAAGGTTACCGTACCGGTGATGGGTGCACTGCCATCAGCCAAATCAATGACGTAATAGTAATCAGCGACAGGCAATTCAAATCCATTGGAACGGCCATCCCAACGTTGCGTGTAGCCCTGAGACTCGAAGAGGAGCTGGCCCCAACGGTTGAAAACACTCACCCTTGAGTTGGGGAAAAACTCCAGCCCCCCTACCACCCAATCATCATTGAATCCATCCCCATTCGGGGTAATTGCTTGTGCAATAAACAGACACCCGACGGTAGGCTCAACGGTGACCGTGAATTCTAACCGACAACCCAAACTATCGGTGACTACCACAGCATAGGTGTCTTCCGCCAATCCTGTAGCCGTTGCTGTGGTTTGGGTCTTGCTGTCGCTCCATGCGTACGAAATCGGACTGTACCCACCAGTAACGGAAGCTGTAGCCGTGCCGTCATTCCGTTCCCAACAGGTCGTCGGAGAAGAGAGCAATTCAACAACCATGTCCGTCACTTCTTCGGCTACTACTTCGAATTCAGCTTCTTCGGTGCATCCCGTTTGGTCTACGGCCAACACATGGTAAATGCCTTCATACAAGTTGTCCAAATCAATCCCGGGCTCGAGCAATTGCCAAGTCACACCGCCCGTACCCCCGGTCGGGAAGATCACCGCACTCCCGTCGTTCATGCCCGTACACGTCACCGGGTCGACCGCGAACAAAACTTCAATGGGTTCAGGTTCATTTACCGTGAAGTCTGCCGCCGAAACGCAACCGTTCGCATCTTGCACCGCAGCCTCGTAATCCGCAGCACACAGTGCATCGAGGTCGAAATTCGTGCTACCGTTCAGTTCAAGGGTCAAGCCGCCCGAACCGCCGAAAAAGGCAATCTCCACGGTCCCATCGCAATCCCCACCGCACACCACATCTGTGACTTCGTCGATTTCCACCACGAGTGTGTCGGGTTCGAGGATGACCACAGACTGTTCCACAACACACCCGCTCTCGTCTTCCACCGCTATCAACACGGGGCCCGCATCAAGGTCGTCCACTGTGGCCGGAAGATTCGCCGCGAACGGCAAGACTAAACCGATATCTCCCGTGCCGCCGATGGCACTCACAGTAACCTCCCCGTCCGCGAAGGAAGTGCACGAAATGTGCTGGGTGTTCAGGAGCAGCTGAATCGGCGCGGGCTCGATGAGGGTCAAGCCCGTCACCGTTTCCACACACAAGTTTTCGTCCCGCACGTTCACAGTGTAGGTGCCGACGGGAAGGTCAAAGCAGGTTGCGCTGGAGTAGGTACCGGGGATGGGGAGAACTTGGTAGGCCAATGCACCTGTACCGCCGACTGCATCGACAATGCACAAACTGCCGTCGGCCTCACCTGCGCAGCTTACGTCTTCAACTACCACCTCGAAGTCAATGGGCGCGGGTTCTGCGACAGAAAAGGCTCCAGTAATGACACAATTGTTTGCATCGATTGCATTCCCGATGTACGCCCCTGCACACAGTGCATTTGCATCGACCGTCTGACCACCCGGTGTTGTAACGAGATAGTCAAAAGGAGGAGACCCCCCAGCGGCAATCAAAACTGCTGTACCGGTGCACTCACCAGCACAGAGAATATCTGTTGCGACGATGCCAAGCCCTACCTCCTCCGGCTCGTCGATGGAATAGCTCCCCGACGTCGAGCACCCGTTCGCATCCTGCAACGTAATTGAATAATTTCCTTGTTCAAGTTCCGTAAATGCCACGGTTAGAGGGGAAGCGCCACTGGCATTCAACGGTCCAGGTGTCGCAGTCACCGTCAACGTGCCTGTGCCACCTGTCGCGAGCCCCGCAATCTCACCATTGCCGGCTCCGAAGCATGCTATATCCTCTGAGACAAGATTCAGCAAAAGAGGTGCTGGGCAGTTCAGGGCAATCACCTCTGAAGCATCACAGCCGTTCTCATCAACCGCCGTAAAGGTGTACGTTCCGTTTTGACCTGCGCAAGGCAGATTGGTCCAAACCCCTGCCGCGTTGGGCAAAAATGTGGTGCCACCGGAGGACAGGCTCGCGCCGAAAACGTAGGGCGGCACTCCACCCGTAGCGGAAACCTCGACTGCATTGTCGAGCACACCCGGGCAGATGTTGTTTTCCAAAAGGGTCCAATCGACCTCAAAAACCTCAGGCTCCACAAAACTAAAGAGTCCCGTGGTATCCCGACAGGTGTTCCCATCAAAGATCGTGATGTAGTAGTCACCTCCACCGATTCCACTGAACACGGGTGTGGATTGCGTGACCACAACCTCGGGTCCCGCAAGCGTGGTTTGCCATAGGGTGTACGTAGCCGGAGCTGTGGCACCTGGCACAGACACCGTGGCCGTTTCCCCCGCACAATTCAAGGGCGTAACAATCGTGACGGGCGAATCCGATGCGGCATAGGATTCACAAGGATTCGCCACTTGGACCACCCCGGAGCCATCTGTAGATGAACACCACAGGTCAATGTTCGCCTGGTTGCCCTGCACGAAGGTTTGCATGCAGGCATTGAAAGAGAAGTCACCGCAGGTAGTCACACGTGCAATCAGGATTTTCAGATCTGCACCCGCCGCATTCGGCTGATTCGGCAAGTTTGCTTGGCAGGTCGTTTGTGCAGCATTGCAATTCGCAATGCAGGTGGGGTTTCCTCCACAACCCGCAATGCACTGCGCTGCAACATTTGCGCAGCTTGTGTATGTTACGAAAATGGAACCATCTAAAATATCCGTAGAACAAATTGTGCTCGACGTGTAGCCCCCTACCGGATTCAGCAGTCCGAAAAGTGAGTATTCTCCAGGAGCACGTCCTATGGTCCAATACGTATCGTAACGTCCTTCAGGCTCCAAAAAGAAAAATGCTTGATTCTGCGCACCACCCAGCATTACGTCGGTGAACTGAAGCTGGTTGAAACATCCACACGGTGCATCGATAAACATCGAAGGCCCTCCATTTACGGCGTAGATAGAACTCAATACGTCCGTTGCATTCGTGAACGTTGCGAACACGCTGTAGCTCACAAACCCATCGAGGTAACTTTCTGCATCAAACTGATACGCCGCAGTGCCCGGCAGAGAACCTGGAAGCGGCGCCGGCGCATAAAAGGCGGTGTCCACTTCGACGACGATTCCTGTGCACTGCGCAGAGGCCGTCAGGTGGAAGGTTGCAGCAAGGAGACCGAGCAACCCGACACGAACAAGGCGGAGAGGAAGCGGCATAGGCGATTCGGAGGTTTTGCAAGGAACGTCGAAACCCCGCAGGGCGTTGCTTCGGACGTATACTTGGGGGCGCAAATTAGCGGAATTCTTTTCACGTGCTGATTCCCGATGCTCCGTACCTGATTTTCAGCGATGACGACCTTGCCGTCGTGTGGAAGCCGAACCGGCTGCTGGTGCACCGGACCGACCTCGCCTTCCACGAGGAGGACAACCTGAAACAGTGGGTGATGGATGTACTCGGGGACCCGTGGGTGCAGCCCGTGCATCGGCTGGACCGTCCGACGAGTGGTTGCGTCCTTTTCGCGCGCAACTCCCAGGCCCACGCCCATTTGCACGCCCAATTCGCGGAGCACAGCGTCCGGAAAGAGTACGTGGCCCTCGTGCGCGGCTGGATGAGCGAGGACGAAGTGGTGGTCGAAAAGCCGCTTTCGAACGGCATGGGGGGCGAGGCCAAACCGGCACGCACCGCATTCCAGACCCTCTACCGCACGGAACTTCCCCTCGCCATCACCCGCTACCCCACCACCCGGCTCAGCGTGGTCGCGTGCCGGCCTGCCACCGGCCGCTACCACCAAATCCGGCTCCACCTCCGCCACCTCCGCCACCCGATCGTCGGCGACATCGCCCACGGCGACCGCCTGCACAACCGGTACTTCGCGGCCGAATGGAATCTGCCGTACCTCCTGTTGCATGCCCACCGCCTCGCCTTCACACGGCTGGACGGAACCGAAGTAGAATTCACGGCACCGCCTCCGCCGCATTTCATTGAGGCGGTCGAGCGCATCGGGGGACGGGTTGCGGATATCTTTGGCGCAGCGCCCCCTGCCTGATGTTCGGATTCGACCCCCGCGACAAGTACGAAGTGCCCCACGGCTTCCGCGTGCCGGCCGGGGCCGATGCGCCCGACTACCGGATGCGCGCGGCGTGGGCATGGCATCCCAGTTTCCATCCATGCACGGCTTGGCCACAGGGCTTCGGTCCGGTCCCTCCGCTTCCCGATCGGCCTGCCGATGTGTTCTACATCCACCCCACCACCCACCGGGGCATCGGAGCAGAGTGGAATGCCGGCTGGGACGATGCCGCGGCGAACGCCATCGCAGACAGCTGGCCCCTGCGCCACCAGGTCAGCGCCTTCCGCGGTTGCGGCCGCATTTTCGCCCCCCGCTACCGCCAGGCCCACCTTCGCTGTTTTTACGTCGAAGGATCGGATGCCGAGGCGTCGCTGGAGTTCGCCTACGCGGACGTGCGCGCCGCATTTGCACACTACCTCGCCCACGAAGACGAGGGCCGCCCGCTGATCCTCGCCGCGCATAGCCAAGGCAGCTACCACTGTGCACGCCTGCTGGCGGACTTCTTTGATGGCACTGCGCTCGCAGAAAGGCTCGTCGTGGCGTACATGCCGGGCATGCGGCTGGCGACGGACATGTTCGCTCACTTGCAACCCGCTTTTGGCCCACACGCCACCGGGGGCTACGTCATGTGGATGACGGTGACCGAGGGCCACTACCCGGAGTATTACAAAGACCATTTCGTCGGGAATCCGGTCGTGAACCCCATCACCTGGTGGCCGGACAAGGAGGAGTTCTCGGCGTATGCGGAGCACCACGGAATCCTGAATCGGAACCTGCGCATGAAGTACCGGGGATCCATCAGCGCCCGGCCGCACGACGGCTTGCTGTGGATCAAGCCGCTGCGCGTTCCGCTGGGTTCGCTCCTGCGCGTGCAGGACTGGCACATTGCCGATTACAACCTGTATTGGTCGAACATCCAGCGCAACGCCGAGCACCGCCTCGCGCAGTGGTGCGCTGCGCATCCCTGACCGACCGCGGCAGGGGTTGTGGCTACCTTTGGGGCCATGGCCCTCCCCACTTCTGACACCCCGGACGTCTACGTGCCCACCCACAAGGTGCGGATCGTCACCGCGGCGAGCCTGTTCGACGGGCACGATGCGGCGATCAACATCATGCGCCGCATCATGCAGCGTTCCGGCTGCGAAGTGATCCACCTCGGACACGACCGCAGCGTGGATGAAGTCGTCTCCACGGCCATTCAGGAAGATGCGCAGGGCATCGCGATGACCTCGTACCAAGGGGGCCACATGGAGTATTTCCGCTACATGAAGGACCTGCTCGAAGAACGCGGTGCGGGTCATATCCGGATCTTCGGCGGCGGCGGCGGCACCATCCTCCCGTCGGAAATTGCGGAATTGCACGCCTACGGCATTGAGCGCATCTACCACCCGGACGACGGGCGGGCCATGGGCCTGCAGGGGATGATCAACGACCTCATCCGTAGGGCGGACTTCGCCACCGTGCCCTCTGTGGAGGCGCTCGACGGGGCCATCGACCGGCTCGGCGCGGGCGAAGTGCGCGACATCGCGCGGTGCATTTCGGCTGCAGAAAACGACCCCGCGGGCTTCCACACGGCGTTCGGAGCGGCTTGGCCGGAGGTGCCGCGGGTGCCGGTGCTGGGGATCACGGGCACGGGCGGGGCGGGCAAGTCGTCGATGGTAGACGAGCTTGTGCGCCGTTTCTTGCTGGATTTCCCCGAGTTGCGGCTGGGACTCATCAGTGTGGACCCGTCGAAGCGGAAGACCGGGGGCGCCTTGCTCGGCGACCGCATCCGGATGAACGCTATCCACACCCCGCGCGTGTACATGCGGTCGCTCGCCACGCGCCAAAGCAACCTCGCCCTCTCCCGCCACGTCGCCGAAGCCCTCCAGGTGCTCCGTGCCGCGAAGTTTGACCTCATCATCCTCGAGACCAGCGGCATCGGCCAAAGCGACACCGAAATCATGGACCACAGCGACGTCTCGCTGTACGTCATGACGCCGGAATTCGGGGCAGCCACCCAGCTCGAGAAAATCGATATGCTCGATTTCGCAGACGCGGTGGCCATCAACAAGTTTGACAAGCGCGGCGCCCTCGACGCCCTGCGCGATGTGCGCAAGCAGTTCAAGCGCAACCACGACCTGTGGGATGCGGACGACGAAGCGCTACCGGTCATCGGCACCACGGCCTCCACGTTCAACGACCCCGGCACAAACCGGCTCTACCGGCTGCTCGTGGAAACGCTTGCAAAGCGCACCGGCACGACGTGGGTCAGCCGCCTTGCACTCCCCACTGAAGACGAAGAGAAGCGGTTCGTCATTCCGCCGGGGCGCACGCGGTACCTGAGCGAGATCGCCGAAGCAAACCGCGCCTACGGGGCACGGGCCGAAGCCCAAGCGGAGGCGGCAGGAACCCTGCAGGCGCTCCGGCGCGCCGCGGAGGCAGTCCCCGACGGCCCGGGACGGGAGGCCATCGAAGCAGCGGCCGCGGCGGCGTCCCAAGAGTTGGACCCGAAGTTGCTGGCTTGGCTCGAGGGGTGGCCGGCCTTGCGCGACCGCTACCGGGCCGAGGTCTTCGGCTACCCGGTGCGCGACAAGGTCATCGAGGTGCGCACAACGACTGAAAGCCTCAGCCACCTCCACATCCCGAAGGTGGCGGTGCCGCGGTGGGACGGTTGGCGGGATTTGGCCCGCTGGAGCCTGCAAGAGAACCTGCCCGGGACCTTTCCCTATACGGCCGGCATCTACCCGTTCAAGCGGGAAGGCGAAGATCCCACGCGCATGTTCGCAGGCGAAGGCGGCCCGGAACGCACGAACAAGCGGTTCCACTACGTGTCCGCCGGCATGCCTGCAAAGCGCTTGTCCACAGCCTTTGACAGCGTCACATTGTACGGCCGTGACCCCGACCTGCGGCCGGACATCTACGGCAAAGTCGGCAACAGCGGGGTCAGCATCTGCTGCCTCGACGACGCGAAGAAGCTCTACAGCGGCTTCGACCTCTGCGATCCGGCGACCAGCGTGTCGATGACGATCAACGGGCCGGCGCCCATGCTGCTCGCCTTTTTCCTCAACGCCGCCATCGACCAGCAGTGCGAAAAGCACATCCGCGCGGAGGGGCTCGAGGACCGGGTGGAGGCGGTGTTGCGGGCGCGGTGGGAGGACCGTGGGCGTGCACGGCCGCGGTATGCCGGGGAGTTGCCGGAGGGGAACGACGGACTGGGGCTGCTGTTGCTCGGGTGCACCGGGGCCGACGTGCTCGATGCGGAAACGTACGGGCGGCTGCGGGCCCAGGCCCTGAAGAGCGTGCGCGGGACCGTACAGGCCGACATCCTCAAGGAGGACCAGGCCCAAAACACCTGCATCTTCTCCACGGAGTTCGCGCTGCGGCTGATGGGCGATGTGCAGGAGGCCTTCATCCGCGAACAGGTGCGGAACTTCTATTCCGTGTCCATCAGCGGGTACCACATCGCAGAGGCAGGGGCGAATCCCATCACGCAACTCGCGTTCACACTGGCGAATGGCTTCACCTATGTGGAGTATTACTTGAGCCGCGGCATGGACATCGATGCGTTCGGGCCGAACCTGAGTTTCTTCTTCTCGAACGGCATCGATCCGGAGTACG
>CAZMNI010000042.1:0-12019 GCA_964567615.1 uncultured Chryseobacterium sp.
CAAGCCGAGAGTTCCGGCTGTGCGGCGGCGTGTGCAACGGCCATGCATCCTGCGAAAACGGGCGCGATGGCTCTTCTCGCCCGACCATTTCGTGTGTTGTTCATGCTTCCACAGACGTTTTCGTCCGGGTGCAGGTTTAATGGTTCGGAGGTGGAATTGCTGCGAAGACTTTACGCGCTGCGCGCGCCGGCGGCTTTTCTTGCGCCCATCTTGTCCGCCTTGAGCAAGCTCAGGCGCCTGCGACGGGCACAAAAAAGCCCCAAGCAGATGCTTGGGGCTTTGATGTCTGTTGAGGTCCGAAGCGGATTATGGCCGCCGGAGCGGGGGAGTCCCCAGGGATTTTGGGTCCGGGCGGCGGCCATGATCAAGGGGGGGGGCTTTCAACAGACATCAAAGCCCGCGACGCGCTGCGCGCGCCGCCGGCTTTTTTTGCGCCCATCTTGTCCGCCTTGAGCAAGCTCAGGCGCCTGCGACGGGCACAAAAAAGCCCCAAGCAGATGCTTGGGGCTTTGAGGTCTGTTGAGGTCCGAAGCGGATTCGAACCGCTGTAGCAGCTTTTGCAGAGCTGAGCCTAGCCACTCGGCCATCGGACCGCAGGGGTGCAAATATACGGAATTTCAAGCCTATTTCTGCAGTTCATTCCGGTCTTCATGCCGGGACCCGTTCGGGAACTACCTTCGTCGCATGCGTCTGAGACGTTCATGGATCCCCAATGCATTTACACAGGGCAACCTGTTGGCCGGGGTCGCAGTGCTGGTGGGGGTGGTCGAGGCGGAATCCGGGGCGCTGTTGCTTGGGATTTGGGGGTTCGGGCTGCTGTGTGACGTGGTGGATGGAGCGCTGGCGCGCGCGATGGGCGTCGCGGGACCGCTGGGGGTGCAGTTGGACAGCCTTGCAGATGCAGTGACGTCGGGGGTGGTGCCCGCAGTGGTAGCGTGGTCCATCGCACAGGTGGTCTTCCCACAGGAGTTGCTGTTTCTGGGCGCGGCGGGAGGAACGATGGCCGCGGCGGCGGCGTACCGTTTGGCCCGATTCAATGTAGGTGCCGGTGCATCGGACGCCGTGAATCGGGGGTTCACTGGGCTTCCGGCTCCGGCAGGTGCGGTGTGGTGGATGGCAACGTGGGCGATGCAGGTGGCCGGGGCTCCGATGGAAGCGGTGGCTGCGGCGTGGGGGCTTGGCGTGACGGCCGTGCCAGCGCTCATGGTGTCTCGCGTTGCCTTGCCCGATTTCAAAGGGTGGGGCAAGGACGCGGCATGGGACCGCTTTCGGCGGCGGTTGCTCGGGGCGATGGGAGCTGTGCTGGTGGTTGCGATGGGGGGCATTGCGGCAGGAAAGCCGCTGTGGTGGGGAGGGGCCGCGGGCTTGGCAGTGTTATGTTTGTACGCAGGTTCGAACAGGGTCGGTCGGTTCGCTGAACGCACTTGAAGGGCCCGTCACGACATTCACTCAACGCCATGGAATTCACCGCAGAAATCGATGTCATGCCGCTGCCGGCACTCCTGGATCCCCAGGGAAAGGCTGTTTCGAACTCCATGAAGCACATCGGATTGCCTGAAATCGGGGACGTCCGGGTGGGGAAACACATCACGTTGAAAGTGGTAGCGGCTTCCCGCGCTGAAGCGGAGGCCAAGGTGGAGGAGGCATGTGCCCAGCTGCTTGCGAACCCCATCATGGAGCGGTACGCCTTCCGGATCGCAGAGGCGTGAACCGGTGGGTGTTCGGCGCAGTAGCGCTCCTCGGGGTCAGCTGCTCGAGCCAAGTGCTGATCACCAGTGAGCCGGCCGGCGCACGCGTGAAACTCGACGGGCTGGAGGTGGGTGCAACGCCCTACCTGCACCGGGATGCGAAGATTTCTGGCTATTCCCTCGGGGTGGAGTTGCAGCACCCGGACTACCGCACCTACCAAGGGGTCATCCACAAGGCCAAGAGCGTCAATGTGGGAGCGGCCATCGGGGGCATCGTTGTTTGGCCGCTGTGGGCGTGGGTGCTGGGGTATCCTCCCGTTTGGCATGCAGCGATGACGAAGGTGACGCCGCCGTCGGCTGCGGGTTCTGCTGCAGTACAGCCCGCGGTTGCTGAGGATCCGCGGGGCGTCCAAGTCACGTTGCGGCCCGAAGAGCATGCGGGCATCCGCGAGGTGTTCGTCGTGGCACTCGGCGCGACGACCTGCCGGGGACCGGGCGACCCACTCGCCCTGGAGGAGCTTGCGGCGGTGCGGTTGCTCCGCCATTACCGCGTGCTGGAGCGGCGGGCGCTGGATGCGTTGCTTGCGGAGCAGCGCCGTTCGATGGACGGTCTGTACGAGGAATCGAGCGTGGTGCAGGCGGGCTCGTTGGCCGGTGCGCAGGCCGTCGTGCTGTTGCGCGAGTCGTGTGTGGGTGGACGTTCCTTTCTGAGCGCCAAGTTGGTGGCGTGCGAAAGCGGTGCGCAGGTGTGGGCGGCCACGTCGGAGGGCGGGTCGCTCTCCGAGCTGCTCGACGCCGTAGGTCGGCGAATTACAAACTGACTTTCAGCGTGCTGCGTCGAGCGCTCGGGCCAAATCCGACACAAGCGCCTCCGCCGGCTCCAGCCCCACGCTGAGCCGGATCAGCCCTTCCCCGATGCCCAGCCGTGCGCGTTCCTCCGCGGGAATGGCGCTGTGCGTGGTGCTCGCCGGGTGGGTCGCCAGGGACTCGGTCGACCCGAGGCTCACCGCGAGCCGGACGGTCTTCAGCCGGTTGAGCACGGCAAACGCCGCCTCGCGGCCCCCGTCGATCTCGAAGGCGAGCATGGCGCCGTGTCCGGAGGTTTGGGCCGCCTGCACGTCGGCTGCGACCGGATCGAGGTCGTCCGGATGCACCGACCGGAGCCGGATGACCCGTGGATGCTCGCGCAAGAAGGCGAGCACCTTCCCTGCCGTTTCCTGCTGCCGCAACACGCGGATTTCCAACGTCTCCATGCTGCGCGTGAGCAACCATGCGGAGAACGGGTCAAGTGCACCTCCGAGCAGGTGGCGGTGCCTGCGGACCCGTGCGATGGCCTCTCCGCCACCCGTACACGCGCCGGCCACCACGTCGCTGTGGCCCCCGAGGTACTTTGTGGCGGAATACAGCACGAGGTCCGCGCCCAACTTGAATGGCTGCTGGAGCAGGGGCCCGAGGAACGTGTTGTCCACCAACACCCGGATGGGGTGGTCGGGCCGCTCGTGCTTCCGAGCCCATGCCACGGCCGCGCGGAGGTCGTGCACGTCCATCGTCGGATTCCCGGGCGTTTCAACGTACAGGATACCGGGCAGTTCACCGGCCTCTGCCCATGCTGCATCGAGCCCGTTGAGGTGGGCGACGCGGCGGACGGGAATGCCCCATTCGGGCAACATGCTGAACAGAAACCGGTCGCTCCCCCCGTAGAGCGACCCGATGCCCCAAACCGCCCTTCCCGGACCGCTCCACGCCAGCACTGCCGTCGAAATGGCCGCCATGCCGCTGGAAAACAGGCACGCTTCTGCGGCTCCGTCGAACGCGGCGAGCCGGCGTTCTGCGACCTCGAGGGTGGGGTTCGACAGGCGGCTGTAAATGAACCCTTCAGCGGATGGGGCGCCCGCATGCGAGGCCTGAAAGAGTTCCGCAGCCGCTTCTGCCGAGGGAAAGCAAAATGCCGATGCGAGGTGGATCGGGGGTTTTACCGCGCCAAGCGCGTCGGCCGGGTCGTACCCCGCAAAGAGCGGAAGGGCATGGGAATCTTCCATGCTGCGAAGGTGGGGTGTTTGGCGTAGGTTCGGGGCCATGACTACGGAAATTGCCGCGTACCATGCCGCGTGTTCAGAAGCGGTTCGTCCACGGTTGCAGGCGGTACACGACGCGCTTGCAGCTGCTTTGCCGTCCGACGCCACGACCTGCATCGCATGGGGCATGCCGACGTTTCGCCTCACGAAGCATGTGGTGCATTATGCGGCCTTCAAGCACCACATCGGCATCTTCCCGGGCCCAGCGACGGTGGTTTTGCTCGCCCCGACGCTCGAAGCTGCGGGCATCGGGTTCAGCAAGGGGGCCATCCGTTTGGCGCACGACCGTGCGCTCCCCCTGGAGCTCGTGCAGGAAGTGGTGCGCGTGCGGCTCGACGTGTTGCGCACTTCAGGACGCTGAACTCAGGCCTGGATGGCAGCAATCCCCGGGAGGACGCGGCCTTCGAGGTATTCGAGCATGGCGCCGCCTCCGGTGGAGACGTAGCTCACCCGGTCCGTCAAGCCCGATGCGGAGAGTGCCGCGATGCTGTCGCCGCCTCCGACGAGGGTGAAGGTGCCGTGGGCGGTGGCGTCGGCCAAGGCCTCTGCGATGGCGAAGGTGCCGGTTGCGAAGCGCTCCCATTCGAAGACGCCCATCGGGCCGTTCCACAGCAGGGTCTTCGAGGTGCGGATGGCGTCCGCAAACCGTTCGCGCGTCTCCGGTCCGATGTCGAGGCCCATCGCACCGTCGGGGATGGCCCCGGCAGGAACGACCCACGAAGGGGCATCGGCGGCAAAGGCCTCGGCCACGACCGTGTCGGAGGGCAGAAGCAATTCCGTGCCGGCAGCGGCAGCCCGGTCGAGGATGTTCCGGGCGGTGGGAACGAGGTCCGCTTCGAAGAGGCTCGTTCCGATGGAGCCGCCTTGCGCTCGGGCAAAGGTGAAGGCCATGCCGCCGCCGATGATGAGCCGGTCGACCCGGCCGATGAGGTGCTCGACGATGGCGAGCTTCGAGCTGACCTTCGCCCCGCCGATCAGCGCGGTCAACGGCCTTTCGGGCCGTGCGAGAACCCGCTCGAGGGCGTCGATTTCGCCGGCCATCAGGAGCCCGAAGGCCTTGTCCTCGGGAAAGAACTTTGCAATGACCGCGGTCGAGGCATGGGCGCGGTGGGCCGTGCCGAAGGCGTCGTTCACGTAGACATCGCCGTTTTCTGCGAGCAAGCCGGCGAAGAACTCGTCCCCGGCCTCTTCTTCCGGGTGGAAGCGGAGGTTTTCGAGCAGGGCGACTTCGCCCGGTTGCAGGGCTTGGGTGACGTCGAGCGCCTTGTCGTCGACGCAGTCCGGCGCAAAGACCACGGGCCGGCCGAGCAGCGCGGCGAGGTGGTCGGCGATGGGCCGCAGGGTAAGCGAAGGGGTCACGCCTTTTGGCCGGCCGAGGTGGCTCATCAGGACCACCGAAGCGCCGGCGTCCAGCACGTAGGCGATGGTCGGAAGGGCGGCGCGGATGCGCGTGTCGTCGGTGATGCGGCCGGCGTCGTCGAAGGGGACGTTGAAGTCGACGCGGATGAGCGCGCGGCGGCCTGCGAGGTCGAGGTCAGAGAGGTGCATGTTCAGGCGAAGAGGGAGGCCAGGCCTACGCGGGATTCGACGTGGGCCGCGAGCTCGGAGATGGGGATGCGGAGTTGGGCCATGGTGTCCCGGTCGCGGACCGTGACGGCATGGTCCGTCAACGTGTCGTGGTCCACCGTGATGCACAGGGGGGTGCCGATGGCGTCTTGGCGGCGGTAGCGGCGGCCGATGGCGTCCTTGTCGTCGTACTGGACGTTGTAGTGGAGGCGCAGGGTGCGCAGGACCTCTTCGGCTTTTTCGGGCAGGCCGTCCTTCTTCAGGAGGGGCAGCACGGCCGCCTTGACCGGGGCAAGGGCTGCCGGGATGCGGAGGACCGTGCGCTCGGAGCCGTCGTCGAGCCGCTCTTCCGTGTAGGCCGCGCTGAGGGTGGCGAGGAAGAGGCGGTCGAGCCCGACCGAGGTTTCGACCACGTACGGGATGTAGCTCTCGGAAGTCTCGGGGTCGAAGAAGCGGAGTTTTTTGCCGCTGAATTCTTCGTGCTGGCGCAGGTCGAAGTCCGTGCGGCTGTGGATGCCCTCGAGCTCCTTGAAGCCCATGGGGAACTCGAATTCGATGTCGCACGCGGCGTCTGCGTAGTGGGCGAGCTTCACGTGGTCGTGGAAGCGGTAGCGGGTGTCGCCGAGGCCGAGGGCTTTGTGCCAACGGAGCCGCTCCTGCTTCCAGTATTCGTACCACTCGGCTTGGGTGCCGGGCTTGACGAAGAACTGCATCTCCATCTGTTCGAACTCCCGCATGCGGAAGATGAACTGGCGGGCGATGATCTCGTTGCGGAAGGCTTTGCCGATTTGGGCGATCCCGAAGGGGAGCTTCATCCGCCCGCTTTTCTGCACGTTCAGGTAGTTCACGAAGATGCCCTGGGCCGTTTCCGGACGCAGGTAAACGATGCCCGATTCGCCGCTGACGGCGCCGAGTTCCGTTTTGAACATCAGGTTGAACTGGCGCACATCCGTCCAGTTGCGGCTGCCGGTTTCCGGATCGGTGATGCCGAGTTCCTCGATGAGGGTTTTGACGCTTGCCAAATCGCCCGCCTCCATCGCCGCCTTGAACCGGGCGTTGATCGCGTCGATTTCCTCCTGCCGCCGAAGCACCTGGGGGTTCGTCGACCGGAACTGTGCCTCGTCAAAGGCCTCGCCGAACCGCGCCGCCGCCTTCTCCACGTCCTTCCGGATCTTGCCTTCGATCTTGCCGATGTGCTCCTCGATGAGCACGTCCGCGCGGTACCGCTTTTTCGAATCCTTGTTGTCGATCAGCGGGTCGTTGAAGGCGTCCACGTGGCCGGAGGCTTTCCACACCGTAGGATGCATGAAAATCGAGGCATCGATGCCCACGATGTTCTCGTGCATCCGCACCATCGCGGTCCACCAGTACTGGGCGATGTTGCGCTTGAGCTCCGCCCCGAGCTGGCCGTAATCGTACGCTGCAGACAGCCCGTCGTAGATCTCGCTTGACGGAAACACGAAGCCGTACTCTTTCGCGTGGCTAATGACTTTTTTCAGGAGGTCGTCGCTCATGGGGCGCAAAGGTAGCGCGGGGCTACATTCGCGCCCATGTCGCAGGAACCGCGGATCGGCTTGTTGGGCAGCGGAAGCTGGGCCACGGCCATTGCAAAGATGCTCCTCACGAACCTCGGCGAGCTCCACTGGTGGGTCCGGCGGGAGGAGACGGCGGAATATTTGGCCCATTATGGGCGCAATCCCCACTACATCCAAAGCATTGCTTTCCCGCCTACTGCGCTCAAAGTCACCACGAACATGCAGCAGGTGGTGGACGCGTGCGACCTGCTCATCGTGGCCATTCCGTCCATGCACCTGCACGCCACGTTCGAAGCGCACCGCCCGCAAGGCATGGCGGACAAGGTGATTTTCAGCGCGGTCAAGGGCATGGTGGTGGAGTTTGACAGCATCCCCGCGCGCTACCTGCACAAGCAGTTCCTCATCCCGTACGAGCGGCTCGGCCTCATCGCCGGCCCGTGCCACGCAGAGGAAGTTGCCCGCGAAAAGCTGAGCTACCTCACCGTCGCCTGCCCCGATGCCGGCCTCTCGCGCCGCATGGCGGACTTGCTTTCCACACGCTACATCCGTGTGGCCGTCTCCGAGGACGTCTTCGGAACGGAACTGGCGATGGTGCTGAAGAACATCTATGCCATCGCCGCCGGGGTAGCGCTGGGCCTCGGCTACGGCGACAACTTCCTGAGCGTCCTTATCTCGAACGCGGCCCAAGAAATGCAGCGGTTCCTCGCGGCGGTGCACCAGGTGGACCGGGACGTGAAGGCCAGCCCCTACCTCGGCGATTTGCTCGTCACCGCCTACAGCCCGCACAGCCGCAACCGCACGCTCGGCATGATGATCGGCAAGGGCTACAGCGTCAAAGGAGCGATCATGGAAATGGACATGGTGGCCGAGGGGTTCAACGGGAGCCGTGGGATTTACCAAATGAACCAACGCTTCCAAGTGCAGCTCCCCATTGCCGACGCGGTGTACCGCATCCTCCACGAGCGGATGTCACCGGTCATCGAGATGCGGTTGCTCACCGAGGAATTGAGCTGAGAAAGAGGCAACTCGGTCGGGGGTTTTTGCGTTACTTGGAGGCATGGGAGGACGCTGGGCAGTGGCCCTTTCCGGGGCGGCTTGGTTCGCTGTGCTTCCGCTCTGGGCGGGAGGCGAGCGGCCGCGTGCCGTGGCGGCCCATGCGCATGCCGAGGAAGGTGGGGCGGTATTCACGCCCAACGGGGGGCAATGGCCAGACGAAGTGCGTTTCCGGACCCGGCTCGAGGGCGGCGCTGTTTGGTTGACGGATGCGGGATGGACCTCGGAATGGTGGGGCCCTGCGGCGTCCCACGGCGCGCGGCGCACAGTGCCTGACGGTCCGGGCGCATGGGGGTGGACGTTGACGTGGGAAGGGGCGAACACGGAGGCACCTGCCTCGGGCTCCGGTCGGTCCCACCACACCGAGAGTTACTACTTCGGGGCTGACCCGGCGCGCTGGGCGAGCCGCGTGCACCCTGCCGGCACCGTGCGGTATGCCGGGCTGTACCCGGGCATCGATTGGGTGGTGCGCGGCGAACCCGGCCGACTCGACGGGTTCAAGCACGAATTCCACGTAGCACCGGGGGCCGACCCATCGGAGATATCTGCCCTGTACGCCGGTGCTGCCACGTGGGTGCGTCCGGACGGGGCCCTCGTCCACCCCATCGGTCCCGACGGAACCTGGGGTGAAGTGGTCGAAGCCCCTCCCTTCGCCTACCAACTCCACGGCTCCCAGCTCGTCGAGGTCCCCTGCCGGTACCACCTCGAACCGCTCGCCGACGGCCGCACCCGCGTCCGGTACGCCCTCGACCCATACGACCCCGCCCTTCCGCTCGTCATCGACCCGGAACTCCAATTCGCCTCGTACATCGGCGCCACCGCAGACAACTGGGGCTTCACCGCGGCGTACGACGCCGACGGCCGCCTCCTCGCCGGTGCCGGCATCCGCTCGGGCGGCGGCACCTACCCGACCACACCGGGGGCCATCGCCACGGCTGCACTTGGCGGCGAGTTCGATTGGGGCATCAGCTTTTTCAGTGCCGACGGCAGCACCCTCGAGCACAGCACCTACCTCGGCGGATCCGCCATGGAATATCCGCACAGCATCGTCGCCGGTGCGGACGGTGACGTGTACATCATGGGCACGACGGGGTCGTCGAATTTTCCGACGACGTTCGGGGCCTACTCGACCGTGTTTGGGGGGGGGCCGTTTGTGGATTTGGGCGGCTACCACTTCTTCGGTGCCTACGCCGAGGGGTGCGACATGGCCGTGGTGCGGTTGGATTTGGGGTCTGGGGATTTGCTTGCGGGGACCTACCTGGGCGGGACGGGCAACGACGGCATCAACCTCGCGGATCCGCTGAATTACAACTACGGCGACGTCTGCCGCGGAGAAGTGAACGTGGATCCGACGGGGCGGCCGTGGGTGGCCAGCGTGACGCAGAGTGCGAACTTCCCGACGGTGGCGGCCTTCGAGCCGTCGCTGCAGGGGGTGAACGACGGGGTGGTGTGCCGCTTTTCGCCGGACTTGTCCGACCTCGAGCTGGCCTCGTTCCTCGGGGGGAGCGACGACGATGCGGCGTATGCGATTGCGTTTGCGCCGGAGGCCCCGGTCCGCGCCTACGTCGCGGGCGGGACCCAAAGCACCGACTTCATCAGTACGACCGGGGGATTTGATGGGAGTTTCAACGGGGTGGCGGATGCGTATTTGGTCCGCCTGGACGTGACCGCGGGCGGGGCCGGGTGGACGCTGGCAGACGCGACCTTCTTCGGGTCGAGCGCCTACGACCAGGCGTACCTCGTCCAGGTGGATACCGATGGAAGGCCCTACCTCTGCGGCCAAACCACGGGCTCCATATCCATCTCAGGAACAGGCACATACGCCGCCAATCCGAACGGCAGCTCGTTCATCGTCCGGTTCACGCCCGACCTGTCGGCCACCCAATTCGTCACACGGGTGGGCGCGAACATCCCGAACGGGGTGGACATCAGCCCCACGGCCTTCCTCGTAAGCGACTGCGGAGAAATCTACCTGTGCGGGTGGGGCGGCGACACGAACGCGTTCAACTCGGCGTACGCCACCACCTCCACCACCTCGGGCATGCCCGTCACGCCCGGCGAACCCGATGTGGACGCCTCGACGGATGGGAGCGATTTTTGGCTCGGCATCCTGGCGCCGGATGCGACGGCTCTGACCTACGGCACCTTCCTCGGCGGCCCGTTCTCGAACGAGCACGTGGACGGTGGCACCTCGCGGTTCGACAAAAACGGCACGGTGTACCAAGCGGTGTGCGCCGGCTGCGGCGGCTACGACGACTTCCCGGTCACCGACGGCGCCGCCAGTGAAGTCAACCTCTCGACGAACTGCAACCTCGGCGTTTTCAAGTTCACCCTCGGCGCACTCATCGCCGACATCGACATCCAGGCGCCGCCTGTCCTCTGCCCAGGCGAACCGGTCCAATTCGTGAACACCTCCATCGGCGGCTCGATTTATTCCTGGACCTTCGGCGACCTCGAAACCAGTTCCACCGAGAACCCGGTCCACACCTTCGACTCCCCGGGCACATGGGATGTCATGCTCGTCGTGTCCAGCGCGGCTGGCACAGAGGGCTGCCTCACGCCCGACACGGCGTACGCTACATTGGTCATCGCCGAATTGCCGCTGCCCACGGTGGACGTGGTCGAGGCCCTGTGTCCCGGCGAGTCGGTGACGCTGCAGGCGTGGGAATCCTCCGGGGACGGGGGGCTGCAGTGGTCGCCGGACCCCACCCTGAGCACGACTTCCGGGGCGAACCCGGTCGCGACGCCGCTCGAAACCACGACGTACACGGTCAGCGAGTCCAACATTTGTGGCGACGGGTCGGCGAGCGTGACGGTGGTGGTGGTGGAAATGGAAACGGACATCACGCAGGACCTGCCGCTGTGCGCGGGGGACGTGGTCACCCTCGAAGCGACCGGTGGTGCCTCGGTGACGTGGTCGCCAGTGGCGGGCCTCGGCAGCCCTTCGGCGCCGGTGACGACGGCTTCGCCGACGGCCACAACGACGTACACGGCCACGTTGGTTTCGCCCGAGGGCTGCACAGCGGACGAGTCGGTGACGCTCTACGTGGCCCAAGGCCTGCCCGGCGGCACGACCTGGCCGGTGCAGCACCTGTGCATCGGGCAAGGCATGACGCTGCAGGCGGGGGACGGGGAATCGTGGCTTTGGTCCCCCTCCACCGGCTTGAACAACGTGTGGCTGCAGCAGCCCTACGCCACGCCCGCGGCCACCACCACCTATGTAGCGACAATCGCAAACGCCTGTGGCACAGGCACTGACACAGTGACCGTCGAGGTGGTCACGCCCAGCGCGACGGCCAGCGGGGGCGAGGACATCTGCCGCGGGTCAGCCACCACGGTGAGCGCCTCGGACGGGGTGGCATGGAGCTGGCATCCGCAAGCGCTTGCGGGCAGCCCATCTTCTCCGACCACGTCGGTCTTCCCGGTAGAAACCACGACGTTCACAGTGTTCGTGACGGATGCATTCGGCTGCGTTGCCAGCGACCAAATCACCGTCCAAGTGGTCCAACCCCCTTGGGTCGAAGCCGGGCCCGAGGTACGCCGTGTCGACTTCGGCGAGCGCATCCGCCTCTTCGGATCAGCCGCCGCGGACTCGCTGTGGTGGACGCCGGCAGACTTGCTTTCGTGCAGCTACTGCGAAACGCCTGAAGTGCTTTCCTATGAACCCGGGTGGTACGTGCTGCACGCGGTCTCCGGCGTCGGCTGCGTCGGACGGGACAGCGTGTTTGTGGATGTGTTCTATCCGGTCTATGTCCCCAATGCATTCACGCCGAACAACGACGGAATCAACGATGCCTTCCGGGTTGAGGGGGTGGATCCGCGGGACTTCCGGCTCGAGATTTTCGACCGCTGGGGCGAGCGGGTGTTTTACAGCGAGGACCCTGCCGTGCCGTGGGTCGGCGATGTGGATGGCGGAGCGCATTACGCCGCGGACGGGCTGTACGTGTGGCGGATGGTGCACCGCTTGCGCGAAGGCCCCCAGCTTCGGGAGGGGACGGTCTTGCTGACTCGGTAGCGGGGACGTACATTCGTCCCCCATGCGGTTCATTGCCCTTCAACTCCGTCGGTTGTTCCTCGACCACGATTGTGTCGTCGTCCCGGG